>NZ_BIMR01000042.1 GCF_004306155.1 Cellulomonas biazotea
GGAGGGCCGCGGGCTGGACCGCGGGGGGACCGTGGGACGACGAAGGCCCGGCCGTGGTGGCCGGGCCTTCGTGCTGCCTGCGGTGCGCGGGGCGTCGTGCGGCCCGCCCCGCGCGGTGGTGCTCGGGTCGGTCAGTCCTCGGCGGACTCCGACGGCGCGGGGGTGGGCTCGGCCGACGCGGTCGGCTCGGCGGCGGGCTCCGCGGCCGGCTCGGGCGTGGGCGTCGCGGAGGCCGTCGGGATCGAGCCCGCGTACTCGGGCAGCGTGCCGTCGAGGACCGGGACGTCGAGGTTGACCGAGCCGGACCGGCCGGTCGCGACCGTGAGCGGCGCCAGGGCGCCCGCGGGGACGGAGATCGCGGCGACGCTGACGTCGGCGTGGCCGTCCTCGTCGGAGCCGTCGAGCAGCACCGTGGCGCCCGCGGGCACGGGCACGACCGTCGGCTCGGCGCCGTCGAGCGTGAGCGTGACCGTCTCCTCCTCGGCGCCGTCGTTCGTCAGCGCGCCGTGCAGGACGGCGGGCTCGCCCTCCCCGGCCGTCAGCACCAGCAGGTTGCTGCCGCGCACGTCGCCGAGCGTGACCAGCACGCCGTCGGACGCGGCGTACTCGTCCTCGGTCGTGATGGGGTTGGTGGCCGAGCAGCCCGCCAGCACGAGCCCGGCGGCGACGACGCCGGCGAGCACGAGAAGTCGGGGGGTGCGGAGGCGGGGCGAGGTCACGGTGACTCCTCGGGGCGTCGGGTGCCCCTGTGCGGGGGGATCCGGTCAGGTCGACGGCCGCCTCGGGGAACGAGGACGACCGCACGGTCAGCCTAGCCGTCGAAGAGTCCGGGCCGTGCGACGTGCGCGCGCGGCCTGCCCGGGCGGAATCTACCCGGGCGTCCGACCTGGACAGGGGACCGACGTCCCGCCCTCCGGGGGCCTCGTCCGGCGGGCCTCGCGGCGAGCACCGCGCTGACCTGCGGTGATGCACGTCTCGCGCCGTCCGGCTGCCAAATCGGGCGTGATAAGATACACCTCTGCGAAAGGGGACGCCTGCAGATGACTTTCACTGTTGGGGAGACCGTTGTCTACCCGCACCACGGTGCAGCGTTGATCGAAGAGATCAAGACCAGGACCATCCGCGGAGAGGACAAGATCTACCTCAAGCTCAAGGTCGCACAGGGGGACCTGACCATCGAGGTACCGGCGGAGAACGTCGACCTCGTCGGTGTGCGTGACGTCGTCGGCCAGGAAGGGCTCGACCGGGTCTTCGAGGTGCTCCGCGCCCCGTACACGGAGGAGCCGACCAACTGGTCGCGCCGCTACAAGGCCAACCTCGAGAAGCTTGCGTCGGGCGACGTCATCAAGGTCGCCGAGGTCGTGCGGGACCTGTCCCGCCGTGACGCCGACCGCGGCCTGTCCGCGGGGGAGAAGCGCATGCTCGCCAAGGCCCGTCAGATCCTCGTCTCGGAGCTCGCACTCGCCGAGCACACCGAGGAGGACAAGGCCGAGGCGATCCTCGACGAGGTCCTCGCGTCCTGACGCCCGCCGCCTCCCGTCCCGTTCGCGCACCCCGGTGAGCGTCGCCGCCGTCCTGACCGCCGCCGGCAGCGGGTCGAGGCTCGGGCACACCCTGCCCAAGGCCCTCGTGCCGCTCGGCGGGGAGCCGTTGCTCCGGCACGCCGCCCGTCGGCTGCTCGAGGCCCGTACGTCCGACGGCGAGCGTGTCACCACGCTCGTCGTCACCGCACCACCCGACGACGTCGACACCGTCCGTACCCTCCTGGGGCACCTCGGTGGCGACGTCGTCGTCGTCCCCGGGGGCGCGACCCGGCAGGCGTCCGTCGCCGCCGCGCTCGACGCCCTCGCCGCTCGCTGCCCCGACGTCGACGTCGTCCTCGTGCACGACGCCGCCCGACCCCTCGTGCCGCCCGCCCTCGTGGCGCGCGTCGTCGAGGCGGTGCGCGCCGGCCACGGCGCGGTCGTCCCGGGCGTGCCCGTGACGGACACCGTCAAGCAGGTGGGCGACCCGACGCGCCCGGCCGGGAGCTCCGTCGGGTCCACGGACGCCGGTCCCCTGGTGTGGCCCGTCGTCCGGACCGTGCCGCGCGGCGACCTGCGCGCCGTGCAGACGCCGCAGGGGTTCCGGCTCGACGTCCTGCTGCGCGCGCACGCGCACGGGGCCCACGTCGCGCACGACGAGGCGCTCGCGGCGTCCGACGACGCGGGCCTCGTCGAGCTGCTGGGCGAGCCCGTGTGGGTCGTCGAGGGGCACGAGGACGCCGCCAAGATCACCACGGCACGGGACCTGGCCGTCGCGGAGCTGCTGCTGCGGGACGCGCCGACGACGTCTGGCCCCCCGACCCCGGCCCTGCCCCCGCACCTGTCCGCGCATGCCGCCGAGGAGGCCCTGTGACCACCGCCCTGCCGCGTACGGGCGTCGGCGTCGACGTGCACGCCTACGACCCCGACCCCGCGCCCGACGCGGTCCTGCACCTCGCGGGGCTCGCCTGGCCGGGGGAGCGTCCGCTCGCGGGCCACTCGGACGCCGACGTGGCGGCCCACGCGGCCGCGGACGCGCTGCTGTCCGCGTCCGGCCTCGGGGACCTCGGGTCGAACTTCGGCACGTCGGAGCCACGGTGGAAGGGCGCCGCGGGCACGGCACTGCTCGCCGAGGCGGCCCGACGCGTCCGGGCAGCGGGCTTCGAGGTGGGGAACGTCGCGGTCCAGGTCATCGGCAACCGGCCGAAGATCGGTCAGCGGCGGGCCGAGGCGGAGGCCGCGCTGTCGGCGGCCGCGGGTGCCCCGGTGTCGGTGTCCGCGACGACGACGGACGGGCTCGGGCTGACGGGCCGGGGCGAGGGCGTCGCCGCCGTCGCGACCGCGCTGGTGGTCGCCGTCCCGGCCTGACCCCTGGTGCCGCGGGCGCGGCGTCGGGGCCACCACGAGGGCACGGCGCGGGTGCTGCCGAGCAGCACGCCGGCGACGACGACGGCGCCCCAGACGAGCTCGGCGGTCGCGGTCCGCTCGCGCAGCAGCAGCCACGACGACGCGATCCCCACGACGGGCACGAGCATCGAGAACGGGGCGACGGTGCTGGACGGGTGGCGTCCCATGAGGGTCGTCCAGATCCCGCCGCCGAGCAGGGTCGCGACGAGCACGGTGAACGCGAGCCCGGCGACCGCGAGCAGCCCCTGCCGGCTGGTCAGGTCGCCGAACGACGCCGTGATGCGGTCCGGGCCCTCGACGACGAGCGACGCGGCGAGCATCGGCAGCGGCGGGACGACGGACATCCAGAGCAGCAGCCGGAACGGCTCGCCGGGCGCGGCGCGCATCGCCTGCCGGTTGCCGAGGTTGCCGAGCGCCCAGCCGAGCCCGCCGCACAGGGTGAGGACGACGGGCAGCAGGGTGGCACCGCCCCCGAGGCCCGCGCGGTGCAGCGCGATGCCGCCGAGGCCCAGGGCGGCGACGCCGACGCCGGCGGCCTGCCGGGCGCTCACGCGCTCCCGGAGCAGCGCCGCGGCGAGCACGACGGTGAACGGGGCGGACGACTGCAGGACGAGCGACGCGAGCCCGGTGGGCATCCCGGAGTCCATCGCGACGTAGAGGAACACGAACTGCAGCACGCCGAACCCGGCGCCGTAGGCGAGCACCCAGCGCCAGGGTGCGCTGGGCCGAGGGACGAGCAGCAGCGTCGGGACGGCGAGGAGCGTGAACCGCAGCGCGACGAGGAACAGCGGCGGGAACTGCTGCAGGGAGAGGTGGATCGCCGGGAAGTTCAGGCCCCAGACGACGGCCACGAGGACGGCGAGGGCACGGTCGCGGGCGGGCATGGGACCCAGCATCGGGCCGGGCCACCCTTCAGCACCATCGAGTTGTCGTGAGGTGACCCTGCAGCAGGACTGAACGATCGCATAGCGTCGGCGGCATGGACGCCCGCTCGCTGCAGATCCTGCGCGCCGTGCACACCCAGGGCGGTGTGACGGCGGCCGCGGCGGCCCTGCACCTCACGCCGTCGGCCGTCTCGCAGCACGTCGCCGCGCTGCAGCGGGACGCGGGCGTGCCGCTGACCGAACGGGTCGGCCGAGGGCTGCGGCTCACCGCCGCGGGCGTGGCCCTCGCCGACGCCGCGGTCGACGTCGCGGTCGCCCTCGAACGCGCCCGTGCCGCGGTCGACGCCTACCTCGACCGGCCCGAGGGGGTCGTCCGCGTGAGCGCGTTCCAGAGCGGCGCCCAGCTGCTGCTGCCCGCGCTGCTCACGCGCGTCGCGGCGCTCGACGGCGTCGTCGTGGAGTGCGCCGACGAGGACGTCGCGCAGGACGACTTCGTCGGGCTCACCGACCGGATGGACGTCGTCGTCGCGCACCGCCCCGACGCAGGCCGCCCGTGGGCCGGGCCGGACGCCGGGGTCGTGGTCGTCCCGCTCCTGCGTGAGCCGCTCGACGTCGCCGTGCCGCACGACCACCCCTTCGCCGACCGGGACCAGGTGCGGCCCGACGAGCTCGCGGGCGTCGACTGGGTCGCGGTGCGCGAGGGGTTCCCGGTCGCGACCGTCCTCGCGGCGGTGGCCCGGCGGTCCGGCGACGCGCCGCGCGTGGTGCACCGCATCAACGACTTCCACGTCGCCGCCTCGCTCGTCGGCGCCGGGCACGGCGTCGCGCTGCTGCCCCGCTACACGTTCGAGCGGGACCCCCGGGTGCGCCTCGTGCCGCTCGCCGACGTCCGCGCGGGCAGGCGGATCGACGCGCTGCTGCGGGCCGACCGGGCCGAGCGGCTCGTCGTGCGTCGGGTGCTGGCAGAGCTGCGTGCGCTCGGCGAGGAGATCGGCGGAGTGTCCGCGCAGGTCAGGTGACCAGGGCCGTCGGGATCACCCCCGCGAGGGTCGCGCGCGGCGTCCGACCGCTGCTACCGTCCCGGATCGTGACGCAGTGGTCCCAGCCCCAGGCGCCCACGCCCGAGGGCGTGGGAGCGCTCCCCCGTGCGAGCTCCGCCCCGACGTCACCCCTGCCCGTCCGGCAGCCCGGGAACCGCGTCCGCCTGCGGGTGCGGGTGCCGGCCGAGGTCCTCGCCGCGGCCGAGGAAGGGCTCTGCGGGCTCGACGACGCGCGCCGTCCGACGCTCGCCGACGACGCCCCGCCGCCCGTCACGTTCTGAGCGACGAGGCCGGTCCGCGCGACGCGTCGTGAGCGACGAGGTTGGTGCGCGAGACGCGGCCGCGACGTCCGCCCGCGAGACGTGGCCGCGACGTCCGCGCACGCGCGCGTGAGCAGACCGGGGAACGCGGGCGCGACGCCCACCTCCCGCGGCACGGCGACCTCGACGCCTGACCGTGGTCAGGGCAGCAGCACGAGCTTGCCGCGCGCGTGGCCCTCCTGGCTCACGCGGTGCGCCTGTGCGGCGTCGTCGAGCGGGAACGTCCGGGCCACCCGCACGTCGAGCGACCCGTCCGCGGCGAGCTCCGCGAGCTGCGCGCGCGCCGCGTCCCGCACGGCCGTCCCCGGGTCGGCGCCCGGTCCGCCGCCGAGCGCGCGGATGCCGAGGCTCGCCGCACGGCCGAACCCGGCGATCGTCGCGACCCGCAGCCGGTCCGCGACGACCGCGACCGACACGTCGAGGGCCTCGTCGCTGCCGACGGTGTCGACCGCGACCGTCACCGGCCCCGTGGTGCGCTCGGCCTCGCGGACGCGCTCCAGCAGCCCCGGGCCGTGCGCGACGGGGACCGCCCCGAGCGCCTGGAGGTCCTCGTGGACGTCGGGGGAGCCGGTCGCGATGACCCGGGCGCCGCGCAGCACGGCGAGCTGGACGGCCATCCGCCCGACGCCGCCCGAGCCGCCGTGCACGAGGACGACGTCGCCGTCGTGCGTGCCCGTCGCCGCCAGGGTGTGCACCGCGGTGGTGCCGGCCAGCAGGAGGCCCGACGCCGCCGGCCAGTCGAGCGTGCGGGGGCGGCGGCACGTGACCTGCTCGGACACCTCGAGGTGGCTCGCGTAGCCGCCCTGCACGCGCCACGCGATGACCTCGTCGCCGGGCGAGAGCCAGCGGACCGACGGGCCGACGGCGGTGACGACGCCCGCGACCTCCAGCCCGAGCCGCAGCGGCAGGCGGGACGGGTCGTTGCCCGGCCCGGCGGCGTACATCTTCCAGTCGATGGGGTTGACGGCCGCGGCCCGGACCTCGAGGAGCACGTTCCCCGGCCCCGGGTCCCCGGGTGAGGTCGGGACGGTGCGGAGCACCTCCGGTCCACCGAAACCCGACGCGACCACGGCCCTGCTCGTGAGACTCACCCGGCACAGCCTGCACCGGTCACCCGTTCGCCGCCAGGGTCGATGCGTGCGCATGGACGCCTTCACCCGAGCGGGTGACAAGTCGCGCGGGGCGGCGACCGGCGTGCGCGACAGGTCAGCGGACGTCCGCGCCCTGCGGGTCGTCGGGGTCAGGCGGCGCGCGGCGCCTGCTCGTCCTGCGGCACCCGGCCGAGGACGTGGTCGAGGTACGCGTTCGTGAACACGCCCGTCGGGTCGGCCGCGGCCCGCACCCGCTGCGCGTCGCCGAACCGCGGGTAGACGCCCGCGAGCTCCTCCGCGCCGAGCCAGTGCAGCTTGCCCCAGTGCGGGCGCCCGCCGACCTGCGCGACGATCCGCTCGACCGCCGAGAAGTAGCGCGTGTACGGGAGCTGCACGTACTGGTGCACGGCCAGGTAGGCCGTCGCGCGGCCGTGCGCGGTCGACAGCCACAGGTCGTCGGCCGCGGCGAAGCGGACCTCGACGGGGAACGGCAGGCGCTCCCCGGACGACTCGATCCACGCGTCGACCTCGGCGAGGACGTCGACGATGTGCTCGCGGGGGACGGCGTACTCCATCTCGCGGAAGCGCACGCGCCGCGGGGAGACGAACACCTCCGCAGACGGGGCGGTGTACCGGCGGGCGCTGAGCGCGCGCGAGCTCACGGCGTTGATCCCCGCGGTGGCGGGCGGCACGAGCGTCGCGATCCGGTTGGTCAGGGCGAAGACGGCGTTCGAGAGCAGCTCGTCGTCGATCCACGACCGGACGGGGTTGAGGGGACGCACGTCGTCGTCCGCGACCCGGTTGTTGCGCTTGGTCAGCGCGCGCCGCGTGTGCGGGAACCAGTAGAACTCGAAGTGGTCGTTGCCGTCGACGAGCCCGTCGGGGCCGTGCAGGCGCTCGAGCACGGCGTCGAGCGGCCACGGCTCCTCGCGCGCCTCCAGGCGGAACGCGGGGACGACCTCGAGCGTGAGCGCCGCGAGGACGCCGACGCTGCCGAGGCCGAGGCGCGCGACCTCGAAGAGCTCGGGCCGCTGCGTGGGGGAGGTCTCGACGACCTCGCCGTCGGCGAGCACGACGCGCGCCCCGACGACCTGCGTCGCGAGCCCGCCGAGGCGGGACCCGGTGCCGTGCGTGCCCGTCGAGACGGCGCCGGCGATCGACTGCTTGTCGATGTCGCCGAGGTTCCGCATCGCGAGCCCCTGCTCGGCGAGGAGCGCGTTGAGGGCGCGCAGACGGATGCCCGCGCCGACGGTGACGTGCGTCGTGCCGTCCGGCCGGGGCTCGACACGCTCGAGCGCGTCGAGCGAGTCGAGGACCAGGTGGACGCCGTCGGTGACCGCGGCGGGGGTGAAACTGTGACCGCCGCCGACCGCGCGCACCCGCAGGCCCGCGCGGGTCGCCCCGCGCACCGTCGCGACGAGTTCGCCCAGGTCACGGGGGTGCGCCACGCTGCGCGGAGTCGCGTGCGCGGTGCGTGCCCAGTTCTGCCAGGGCGTCGAGGCCGACTGTCGTCCCATCGTGCTCCACGGTCCTCCTGGGCGGTTGTCCAAGTCAAGTGTGCACAGTCCTTGACTATCGTCACGATCGACATTGAGATGTGCTGTGGGGAAGCGACGCAGCTCGTGTGACCGGCGGTCGGGCCGGTGAGACGCGTCGCACGAGGGAGGGGACCCGGGATGAACCGCTTGCCCGTCGCCGAGAGGCGCGAGCAGCTGATCGAGGCTGCGCTCGCCGTCGCCAGCCGCGACGGCATCGATGCCGCCACCGTCCGAGCCATCGCCGCCGAGGCCGGTGTCTCGCTCGGCGTCGTGCACTACTGCTCCCAGGACAAGGACGAGCTCCTGCGGGCGATGGCGCACGCCATCACCCGGCAGAACTCGCCCGGCAGCCTCGACGAGCTCCCCGAGGACATCGACCTCGAGTCGGTCATCGTCGCGGTCATCGACGGGCTGTGGGACTCGATCGCGTCCGCGCGCGGGCCACAGCTGCTGTCGTACGAGCTCACGACCTCGTCGCTGCGGCACGCCGAGCTCAACCAGGTCGCGATCGAGCAGTACCGCGGCCAGTGGTCGGCGGCCGAGCAGGTCCTCGAGCTCGTCGAGAAGACCGCCCACGTCGGCTGGACGGTCCCGCGCGCGCACGTCGCGCGTGCCGTCGTCGCCGTCATCGACGGCTTCTCGCTCGCGTGGCTCGTCGACGGCGACACCGAGTCCGCCCGTCGCGGGCTGCAGGGCTTCGCGCGGTACCTGGCCGCGCTGGCCGTCCCCGTCGAGCTGGCCCCCGAGGCGATCGAGATCCACGGCAGCGTGCGCCCCGAGGAGCCGGCGCACGTCGGCGAGCAGCCGTCCGCGTGACCGGCGGCACCACCGTCCCCGGGCGCCCGTCGGTCACCGCCGTGATGCGGCGTGCCCGCGTCGCGACGTCCGCGGGGTTCGCGGCGCAGGGGTTCGTCTACGCGCTGCTCCTCACGAGCCTCGAGCAGTTCAAGTCGCGCTACGGCGTCGACGACGGGCAGATCACGCTCGTCGTCCTCGGGGTGTGCCTGCTCGCCGCGCTGGGCACCCTCGCCGCCGACCGGATCGCTCGCGGCGCGCCCGGCAGCCGGGGTGCGCTCTCCGCGGGGCTCCTGGTCCTCGTCGCGGCCGTCGCGTCCATCTCGGTCGCCCCGACGTTCGGGGTGCTGGTCGCGGGCTTCGCCGTCTACGGCCTCGGCCTCGGGCTCGTCGACGCGGGCACCAACATGCAGGCGGTGTCCGTCCAGCGGGCCTACGGGCGCTCGCTGCTCACGACGTTCTACGCGTCGTGGTCCGTCGGCGGCATCGTCGGGGCCGTGCTCGTCGCGGTCACCGCCGGACGCGCGCCGACCGACCCCGCGGCCGTCGTCCTGTGGGCGGGCATCCTCGTCGCCGCCGCGGCTGCGGTCGTCGTCTCGACCGGTGGGTGGCGGGCGGCGGACGTCACCGGGACCGTCACCGCCGAGCCCGCCGGGCGCGTGCCGTGGGGGCCGGTGCTGCTGCTCGGGCTGGGCGTGGTCGCGTACTACGTCGCCGACACCGCGGTCTCCACGTGGTCGACGATCTACCTCGGCGACGTCCTCGACGCCGCCGCGAGCATCGCGCCGCTCGGCTACGCCGCGTACCTCGGCACGACGCTCCTGTCCCGCATCGCCGGTGACCCGCTGGTCCGCCGGCACGGCCGCGGCGTGGTCGTGCGGGTGTCGGCCGTCATCGGCGCGGTCGGGCTCGCGCTCGTCGTCGTCGCGCCCGGGACGCCGGTCGCGCTGCTGGGCTTCGCGGTCGCCGGTGCGGGTCTCGGTGTCCTCGCGCCGCTGTGCTTCTCCGCGGCCGAGTCGCTCGCGCCCGGGCACGCGGACGCGGTCGTCGCACGGCTCAACATCTTCAACTACGTCGGCGCCGTGCTCGGCGGCGTCCTGGTCGGGGCCATCGGCTCGGGCTCGACGCTGCGCGCGGGCTTCGTCGTGCCGGTCCTGCTGGTCGTCGCCGTCGCGATCGTCGCCCCGCGGTTCGGCCGTCGCCCGACGGCCTCGGTGAGCGGCACGACGAGCGGTCCCGCGAGCGGCCTGCCGATCGACCCGGCGACGTCCGGCGCTCCCGCAGGCGCGGTGCCGACCGCCCACCACGCGGCCACGCCCATCGGACCGGGCCGCCCGACCGACGGGACCTCCGCGTGACGAGCACCCTCGACGACCGGACCGCCGGCGCGCGCACGCGCACGCTCGGCGCACGCCTCGACGACGCGACGCGCGGCCTGCCCGCGCCCCTCGCGGTCGTGGACCTCGACGCCCTCGAGGCCAACGCCGCCGACCTCGCCCGGCGTGCGGGCGGCACGCCCGTCCGCATCGCGTCCAAGTCGGTCCGCGTCCGGCACGTGCTGCACGACGTGCTCGCCCGGCCCGGGTTCGCGGGCGTCATGGCGTACTCGGTGCGCGAGGCCGTGTGGCTCGCGGAGCAGGGCGTCGACGACGTCCTGCTCGGCTACCCCAGCGTCGACACGACGGCCCTGGACGCGCTCGCCGCCGACGGTCGCGCCGCCGCGGCCGTGACGCTCATGGTCGACGACGTCGCGCAGGCCGACCTCGCCGCCGCGGCCGCGACCCGGCACCGCACGACGCTGCGGGTGTGCCTCGACGTCGACGCGTCGCTGCGCCTGCGCCTCGGGCCGCTGTCCGCGCACCTCGGCGTCCGGCGCTCGCCCGTGCACAGCGCCGCCGACGCCGCCGTGCTCGCCGCCGCCGTCGAGGCCCGCGGGCCGCTCGTCGTGCGCGGCGTCATGTTCTACGAGGCGCAGGTCGCGGGCCTGCCCGACACCAGCCCGGCCGTCCGGGCCGTCAAGAAGCTGTCCGTGGCCGACCTCGCGGTGCGGCGCGCGGCGGTCGTCGAGGCCGTGCAGGACGCCGTCGGGCACCCGCTCGACCTCGTGAACTCCGGCGGGTCGGGCTCGGTCGAGTCCAGCGCGGCCGACGGCACGGTCACCGAGGTGACCGCCGGCTCCGGGCTCTTCGTGCCGACCCTGTTCGACGGGTACCGCTCGTTCGCGCCCCGGCCCGCCGCGTTCTTCGGGCTCGACGTCGTCCGCGTGCCCGGCCCCGGCTGGGCGACCGTGTTCGGCGGCGGCTACGTCGCCTCCGGACCGGCAGTGAAGACACGCCTGCCGCGGCCCGTGTGGCCCGCCGGGCTCGCGCTGTCCGGGCGCGAGGGCGCAGGCGAGGTGCAGACACCGCTGCGGCTGTCCTCGGGGGCGGACCTGCGGGTCGGCGACCGGGTCTGGTTCCGGCACGCGAAGGCCGGCGAGGTCATGGAGCGGTTCGACACCGTGCACCTGGTGCGCGGCGACCGTGTCGAGGAGTCGGTGCCGACCTACCGGGGCGAGGGCCGCACGTTCGGCTGACGCCGTCGAGGCGCCCGCGGCGTCGACGGGCGGGCTCGGCGCGGCGCCCGCGTGGCACCGGAGCGGCACCACGACGGGGAAGGCGCAGGTCGTTGCCCGTACGATTGCGGGCGTGACCCTGCGCCTGTTCGACACCGCGACCCGCACGGTGCGCGACTTCGTCCCGCTCACCGCGGGCGAGGTCGGCATCTACCTGTGCGGCGCGACCGTCCAGTCGCCCCCGCACATCGGGCACGTGCGGTCGGGGATCGCGTTCGACGTGCTCGTCCGCTGGCTGCGCCGCACGGGGCACCGCGTGACGCTGGTGCGCAACGTCACCGACATCGACGACAAGATCCTCACGAAGGCCGCCGCCGCGGGCGAGCCCTGGTGGGCGTGGGCGATGACCAATGAGCGGGCGTTCGCCGCCGCGTACGACGCGCTGGGCGTCCTGCCGCCGACGTACGAGCCGCGCGCGACGGGGCACGTGCCGGCGATGGTCGAGCTCATGTCGCGGCTGGTCGAGCGCGGGCACGCGTACGCGACCGGTGGCGGCGACGTGTACTTCGACGTCCGCTCGTTCCCCGAGTACGGCGCGCTGACCAACCAGCGCGTCGACGACATGATCCCCGCGCCCGACGAGGTCGCCGACGGCGTCGCCAAGCGCGACCCGCGCGACTTCGCCCTGTGGAAGGCCGCGAAGCCCGGCGAGCCCGAGACGGCCGCGTGGGACACCCCGTTCGGCCGTGGCCGCCCCGGCTGGCACCTCGAGTGCTCGGCGATGGCGCAGCGATACCTGGGCGACGCGTTCGACATCCACGGCGGCGGCCTGGACCTGCGGTTCCCGCACCACGAGAACGAGCAGGCGCAGTCGCACGCCGCGGGCTACGGGTTCGCGCAGTACTGGCTGCACAACGGCTGGGTCACGCAGGGCGGCGCGAAGATGAGCAAGTCGCTCGGCAACGGGCTGCTGGTCGACGTCGTGCTGCAGCAGGTCCGGCCCGCCGTGCTGCGGTACGCCATGACGACCGTGCAGTACCGCTCGATGCTCGAGTGGACCGACGACACGCTCCGCGAGGCCGAGGCGACGTGGGACCGGCTCGCCGGGTTCGTCGACCGGGCCACGGAGCGGGTCGGCGAGGTCGACGCGGACATCGTCGCGAAGGCCGACGTGCCGCCCGAGTTCGAGCAGGCCATGAACGACGACCTCAACGTGCCGAAGGCCATGGCCGTCGTGCACGACTGGCTGCGCCAGGGCAACACGGCGCTCGCCGACGACGCCCTCGACGACGTCCGCTCGCAGCTCGTCGGGCTGCGCGCGATGCTCGACGTGCTCGGTCTCGACCCGCACAGCCCGCAGTGGGCGACGCGGGGCGGCGACCAGCGGTACGCGCGCGCGCTCGACGCCGTCGTCGCGGGCCAGATCGAGGCGCGGGCGCAGGCCCGTGCCGCCCGGGACTTCGCCACCTCCGACGCGATCCGTGACCGCCTGGCGGCCGCCGGGGTCGTCGTCGAGGACTCGCCCACCGGGGCCCGCTGGTCCCTGCGACCGGAGGCCTGACCGCCACCGCGGTCGACACACGCACGCGCGGGACGCACGCCGGTCCCGCCACCACAGACCAGGAGACGTACCCATGGCCGGCAACTCCCAGCGCCGCGGCGCGACCCGCAAGGCGGGCTCGAAGAAGGGTGCCACCACCGGCACCGGCGGGCACGGCCGCAAGTCGCTCGAGGGCAAGGGCCCGACGCCGAAGGCCGAGGACCGGCCGTACCACGCCGCGCACAAGCGCAAGGTCGCGGCGGAGAAGAAGGCCGTCGCCGGGACGCGGTCGGGGCAGCGGTCGGCGGGCACGTCGCGCAGCGCGTCGGGCGGCCGCGGCGGTCGCACGTCGTCGACCCACGAGATCGTGTCGGGCCGCAACTCCGTGGTCGAGGCGATGCGCGCGGGGATCCCCGTGTCGACGGTCTACATCGCGGCGCGGCTCGAGGCCGACGAGCGGACGCGGGAGATCATCCAGACCGCCGCGGACGCCCGCTACCCGCTCCTCGAGGTCACGCGCACCGAGCTCGACCGACTCACCGACGGGTCCGTGCACCAGGGCGTCGCGATCCAGGTGCCGCCGTACGCGTACGCCGACGAGGAGGACCTGCTCGACCTGGCCGAGGCCTCCGAGCGCCCGGCGCTCGTCGTCGCGCTCGACGGCGTGACCGACCCGCGCAACCTGGGCGCCGTCCTGCGGTCCGCCGGGGCGTTCGGGGCGCACGGCGTCCTCGTGCCCGAGCGGCGTGCCGCGGGCGTCACCGCGTCCGCGTGGAAGGTGTCCGCCGGTGCGGCCGCCCGGGTGCCCGTCGCACGCGTGACGAACCTCGTGCGCACCCTGCAGGCGTACAAGCAGGCCGGGGTGTTCGTCGTCGGGCTCGACGGCGACGGCGACGTCTCCGTGGCCGACGTCGCGTTCGCCGAGGACCCGCTCGTCGTCGTCGTCGGGTCCGAGGGCAAGGGCCTGTCGCGGCTGGTGCGCGCGGAGTGCGACGCGATCGCGTCGATCCCGATCGCCTCGGCCGTCGAGTCGCTCAACGCCGGCGTCGCCGCCGGGATCGCCCTCTACGAGGTCGCCCGCCGCCGCGCGTCCTGACCCCGCACGCCGACATCGGTACATCCGACCGAGATCGGCACCTGGAGGTACCGACCTCGGTCGGGAGGACCGATCTCGCGCCGGCGGGGATCAGCCGAGGAGCTGGTCGTCCTCCACGCGCGGCAGGACGTCCGTGTCGCGCAGGTCGCCCGACTGGATGCCGAGGATCGCGTCCTCGTCGGGGCGGGTCGGCAGGATGTTCTTCACGTAGCTCTTCACGACCTCCGGCATCGGCACGTCGCGGCCCTGCTGCTGCGACAGGTACCAGCGGTGGTCGAGGAGCTCGTGGAAGACCTGCGCGGGCTCGAGCTTGTGGCGCAGGTCCCGCGGGACGCCGCGCACGGCGGGCTCGAACACCTCGGTCAGCCAGTCGTGCGCGACGAACGCCTCGTCCTCGCGCTGCCGGTCGGTCGCGGCCCGGTACTCGTCGAGGTCGTTGAGCAGCCGGCGGGCCTGGTTCTCCTGCACGTCCAGGCCGGTCAGGCGCATGAGCCGGCGCGAGTGGTGGCCGGCGTCGACGACCTTCGGCTGGATCTGCACGGACGTGCCGTCGACGTCGGTCGTGATGTCGAGCTCGCCGACGTCGAAGCCCAGGTCGTTGAGACGGTCGATGCGCGCCTGCACGCGCCACCGCTCGCCGTACCCGAAGGACTCGGTCTCGGTGAGGGCGCGCCACAGCTCGCGGTACCGGTCGGCGAGGGCGTTGCCGATCGCGACGGCGTCGACGTCCTCCTCCAGGTACTCGCCGGCCTGCAGGTCCATGAGCTCGCCGATGATGTTGACGCGCGCGACCTCCAGGTCGTACTCACGCTGCCCGTCGGTCAGCCGGTCGTGCAGGTCGCCCGTCTCGGCGTCGACGAGGTACGCGGCGAACGTCTCGGCGTCGCGGCGGAACAGGGTGTTGGACAGCGACACGTCGCCCCAGTAGAAGCCCGCGAGGTGCAGGCGGACCAGCAGGACGGCGAGCGCGTCGATGAGCCGCGTCGCGGTGTCGGGACGCAGCGACTGGCTGAACAGCGAGCGGTAGGGCAGCGAGAACTGCAGGTGCTCGGTGATGAGCACGGCCTCGAGCGGCTCGCCGTCGGGGTCGCGCCGGCCCGTGATGACGCCGACGGGCACGACGCTCGGCACGTCGATCCGGTCGAGCTGACGCAGCAGCTCGTACTCGCGGTACGCGACGGTCTCGCCGATCTCCTTGACCGCGATGACCCGGCCGGACAGCCGCACGAACCGCACGATGTGCCGCGAGATGCCGCGGGGGAGGGCGGCGAGGGTCTCGGCCGGCCAGTCCTCCAGCGGGACCTGCCACGGCAGGTCGAGGAGCGCGGGGTCCGGGTTGGCCGCGGTGATCTGCAGGCGCTGCGGCGTCGGGCTCATGCCCTGATCCTCTCAGAGTGGTCCGACGGCGTGCCCCCGCGGAGGCGCACAAGGGTGACCGTCGCTCGTGTCCGGCACGCACAAGACGGCGGAAAGCCCGACGGGCGGGCCCGGCCGGAGCCGGACCCGCCCGTCGGCGGTGCTGGTGGGGTCAGTGCGAGATGCGCTCGCCCGAGCCCGCGTGGAACAGGTGCTGCTGGCCCTCGCGGATGCGGATCCAGATCGTCTCGCCCTTGTCCGGCACGGTGCGGGGGTCGATGCGGACGATGACCTGCGCGTCGCCGGCACCGGAGTGCACGGCCTCGGCGCCGCCGAACTCGTTGGTGAGCGAGGCGTAGACGAACGCGTCCGAGCCGAGCTCCTCGACGATGTTGACGATGACCGGGATCGAGTCCGGCGTGCCCTGCGGCACGACCTCGAGCGACTCCGGGCGGAAGCCGAGCGTGATGTGGTTCTTGTCCGACTCGGTGAACTTGGCGATCACGTCGCGCGGCAGCGAGACACGGGCCCGGCCGAGCTGGGCGGCGCCCTCGAGCACCGGGACCGTCGCGATGTTCATGGCCGGCGAGCCGATGAAGCCGGCGACGAACACGTTGGCGGGGGTGTCGTACATGTCGCGCGGCGTGCCGACCTGCTGCAGGAGGCCGTCCTTGAGGACCGCGATGCGGTCACCCATCGTCAGGGCCTCGGTCTGGTCGTGCGTGACGTAGACGGTGGTGACACCGAGACGACGCTGCAGCGACGCGATCTGCGTACGGGTCTGGACGCGGAGCTTGGCGTCGAGGTTCGACAGCGGCTCGTCCATGAGGAACACCTGGGGCTGACGCACGATGGCGCGGCCCATGGCGACACGCTGACGCTGGCCACCCGAGAGGGCCTTCGGCTTGCGGTCGAGGTACTGGGAGAGGTCGAGGATCTTGGCAGCCTCCTCGACGCGCTGACGGATCTCCGCCTTCGGGGTGCCGGCGATCTTGAGCGCGAAGCCCATGTTGTCGGCGACCGTCATGTGCGGGTACAGCGCGTAGTTCTGGAACACCATCGCGATGTCGCGGTCCTTCGGCTGGACGTCCGTGACGTCCCGGTCGCCGATGAGGATGCGGCCCGCGTTGACGTCCTCGAGGCCCGCGAGCATGCGGAGCGAGGTGGACTTGCCGCAGCCGGAGGGGCCGACGAGGACGAGGAACTCGCCGTCCTCGATGTGCAGGTCGAGCGCGTCCACGGCGGGGCGCTCCGTCCCCGGGTACACCCGGGTGGCCTTGTCGAACGTGACCGTAGCCATGTCTGATCCATTCCCTTCACCGGCAGGTACGTGCCGGACGATCCGTTGTGGAGGGTGTCAGAGTGTCTTCGCTGACACGGACCGAGGGGGGCGTAGGCCCGTCCTCGGTCCGGGGTCATCATGCCACACGCGTGACGAAGGTCTCGCCGGGTGTGACGCAACCGTGGGACGCCCGTGGGGTGCCCGTGACGTCCCCGCAGGTCACCCGCGTGGGCCTGCGGCCTCACCCCAGGACGGCGACCGTGCCGTCCGTGCGCAGCGCGTAGAGCCGCGGCACCTGCCACCCGACCCGCAGGTCCGTGCCCGGCTCCAGCCCGGCGGTCACGAGGTCGGCGCGCCACAGGCGGCGTCCGTCGTCGGGGGCGTACGCCTCGACGACCGGGCCCGGGCCGCGCACCAGCAGCGCACGCCCGTCCGTGGCGAGGTCGTCGACGCTGCGGCTCAGGTCGACGGTCCACAGGACACGACCCGTCGACGCGTCGACGGCGAACAGGCCGTCGGGACCGGCGAGGTAGAGGCGGCCCTCGAGCACCAGCGCGGAGGCGGCCTCGGCGCCCGTCACGCGCCACACCAGGTCGCCCGTCGCGGCGTCCCGCGCCTGCACCGACGCGACGACGTCGCCGTCCCCGACGCTGCGCGAGGAGAAGAACACGACGTCCGGCGCGGTGCCGTCGTCGACCGAGAGCCACAGCGGTGCCGCGTCGACGACGACCCGGGCGCCGTCCTCCAGCAGCACGCGGGCCTGCGGCTCGCCGTCCTGCGACCACGTCGAGTGCACCACGACGCCGCCGCGCGCGAGCTCGGGCCACCACGCCGGGTCGAGGCGGTCGCGGCGCACGAGCACACCGCTGCCGTCGAGCAGCCACGACGACCGGCCGACGGCGAGCAGCACACGGTCGCCGCGCGCGTCGAGCGACGCGTACGCGCCCGACCACGCGTCGCCCGAGCCGCCGCGGCCGGGGGTCGGCAGGCGGGGCGTCGTGTACGACCAGACGATCCGCGCGGTCGCGGGGTCGGTGGCCCGCACGACCCACCGCGCCGAGTCCTCCTGCTCCTCGACGCGCAGCGCGACGACGAACAGGCCGTCGAGCACCGTGAACGCCGCGTTGCCCGGCAGCCGGCGCGTGGACAGCACCGTGCCGTCGGTCGCGTCGAGGAACCACACCGCGACGTCGGGCGGCGGTCCGACGTCGCCGCCCGGCTGCTGCGCGAGGCAGGCCACCACCGGGGGAGGGCCGGGCGCGACGACCGTGCACACCGTCCAGCGGGCCGGGTCGCCCGCGTCCTGCGTCATGGCCGGGGTCGGCAGGTCCAGCTCGCGCGACCAGCGCAGCGCGCCCGTGGACTCGTCGAGCGCCCGCACCTCGACGCGTGCGCCGGGCCGCGGTGCGACACCCACGACGGCACCGGCGACGGCCGCGCCCGACTCGACGACGCGGGCGTCGTCGGCCTCGCCCGCCCACCGCACGCCCAGGTCGGACCCGACGGGCCGCAGGACGCCGCGGACGTCGGCGAGGGCGTCGAGGCGGGCCCGCTCGCGGGCGTCGAGCGCGGTCTGCCCCGCGA
>NZ_BIMR01000043.1 GCF_004306155.1 Cellulomonas biazotea
CGTCCTCGTCGACGGCGGGCGGGCGGCTCTCGACGACGTCCCACGCGGTGGTCCGCGGGGCGGGGAGGGTCGCGACGATGTCCCGGACGATCGCGAGGGCGTGCGCGTCGTTCTCGGCGAGGTGGTCGGTGACGCCGGACGTGCGGGCGTGCAGGTCGCCGCCGCCGAGGTCCTCCGCGGTGACGACCTCGCCGGTGGCGGCCTGCACGAGCGGCGGGCCGCCGAGGAAGATCGTGCCCTGGTCGCGGACGATGACGGTCTCGTCGGACATCGCGGGCACGTACGCGCCGCCGGCGGTGCACGAGCCCATGACGCACGCGACCTGCGGGATGCCCTCGGCGGACATCCGGGCCTGGTGGTAGAAGATCCGGCCGAAGTGGTCGCGGTCGGGGAACACCTCGTCCTGCATGGGCAGGAACGCGCCGCCGGAGTCGACGAGGTAGACGCAGGGCAGGCGGTTCTCGCGGGCGATCTCCTGCGCGCGCAGGTGCTTCTTGACCGTGAGCGGGTAGTACGTGCCGCCCTTCACGGTCGCGTCGTTGGAGACGACCATGACGTGCCGTCCGGCGACGAGCCCGACGCCCGCGACGACGCCCGCGCCCGGGGCGTCGTCGTCGTAGACGCCGTGGGCGGCGAGCGGTGCGACCTCGAGGAACGGGCTGCCGTCGTCGAGCAGCACGTCGATCCGCTCGCGCGGCAGGAGCTTGCCGCGGCCGACGTGCCGTTCGCGGGCGCTCGGCGGCCCGCCGAGCGCGGCGGTGCGCAGGCGGTCGCGCAGCTCGGCCACGAGGGCACGCTGCGCGGAGTCGTTCGCGGCGAACCCGGGTGCGTGCGGGTCGGCCGTCGTGCGGAGGGTCCCCATCGACGTCCCCACTACAGTTAACGATCGCTAACTGAAATGACGCTACTGTTCGAGGACGCGGTTGTCCACGACAACGACGACGACGCAGGTCCGCGGCGCGGACGGGAAGGGGACCACGTGCCGGAGCAGCCCGACGGCGCCCTCACCCTCGAGCCGGCCACGACCGCGCGCGGCCGCGCCAAGGCCGAACGACGCGACGCGCTCCTCGCCGCCGCCGCCCGCCTCTTCGCCCACCACGGCTTCGACGGCGTGACCATCGAGGACCTCGGGACGTCCGTCGGCGTGAGCGGCCCCGCGGTCTACCGGCACTTCCCCAGCAAGCAGGCCGTGCTCGTCGCGCTCCTCGTCGGCGTGAGCGAGCGCCTGCTCGTCGGCGGCCGGACCGTCGTCGCCTCCGCCGACGGCGACGCCGCCGCGCTCGCCTCGCTCGTCCGCTTCCACGCCGAGTTCGCGCTCGCCGAGCCCGACGTCATCCGCGTCCAGGACCGCGACCTGCCCGCCCTGCCCGCACCCGACCGCGAGCAGGTCCGCCACCTGCAGCGACGCTACGTCGAGGTGTGGGTCGACGTCCTCACCCGCCTGCACCCGGGCGTCGAGCGCGCCGACCTGCGACTGCGCGCGCAGGCCACGTTCGGGCTGCTCAACTCCACCCCGCACAGCGCCCGTGGCCTGTCGACGGCCCGCACCCGTGCGCTGCTCGAGGAGATGGCGCTCGCGGCCCTCGGCAGCCCCCGCGACGGCACGTCGCGCTGACGCCGGCCCGACTCCACCCGGGCGACTCGCACCCCGGGTGGTGGGCACAAGGTCCCTTGCGGACATAGCCTGGCGGGACATCAGGCAATGGGGCCAACGCTTCACAAGAGCACGGCTCCGCCGACGACGGAGCGAAACATGTTGCGTTCAGATGTGTCACCCGACCGCGCCCTGCGCCCGCACGAGGACCAGGGCACCCGCCCGACGACGGTCCCGGACGGGCCCGACGACGCCCCACCGACCGACGCCGACGACCTCGTCCGGCTCGTGTCCGCCACCGGGGAACGGCTCACCGACCCGGTGCACGACCCGTGGGTCCAGGACGTCGACGACGACGCCCTGGTCGCCCTGTACGAGGACATGGTCGTCGTCCGCCGCTTCGACATCGAGGCCGTCGCCCTCCAACGGCAGGGACAGCTCGGGCTGTGGCCGCCGCTGCTCGGGCAGGAGGCCGCGCAGGTCGGCTCGGCCCGCGCGCTGCGGCGCGACGACTTCGTGTTCAGCAGCTACCGGGAGAACGGCGTCGCCTACTGCCGCGGCGCCGACCCGACGGACCTCGTCCGGGTGTGGCGCGGCACGGCCCTGTCGGGGTGGGACCCGTGGGCGATCGGCATGGCGACCCCGCAGATCGTCGTCGGCGCGCAGTCGCTGCATGCGACCGGGTACGCGATCGGCTGCCGGCTCGACGGCGCCGACGCGGTGTCCGTGGCGTACGTCGGCGACGGCGCGACGAGCCAGGGCGACGTGCACGAGGCGATGGTCTTCGCCGCGTCCGCCTCGGCGCCCGTGGTGTTCTTCTGCCAGAACAACCAGTGGGCGATCTCCGAGCCCGTCGGGCTCGTGGCCCGGCGACCGCTCGCCGACCGCGCCCCGGGGTACGGCATCCCGGGCGTCCGCGTCGACGGCAACGACGTCCTCGCGGTCCTGGCCGTCACGCGCGCGGCCGTCGACCGGGCACGACGCGGCGAGGGCCCGACGTTCGTCGAGGCCGTGACCTACCGGATGGGCCCGCACACGACGTCCGACGACCCCACCCGCTACGTCGACGTCGACACGCCCGCGCAGTGGGCCGCGCGCGACCCCCTGCTGCGCGTCGAGCGCCTGCTGGAGTCGCGCGGCGCGCTCAGCGAGGACCGGTCCGGAGAGATCAAGGAGAAGGCCGAGTCGTTCGCGCACCAGGTCCGCGAGGGCTGCCTGGGGCTCGCCGTGCCCGACGCGCTCAGCCTGTTCGACCACGTCCTCGTCACGCCGTCGCCCGTCGTGGAACGGCAGCGCGACGAGTACGCCGCGTACCTCGCGATGTACGAGGAGGTCGAGCGGTGACCGAGCTGACCCTGGCGCGCGCCCTCAACGCCGGGCTGCGCCGCGCGCTCGAGGACGACCCGCGCGTCGTCCTCCTCGGCGAGGACATCGGCCGGCTCGGCGGCGTGTTCCGCGTGACCGACGGGCTCCAGGCCGACTTCGGGCCCGAGCGCGTCCGCGACACGCCACTCGCCGAGGCCGGGATCATGGGCGTCGCCGTCGGCCTCGCCTACCGCGGGTTCCGGCCCGTCGTCGAGATCCAGTTCGACGGCTTCGTGTACCCCGCGTTCGACCAGCTCGTCACGCAGGTCGCCCGGCTGCACTACCGGACCGGCGGGCTCGTGCGGATGCCGATCACCGTGCGCATCCCCTACGGCGGCGGCATCGGCGCGGTCGAGCACCACTCCGAGTCGCCCGAGGCGTACTTCGCACACACCCCCGGACTGCGCGTCGTCACGTGCGGCGGCCCGCAGGACGCCCACACGATGCTGCGGCAGGCCGTCGCGTCCGACGACCCCGTCGTGTTCCTCGAACCCAAGCGGCGCTACTGGGTCAAGGGCGAGGTCGACGACTCCCCCGCCGACGCCCTGCCCCTCGACCGCGCACGCGTCGTCGTGCCCGGCACCGACGTCACCGTCGCCGCGTACGGCCCGCTCGTCCTCACCGCCCGCGACGCCGCTCTCGCCGCCGCCGACGAGGGCGTGTCCGTCGAGGTCGTCGACCTGCGCTCGCTCGCGCCGCTCGACCTCGACACGCTCGAGGCGTCGGTGCGGCGGACCGGGCGGCTCGTGGTCACGCACGAGGCGCAGCGCAGCGGCGGGCTCGGGGCGGAGGTCGCCGCGAGCATCACCGAGCGCTGCTTCGACGTGCTGCACGCCCCCGTCGCCCGCGTCACCGGGTTCGACGTCCCCTACCCGCCCGCGAAGGTCGAGGAGCACTTCCTGCCCGGGCTCGACCGGCTGCTCGACGCCGTCGACCGGGTCATGGGCCGGCCGCACTCGCTCACCGGCCTGACCAGGGCCGCCGACCCGCCCGCGGTCGCTGGGGTTGCCGCCGGGTTCGCCTCCGGGAGGGCGTCATGACCGCGCAGACCACCGTGCAGACCGTGACCCTCCCCGACCTCGGCGAGGGGCTGACCGAGTCCGACGTCGTCGCCTGGCTCGTCGCCGTCGGCGACACCGTGACCCTCAACCAGGTCGTCGCCGAGGTCGAGACGGCGAAGGCGCTCGTCGACCTGCCCTCGCCCTACGCGGGCGTCGTCGAGGCGCTCCTCGTCGAGCCCGGGACGACCGTGCCCGTCGGCGGCGCGCTGCTGACCATCGCGGTCGAGGACCGCAGCGCGAGCGCAGTCGAGCACGGGTCGCCCCCGTCTGGGGCGGCGTCGGACTCGGCACCATCGCCGTCCGGGCCGGCGTCGGACGCCGCACCATCGCCGTCCGGGGCGGCGTCGGCCGCGGACGCGCCGACCGACGATGCACCGACCGTCGGCGAGCCGGCGGGCGCCGAGCCGGGCGCCGAGGTCCCCGCACCCGAGCGCACGTCGGTGCTCGTGGGCTACGGGCCGCTCGTCGAGGGGTCGGCCCGCCCGCACCGGCGGCCACGCGCCGCGTCGTGGCTCGCCGCGCACGCCACCACGGGCAACGGGCACGGCGTCGACCGCGCTGTCGCGGTGGCCGAGCACCCCGAGGCACCCGCCACGCACCCCCGCCCGACGCCGCCCGTCCGCAAGCTCGCGCACGACCTGGGCGTCAACCTCGACCTCGTCGAGGGCACGGGCGACGACGGCCGGATCACGCGCGACGACGTCCTGCACGCGCTGTCGTCGCGGCGACCGGGAGCGCCCGCACCGTCGTCGGAGCGCCCGGGCGCCCCGACGTCACCGGCGTCGAGGCCCTCGTCGACCCACCGGACCACGGCAGCCGCGGCGGCCCCGCGGTCGTCGGCGTCCACCACCGCCGGGCACGCGGGCGACGTCCGGACCCCGATCACGGGCGTACGGCGGCAGACCGCGGCGGCGATGGTCGCGAGCGCGTTCACCGCCCCGCACGCGTCGGTTCACCTCACGCTCGACGTCACGGCGACGACGGACCTGCTGGCAGACCTGCGCGCCGACCGCGCGCTGGCCGGGCACCGCCTGACGTTCCTCACGCTGGTCGCGAAGGCGGTGACCCTCGCGCTCGGCGGGCACCCGGCGCTGCACGCGCGCTGGGACGACGCCGCGCAGGAGATCGTCCAGCCCGCGCACGTCGGGCTCGGCATCGCGGCGGCGACCCCGCGTGGCCTGCTGGTCCCGGTCGTGCACGACGCCGACCTGCTGCGGCTGCCGGCGCTGGCCGACGCGCTCACGGCCCTGACCGAGGCCGCACGTGCGGGCACGTCGACCCCGGCGGACCTGGCGGGCGGCACGTTCACGATCACCAACATCGGGGTGTTCGGCGTCGACGGGGGCGTCCCGATCCTCGTGCCCGGCCAGTCGGGCATCCTCGCGGTCGGCCAGGTCCGGCGGCAGCCGTGGGCGCACGACGACGGCGTCGCGCTGCGCGACGTCCTCACGCTCACGATGTCGTTCGACCACCGCGTCGTCGACGGCGAGCAGGCCGCGCGGTTCCTCGCCGACGTGGGCGCGGTCCTCGCCCGGCCCGGTGCCGTTCTGGCCATGGTCTGACCCCTTCGGCGTCCCAGGAGGTTCTCGATGGACAAGGTCGTCCGCTCCGCCGCCGAGGCGGTGGCCGACATCCCCGACGGCGCGACGCTGGCCGTCGGCGGGTTCGGCCTGTGCGGGATCCCGAGCGTGCTCATCCGCGCGCTGCTCGACGCGGGCACGCAGGACCTGGAGGTCGTGAGCAACAACTGCGGTGTCGACGACTGGGGGCTGGGCCTGCTGCTGCAGGAGCACCGGATCCGCCGGGTCGTCGCGTCGTACGTCGGGGAGAACAAGGAGTTCGCGCGGCAGTACCTCGCGGGCGAGCTCGAGGTGGAGCTCACCCCGCAGGGGACGCTGGCGGAGCGGCTGCGCGCGGGCGGCAGCGGGATCGCGGCGTTCTACACGCGCACGGGCGTCGGTACGCAGGTCGCCGAGGGCGGGCTGCCGTGGCGGTACGACGCCGACGGCGGGGTCGCCGTCGCTTCGCCGCCGAAGCCGGTCGAGACGTTCACCGTGCGGGGCGTCGCGCGGGAGTTCGTCCGGGAGGAGGCGATCACGGCCGACTTCGCGCTGGTCCGTGCGGCCGTCGGCGACCGCGCCGGGAACCTCGTCTTCCGGGCGTCGGCCCGCAACTTCAACCCGCTGTGCGCCGCAGCGGGCGCGGTCACGGTCGCCGAGGTCGAGCGGCTCGTGCCCGTCGGCACGCTCGACCCGGACGCGATCCACCTGCCTGGCATCTTCGTCGACCGCGTCGTCGAGCTGACCCCGGAGCAGGCGCAGGAGAAGCGGATCGAACGACGCACGCTGCGCGACGGGAGCCCGACATGACGCTGACCCGCCAGCAGATGGCCGCGCGCGCCGCCCAGGAGCTGCCCGACGGCGCGTACGTCAACCTCGGCATCGGCCTGCCGACGCTCGTGCCGAACTACGTGCCGGACGGCGTCCACCTGGTGCTCCAGTCGGAGAACGGCGTCCTCGGCGTCGGCCCCTACCCCGCCGCCGACGACGTCGACCCGGACCTCATCAACGCGGGCAAGGAGACGATCACGGTCCTGCCCGGCGCCTCGTACTTCGACTCCGCGACGAGCTTCGGGATGATCCGCGGCGGCAAGGTCGACGTCGCCGTCCTCGGCGCGATGCAGGTGTCGGCCGGCGGGGACATCGCGAACTGGATGATCCCCGGGAAGATGGTCAAGGGCATGGGCGGTGCGATGGACCTCGTGCACGGCGCCCGCCGGATCGTCGTCCTCATGGAGCACGTCGCGCGCGACGGGTCGCCGAAGATCCTCCCGGCCTGCACCCTGCCGCTCACCGGCACCGCGGTGGTCGACCGCGTCATCACCGACCTCGCCGTGCTCGACGTGACCCCGGGCGGACTCGTGCTGCGCGAGTGCGCGCCCGGCGTGACCGTCCCGGACGTCGTCGCCGCGACGTCCGCCGTGCCCCTGCGCATCGCCGACGACGTCCAGGAGATGGTGCTGTCATGACCCGCGAGGTCGTCCTGCTGTCCTTCGCCCGCACCCCGATGACCCGGCTCAACGGCGCCCTGTCGTCGCTTCCCGCCGCCGCTCTCGGCGCTGCCGCGATCCGCGCGGCCCTCGCGCGCGCCGGGGTCGCCGCGGCCGAGGTCGACGCCGTGCTCATGGGCCAGGTCGTCCAAGCCGGTGCCGGGCAGAACCCCGCCCGCCAGGCCGCCCACGGCGCCGGGATCCCGTGGTCCGTGCCCGCGACGACCGTCAACAAGGTCTGCCTCAGCGGCCTCACGACGATCATCGACGCCGCCCGCCTCATCCGGACCGGCGAGGCCGACGTCGTCGTCGCGGGCGGTCAGGAGTCCATGAGCCAGGCACCCCACCTGCTCCCTGGGTCCCGCCGCGGCTGGACGTACGGAGACCTGGCCGCGGTCGACTCACTCGCGCGGGACGGCCTCACCGACGCGTTCGACGGCGAGTCGATGGGCGTGTCGACCGAGCGCGGCAACGCGTCCCTCGGGATCACGCGCGAGGCGCAGGACGCCGTCGCCGCCGCGAGCCACGTCCGCGCCGCCGCCGCCGTGACGTCCGGCGTCTTCGCCGCCGAGATCACGCCCGTCGAGGTCCCGCAGCGCCGCGGCCCGGCCGTCGTCGTCGACGCCGACGAGGGCATCCGCCCCGACACGACGGTCGCGTCGCTCGCCGCCCTGCGCCCCGCGTTCACGCCCGACGGCACGATCACCGCGGGCAATGCCTCCCCCCTGACCGACGGTGCGGCGGCCGTCGTCGTCGCCGCTCGCGACGTCGCCGAGGCCCGCGACCTGCCGTGGCTCTGCTCGGTCGGGGCGTCCGGCCAGGTCGCCGGCCCCGACACCTCCCTGCACTCGCAGCCGTCGGCGGCGATCCAGGCCGCGCTCAAGCGCGGAGGCTGGGACCTGGCGACCGTCGACCTCGTCGAGATCAACGAGGCCTTCGGCTCCGTCGTCGCCCGGTCGCTCGCCGACCTCGACTACCCCCTGGAGCGGACCAACGTCCACGGCGGCGCGATCGCGCTCGGCCACCCCATCGGTGCGTCCGGCACCCGCCTGGCCGGCCACGCCGCGACCGAGCTCGCCCGCCGCGGCCACGGTCGCGCCGCGGTCGCGCTGTGCGGCGGTGGCGGCCAGGGCGAGGCCCTGCTGCTGTGGCGGGACGCCGACTGACACCGTCCGCCCAGGCGCACGTCGCTCAGACGCCCATCACCGACGACGAGCCCTGCCGAGCTCCCTCACGGTGTGTCGCAGCGCGCCGCCGACGACGGCCGCGCCGCCCACGGTTGCGAGCCCCTGCGCCCAGAAGCGGGGGTTGTTCGCCGACAGGTCGCGCTGCGCGGTGATCGGCATCCCGTCGAGGTGCAGCGCGACGGCCCGGCCGGACGCGTCGCGGGTGAACACGACCCGCAGCGACCCGGTGCCGTAGCGGGACAGGTCGAGGCGGAAGACGTCGGGGTCGTCCGGGTCGTCGGGCAGCAGCGGGAAGCCGCGCACCGGCTGCGGGACGGCACCGACGACGTGCAGGGCGAGCCGTCCGCCGTGCACCCCGACCTCGACGCCGAGCCCGGCCATCATGCGCACGCGCGCGTCCGAGAGCGGACCCGGCACGGGGTACCAGCCGCACAGGTCGGGCCACGTCTCCGGGCGGTGCGGCACGTCGGGCCGCTCGTCGTCGACACCGAGGACGTCGCCGAGCAGGTCGGTGCACTCGCCGGGCAGCCACATCATGGCCTGACGCCCACCCGTGACGAGGGCGAGCACGGCGACGTCGTCGTCGGGCGCGAGGAAGACCTGCGAGTTGGAGCCGGGCACGACGCCGGCGTGCTCGACGACCCGGTGGTCACCGACCCTGCCGCGGAACCACGCGAGGCCCAGGCCGGGCACGCGCGGGTCGGGCTGGTAGCTCGGCGCGAACAGGTGCTCGACGGTCTCGGGGCGCAGGACCGTGCCGTGCGCGTTGGTGCCGCCGTGCAGGAGCGCGGACAGGTAGCGGCCGAGGTCACGGGCCGTGGAGCGCGCCGACGACGCGGGGGCGGTGAGGTAGTCGTAGTCCCGGACCGCGACCGGTCCGCGCCGACCGAGCGTGTAGCCCGTCGCCTCGTCGAACGGGTCGACGTCGGCGCGGTCGAGCGTCGTCGCGGTCATCCCGAGCGGCGTGAAGACGTGCTCGCGCAGGTAGGTGGCGAGCGGGACGCCCGTGACGTCCTCGACGACCTGCCCGGCGACCGTGAAGCCGTGGTCGGTGTAGCGGAACCGGGTGCCCGGCGCGGCCCGCAGCGGCAGCCCGCCCGCGTAGTGCTCGGCGGGCGTCGGGACCGGTCGGCCGTGCACGACGGCCTCGCCGAACAGCGGCTTGACCAGGTCGAGCGCGCGGACCTCCTCCGGCACGCCCGCCGTGTGGGTGAGCAGGTGCCGCAGGGTCGGTGCGGGCCAGTCGTCGCGCGAGGGCACCAGGCGGAACGACGTCAGGTGGTCGTCGACAGGGTCGTCGAGGTCCAGCACCCCCTGCTCGGCGAGCTGGGCCACCGCGAGGGCCGTGAACGTCTTGGTGATCGACGCGACCCGGAACACCGTGTCGGCGGTGAAGGGGCGTCGCGCCGCGACGTCGGCGAACCCGCGGGTCTCGACCTCCAGGTCGTCGCCACGCACGACCCCGACGGCGAACCCCACCGCCGGTCGTCGCGCCAGGATCTCGTCGGCCCGAGCCGCCAGCCGGAACCGTCCCGTGTCGAGCACCGTCCTCGCCTCCCCCGCCGAGCGTGCGGCGCTCGCGACGAGCGTCCGTTCGACTCTGACGCGCGCGCCCCGACCGCCGCGAGGGACGAAGGTCCGGCGGTCGTCACGAGGTGCCCGCCGGCGTCAGACCCGCGGCACGACCGGGACCAGGTCGACCACCTCGGCCCCCATCCGCACCGCCTCGTCCCGGTCGTGCGTGACCAGCAGCACCGCGCGTCCGACGCACGCGTGCGCGACCCGGTCGACGACGTCCGGGCGCGAGGCGGCGTCGATGCCGGTGAACGGCTCGTCGAGCACGACCAGGTCGGCATCGGCGAGCACCGCGCGCGCGATCGCGACCCGGCGCCGCTGCCCGCCGGACAGCCGCCGGACCGGTCGGGTCAGCGCGTCGTCCGGCAGCCCGAGCAGGTGCAGCGCGTCGACGACGTCGGCCGTCGGGACACCGCGCGGCAGGACCAGCCGCACGTTCGCGACGGCGTCCAGGTGCTCGCACAGCCGGTCGTCCTGGAACACGGCGGCGCGACGGGTCGGCGTCCCGACGACCGTGCCGCCGTCGGGGGCGACGAGCCCCAGCAGGACGCGGCCCAGGGTCGTCTTGCCGCACCCGTTGGGTCCCATGACGGCCAGGACGCCGTCGTCGGGCAGGTCCAGGTCGACGCCGTCGAGGACGACCCGTCCCGCGAGGACGACGCGCAGGCCGCGGACGGTGATCACGGCGCCGACCCCGCACCGTCGCGCTCGGCCCGGCGCCCCGCACCCCGGCCGCCCGCGGCACCCGTGTCGCCCACGTCGCGCACGCCGCCCGCGTCGCCCGCGTCGCC
>NZ_BIMR01000044.1 GCF_004306155.1 Cellulomonas biazotea
CGGCCGCGGCGGCCGCGACGGGCTCACGACGACTCCGGTCCCGACGACGGCGCCGCGGCCAGCGCGTCGAGCACCACGGGGACGAGCGCGGTGACGTCGCCCGCGCCGACGGTCAGGAGCAGGTCGCCCGGACGGGCCGCCGCGGCGACGGCCCGGGCCGCGTCGATGCGGTCGGCGACGAACCTCGCCCGTCCCGCGGTGGGCACCGCGTCGACGAGGAGCGCGCCGGTGACCGCCGGGTCGGGGTCCTCGCGCGCGGCGTACACGTCGGTCACGACGACGACGTCGGCCAGGTCGAGGGCGGCGCCGAACTCGCGCGCGAAGATCCGGGTGCGCGAGAACAGGTGGGGCTGGAACAGCACGACCACGCGCCCCGAGCCGACGACCGTGCGGGCGGCCCGCAGCACCGCCGCGACCTCCGTCGGGTGGTGCGCGTAGTCGTCCACGACCCGCACGCCCGCCACGGTCCCTCGGTCCTCGAACCGGCGCCCGGTCCCGCGGAACGCCGCGAGCCCACGGGCCGCCGCCTCCGGCGCCACGCCGAGCCCACGGGCGGCCGCCCACGCCGCCGCCGCGTTGAGCGCGTTGTGCGTCCCGGGGACCGCGAGAGTGACGTCGACCGCGACGTCGTCCGTGACGAGCCGGACCGACCAGCGGTCGCCGTCGGGCCGCAGCTCGCCCACGCGGACGTCGGCCGTGGCGGACGTCCCGTACGTCACCACGCGCACGCCCCGGTCGGCGAGCGCACCGGTCGCCGCCGTGACGAGGCGCGCCGCGCCCTCGTCGTCCGCGCACGCGACCAGCAGGCCGCCGCGCCGGACCCGGCCGGCGAACGCGACGAACGCGTCCTCGAACGCCTCGCGCGACCCGTAGTGGTCGAGGTGGTCGGGCTCCACGTTGGTGACGACGGCGACGAGGGGCTCGTACGCGAGGAACGAGCCGTCCGACTCGTCGGCCTCGGCGACGAACGCCGGTCCGTGCCCGTCGCGGCTGCCGCCGAGGGCTCCGTCCGCCGTGAGCACCGTGCCGCCGATCGCGAACGACGGGTCCGCACCGGCGTCCAGCAGGGCGGTCGCGACCATCGCCGACGTCGTCGTCTTGCCGTGCGCGCCCGCGACCGCGACCGCGTCGCGGTCCGCCATGAGAGCGGCGAGCGCCTCGGACCGGTGCAGGACCGTCAGGCCCTCCGCGCGCGCCGCGGCCAGCTCGGGGTTGGAGTCCCGGACCGCCGACGACACCACGACGGTGTCGGCGTCGCCCACGAGGGCCGCGTCGTGGCCGACGTGCACGCGCACGCCCGCCGACCGCAGCCCGGGCAGCGCGGGCCCGTCAGCCGCGTCCGACCCGCTGACCTCCAGGCCCCGGGCGGCGAGCAGCGCGGCGATCGCGGACATGCCGGCGCCACCGACGCCGACCAGGTGCACGCGGCCGAGCTCGGCCACGGTGCGCGTCATGCCGGCTCCCCCGTCCCGACGGGCGGCAGGTGCCGCTCGACGAGCCGCGCGACCTGCTGGGCGGCGTCCCGCACGCCGACCGACGCGGCCGCGTCGGCCATCCGACTCCGGGTCCCGGCGGACGCGTCGTCGAGGAGCAGCGCCGGGACGTGCGCCCGCACCCAGTCGGCGGACAGGTCGTCGTCGTCGACCAGCAGGCCGCCCCCCGCGGCCACGACGGGCGCGGCGTTGAGCCGCTGCTCGCCGTTGCCGATGGGCAGCGGCACGTACACGGCCGGGATGCCGAGCGCCGCGAGCTCGCACACCGTGCCCGCACCGGCGCGGCCGAGCGCCACGTCGGCGACGGCAAGCGCGAGGTGCATGTCGGAGAGGTACTCGCGCACCTGGTAGCGGTCGGCGTCGGGCACGCCCGCCAAGGCGGCGGTGACCGCGTCAGCCTTGCCGCGGCCCGCGAGGTGCAGCACCTGGGCGCCCCCGCGCAGCAGGTCGGCGGCCGCGCCCGCGACGGCGGTGTTGACGCTCACGGCACCGAGCGAGCCGCCCGAGACGAGCAGCGTCGGGCGGTCCGGGTCGAGCCCGAGCGCGGCCGCGGCCTCCCGGCGCACGGTCACCGGGTCCTGCGCGCGGCGGACGAGGAGGTCCGCGACGGCGGCGCGCAGCGGCAGACCGGTCACCTGCGCGCCGGGCAGCGCCGTCCCGGGGAAGGTGACGGCGACCTCGGCGGCCCAGCGGGCGCCGAGGCGGTTCGCGAGCCCGGCACGGGCGTTCTGCTCGTGGATGACGACCGGGATGCCGCGGCGCCGGGCGGCGAGGTAGGCGGGCGTCGCGACGTACCCGCCGAAGCCGACGACGACGTCGCAGCCGCCCGCGTCGATCGCGTCCTCGGCGGCACGCACCGCGGCGCGCAGCCGCGTCGGCAGGCGCAGCACGTCACCCGAGGGCCGGCGCGGCAGCGGCACGCGCGGCACGACGTCGAGCGTGAGCCCGTGCTGCGGGACGAGCGTGGCCTCGAGGCCCTCGGCGGTGCCGAGCGCCCGCAGCGCGACGCCGGGGCGCAGCGCACGCAGGGCGTCCGCGACGGCGAGCATCGGGTTGACGTGCCCGGCCGTGCCGCCGCCCGCGAGCAGGACGGACCCGGGTCGCGCGTCAGCCACGGGACCGTCCGATCACGGCGAGCGACCGGCGCACGACGCTCGGCCGGGCGGCGAGCGCCTCGGCCGCGCCGGGCTCGGAGCGCGCGAAGGAGATGACGACGCCGAGCGCGGCCATCGTCATGATGAGCGCCGACCCGCCGGCCGAGACGAGCGGCAGCGGGAGCCCGATGACGGGCGCGAGACCGATGACGACGGCGATGTTGACGAGCGCCTGGCCGATGATCCAGCACAGGATCCCGCCCGTCGTGATCTGCACGAAGGGGTCGGGGTGGCGGCGGATGACCCGCACCATCGCGAACGCCATGAGGCCGAACAGTCCGAGGACGAGCAGCGTGCCGATCAGTCCCAGCTCCTCACCGAGGATCGCGAAGATGAAGTCGTTGTGCGCGGCCGGCAGGTACGACCACTTCTCGCGGCTCTCCCCCAGGCCGAGCCCGCCCCAGCCGCCGCTCGCGAGCCCCCAGCCGCCGTGCAGCGTCTGGTAGCACGCGCTGCTCGCGTCGCAGTCCGACGACAGCCAGGACATGATCCGGTCCGTCCGGTTGTCGCTCGTGACCGTCAGCAGCGTCGCGACGCCGGCCCCGGCCACGGCCGCGACGCCGAAGATCCGCAGCGGCACGCCCGCGACGAACATCGCGCCCGCGACCAGCAGGAGCAGGACGAGCGCGGTGCCGAGGTCGTGCCCGGCGAGCACGACGAGCACGGCCACGCCCGCGACCGGCACGGCCGGGATGAGGGCGTGCTTCCACTCCCGCAGGAGCGTGAGCTTGCGGGCGAGCACGGCGCCGAGCCACACCGCCAGCGCGAGCTTGATCGCCTCCGACGGCTGCGCCGAGAACCCGCCGACGCACACCCAGTTCTGGTTGCCGCCCGCGCCGCAGCCGAGGCCCGGCACGAACACGAGCAGCTGGAACGCGATCGCGGCGCCGAGCACGGGCCACGCGAACGCCTGCATGACGCGCACGGGCAGGCGGGACAGCACGAGCAGCGCGGGCAGCCCGATGAGCGCGTACTTCGCCTGGTCGAAGAACACCGCGTACGGCGAGTTGCCCTCGTCGAGCGACTCGACGCTCGAGCTGGACAGCACCATGACGAGCCCGATGACGAGCAGCAGCGTCGTCGTGCCGATGAGCACGTAGTAGCTCGTGACGGCGCTGTTCCACTGCCCGAGCACCGACGGCCGCGGCTCCGCGTCCGACGGCGCGGGCACGACCGGCGTCGGCCCGGGCGGACGACGGCGCACCGACGGGACGGGCACGTCAGCCATCGGTCACGCGCCCTCGGCGAGCGCACGGGCGGCGGCGGCGAACCGGTCGCCCCGCTCGGCGTACGACGCGAACTGGTCCATCGAGGCGCACGCGGGCGCGAGCAGCACGGTGACGCCGGCGTCCGCGGGGGCCGCCGACGCGAGCCGTCGGGCCTCGTGCACGGCGTGGGTCATCACCGACCCAGTGTCACCGGCGTCGACCTCGACGACCGGGACGTCCGGTGCGTGTCGGGCGAGCGCGTCGCGCAGGGGTGCCCGGTCGACGCCGACGAGGACGACCGCGCGCAGCCGGTCGCGGCGGCTCACGACGAGGTCGTCGAACGTCGCACCCTTGGCGAGACCGCCCGCGACCCACACGACGCTGCCGGGGGCGAACGACGCGAGCGACGCCGCCGCCGCATGCGCGTTCGTCGCCTTCGAGTCGTCCACGTAGGTGACGCCGTCGACCTGGGCGACGGGCACGATCCGGTGGGCGCCCGGCGCGTAGTCGCGCAGACCGTCGCGGACCGCCTCCGGGGCGACGCCGTGCGCGAGCGCGAGGGCCGCGGCAGCGAGCGCGTTCGCGACGACGTGCGGCGGCACCGCACCGTCGGGACCGGCGAGGCGGTGCAGGTCGGCGAGCGTGCCGAGCTCCGCGGCGTGCGTGTGCCGCAGGCGCGCGAACCCGCGGTCGACCAGGACGTCCTCGACGAGCCCAATCTGGCCCACCGACGGCGTGCCCGTGGTGAAGCCGACCGCGACGCAGCCGTCGACGACGTCCGCCTCCCGCACGAGGTGCTCGGTCACCGGGTCGGCCGCGTTGTAGACGCACGCCACCTGCGCGTGCTCGTAGATGCGGCCCTTCGCGGCGGCGTACGCGTCGAGCGACCCGTGCCAGTCCAGGTGGTCGGGCGCGACGTTGAGCACCGCGGCCGCCTGCGCCGACATCGACGACGTGTGGTGCAGCTGGAAGCTCGAGAGCTCCACGGCGAGCACGTCGTGGCGGGGGTCGGTCGCGGCGAGCACGACCGGCGTCCCGACGTTCCCGACGGCGACGGCGTCGCGGCCGGCCGCCCGCAGGATCGACTCGAGCATCCCGACGGTCGTCGTCTTGCCGTTGGTGCCCGTGACGGCGAGCCAGGGCGCGGGCTCGCCGGACGCTGTCGTGACGCGCACGCGCCACGCGAGCTCGACCTCGCTCCACACCGGCAGCGCACGCTGGGCGGCCACCTGCAGGAGCGGGTGGTGCGGTGCGAGCCCGGGCGAGGCGACCACGAGGTCCGTGCGGTCGAGGACGGTCCCGGCGAGCAGCTCGTCGGTGGACAGCACGTCGTCGGCGGTGTCGTCGACGGGCACGACGAGCGCGCCGCGCGACGCGAGCACCTCTGCGGCCGCGCGGCCGGTCACGCCCATGCCGGCGACGACGACGCGCGCACCGTCCAGGTCGGGTCCCGCCACCTAGCCGGCCACCCACTCCGCGTAGAACACGCCGACACCGAGCGCGACGAACAGCCCCGCGATGATCCAGAAGCGGATGACGATCGTCACCTCGCCCCAGCCCTGCAGCTCGAAGTGGTGGTGCAGCGGCGCCATCTTGAACACGCGTCTCCCGGTCATCCGGAAGAACCCGATCTGGATGACGTCGGAGAGCACCTCGAGGACGAACAGGCCGCCGATGATCGCGGCGAGGATCTCGGTGCGGGACAGGATCGACAGGCCGGCGAGCGCGCCGCCCAGCGCGAGAGAGCCGGTGTCGCCCATGAAGATCTTCGCGGGGCTGGCGTTCCACCAGAGGAACCCGAAGCACGCGCCCGTGATGGCGGCGGCGACGACGGCGAGCGACAGCGGGTCGCGCGTCTCGTAGCAGCTCGGCCCGGCCGAGAGCAGGTTCTGGCAGCTCTGGTTGAACTGCCAGACGCCGACGACGACGTACGCGCCGAACACGATGAGCGAGACGCCCGTGGCGAGCCCGTCCAGGCCGTCGGTGAGGTTCACGGCGTTCGACCAGGCGGTGATGAGGAAGTTCGCCCAGACGACGAAGAGGATGAGGCCGACCGTCGCGCCCGCGAAGGCGAGGTCGATGTTCGTGTCGCGGATGAACGAGATGTGCGTCGACGCGGGGGTGCGGAACTTCTCGTTCGGGAACTGCAGCGCCATGACGGCGAACGTGATGCCGACCAGGCCCTGGCCGACGATCTTCCAGCGGGCCTTGAGGCCGAGGGAGCGCTGCCGCGAGATCTTGATGTAGTCGTCGAGGAACCCGACGACGCCGAGGCCCGTCATGAGGAACAGGACGAGCACCGCGGACGCGCTCGGCACGGTGCCCGTCGCGATCTGTGCGCCGAGCCACCCGAGCAGCGTCGCGCCGATGATGACGACGCCGCCCATGGTCGGCGTGCCGCGCTTGGTGAAGTGTGCGGTCGGGCCGTCCTGCCGGATGAACTGGCCGTACTGCCGTGCGACGAGGAACCGGATGAACAGCGGCGTCCCGAGCAGGGCGATGAGCATCGACAGCCCACCGGCGACGAGGACCGCGATCACCGGACGACCTCGCCGACGAGCCGGTCGCCGAGCTGCCAGAGCCCGGCACCGTACGACGACTTCACGAGGACGACGTCACCGGCCCGCAGCTCGGACTCGAGGAACCGGGTGGCCGCCTCGAGGTCGTCGGCGAGCAGCACCTCGTCGCCCCACGACCCCTCGTGGTTGGCGCCGTCGCGGATGGCTCGCGCGCCCTCGCCGACGACGACCGTGAGGCCGATGTTGAGCCGGACGACGAGCCGCCCGATGGCGTCGTGCGCCTCGCGCGCCTCGTCGCCGAGCTCGAGCATCTCGCCGAGGACCGCGACCGACCGCCGGTCGCGTCCGGCCAGCACGGCGAGCGCCTTGAGCGCGGCACGCATCGAGTCCGGGTTGGCGTTGTAGGAGTCGTCGACGACGGTCACACCGTCGGGGCGCTCCACGACGTGCATGCGGTGCGGGCTGAGGGCATCCGCGGCGCCGAGTCCGGCAGCGACCTCGTCGAGAGAGAGGCCCACGGCGAGCGCGGCGGCCGCGGCGGCGAGCGCGTTGTGCACGTGGTGCTCCCCCACGAGCCGCAGCTCGACGGGCACGTCCCGCGGGCCCGCGTCGCCGTCGGGCGCCTCGAGCATGAACCGCGCGCGTCCCGTGCGGTCGAGCACGACGTCCCGGGCACGCACCTGCGCGACCGACGACGCGCCGAACGTCACGACGTCGCCGGGCGCGAGCGCGGTCATCGCGAGCACGCGCGGGTCGTCCGCGTTGAGCACGGCCACGCCGTCGGGCACGAGGCCCTGGACGATCTCGCCCTTGGCGCGCGCGACGGCCTCGATCCCGCCGAAGCCGCCGAGGTGCGCCTGCCCGACGACGAGCACGACCGCCACGTCGGGCGGCGCGATGTCGGTGAGGTAGGTGAGGTGGCCGATCCCGCTGGCGCCCATCTCGAGCACGAGGAACCGCGTCGACTCGTCCGCCTTGAGGACCGTGAGCGGCAGGCCGATCTCGTTGTTGAAGGAGCGGACCGGCGCGACCGTCGGGCCCGCGCTGCCGCAGAGCTGCGCGAGCAGGTCCTTCGTGGTCGTCTTGCCGACCGACCCGGTGACGCCGACGACCCGCAGCCCGGCACCGCCCGGCTCGAGCGACGCGGCGCGCAGCCGGACCAGGACCTCGCGCGCGAGGTCCCCGAGCGCGCGCTCGACGTCGGGCACGACGACCGCGGGCAGCAGCCGGCCGTCGTCGGCGGTGAGCTCGCGCGCGGCGAGCACGAGCGCGGCACCGGCGGCGACCGCCGTCGCGGCGTAGTCGTGGCCGTCCGCGTGCTCGCCGGGCAGCGCGACGAACAGCCCGCCGGGGGCCGCCTCGCGCGAGTCGACGACGACGGGTCCCGCGACCACGAGCGCGTGCGCGTCGACGCCGGGCTCGGCGCGCAGCACACCACCGGTCGCGGCCGCGATCTCGGCCGCCGTGAGGGCGATCACGCGTGCGACTCCGCCCGGGCGCGGGTCGACTCGGCTCGCACGGCGAGCAGGACGTCTCGGTCGTTGTACCGGTGGAACACCCCGGCGATCTCCTGTGTCGGTTCGTGGCCCTTGCCCGTGATGATGACGGTGTCCTGGTCGGTCGCCAGGGCGAGGGCGTCGCGGATGGCCTGGGCGCGGCTGGTCGCCTCGTGCACGTCGGTGCCCGACGGGCGCTCGGCGCGGACGCCCTCGAGGATCGCGGCACGGATCGCGGCGGGGTCCTCGGACCGGGGGTTCTCGTCGGTGACGACGAGCACGTCGGCGAGCCGGGCGGCGATCTGGCCCATGATCGGGCGCTTGCCCTGGTCACGGTCGCCGTCCGAACCGAAGACGAGCACGAGGCGGCCCGGCGTGATGGGGCGCACGGCCTCGAGGGCGAGGACGAGGGCGTCGGGCGTGTGCGCGTAGTCGACGAGCCCCAGCGGGAACCCGTCCCCGCGCTCCACGACGCGCTCCATGCGGCCCGGGATCTCGTGGGCGTGCGCGACCGCGTCGATCGCGGTCGCGAGCTCGACGCCGGCGGCGCGCGCGAGCACGATCGCGAGGGCCGCGTTCGAGACGTTGACCAGGCCCGGCAGCGGGCTCGCGGCCTCGTGCCGCGCCCCGTCGGGCCCGCGCAGCGTGAACGTCGAGCCGACGCCGTCGAGGCCGATGTCGGCGGCGACGACCGCCCAGTCGGCGTCGTCGCCCACCGGGTCACCGACATGCGTCGCGACCGTCTCGACGGGGATCGGCGACGTGGCCGCAAGGCGGCGGCCCCACTCGTCGTCCACGACCACGACGCCCCGCCGCGCCTGCTCGGGCGCGAACAGCCGCGCCTTGTCGCGGAAGTAGCCGTCCATGTCGCCGTGGAAGTCGAGGTGGTCGCGCTGCAGGTTCGTGAAGCCCACGACGTCGAAGGTCAGGCCGCGCACGCGGCCCAGGGCCAGCGCGTGCGACGACACCTCCATCGCGACGGCACCGGCGCCACGCTCGCGTGCCAGGGCGAGGATGCCCTGCAGCGCCGGGGCCTCGACGGTCGTGCGCGGGCTCTCGACGGCCTCGTCGCCCACCTTGAGCTCGACCGTGCCGAGCACCGCCGTGGTGGCGTGCGCCGCGCGCAGCGCCGCGTCGACGAAGTAGGTCGTCGTGGTCTTGCCGTTGGTCCCGGTGACGCCGACGGTCACGAGGTCCCGGCCCGGGTGGCCGTGCACGTGCGCGGCCAGCGGCCCGGCGAGCTCGCGCGGGTCGGGGCTCACGAGCACGGGCACGGACAGGCCGGCCCCACGCACGAGGACCGCGCCCGCGGCGTCGGTGACGACGACGACGGCCCCGGCGGCCACCGCCTGCGCCGCGTACGTCGCGCCGTGCACCTTGAGGCCGGGCACGGCGACGAACACGTCCCCGTCGGCCACGTCGGCGCTGGAGACGGTGACGCCCGTCGCGGTGAGCGCCTCGTCGAGGGGCGTCGCGTCCGGCGGCACGACCAGGGCGAACGTCTCGGCGAGGTCGACCACCCGGTGTGTCGCGGGATGCTGGGGGCGCATCCGGGCCGGGGACGTCATGGGGAGAATCTACCCCGGTCGGACCCCCGCCACGCCCGGCCGACGGTGGCCGTGAGCACGCTCACCACGTCGTCGGGAAGAGCTGCGGCGAGGTGCCCGACGGCGGCACGCCCAGCTCACCGAGCGCGAACGCGGCGACGTCCTTGAACACGGGCGCGGCGACCGTGCCGCCGTAGATCGACGTCTTCGGGTTGTGCAGCACGACGCTGACCGCGATCCGCGGCGCGTCGACGGGTGCCACGCCGATGAACGACGCGGTGATGCCCTGCGTGCCGTTCTTCCAGTTCTGCGCGGTACCGGTCTTGCCGGCCACGCGGTAGCCGGGGATCGCGGCGCTGCCACCCGTGCCGTCGTCGACGACGCTCTCCATCATCGAGAGCACGGTCGCCGCCGTCTCGGGCGAGACGACCTGCGTCGTCGTGGCAGCCGGCGTCGGGGTGTACGTGCCGTCCGCGGCGGTCCAGCCCTTGATGATGTGCGGCTGCACGCTCACCCCGCCGTTGGCGAGGGTCGCGAACACCTGCGTCGCCTGCACGGCGGTCACGGACACGGCCTGGCCGAAGAGCACGGCGAACTTCGAGCGGCGGTCCCAGCTGTCCCAGGTCTCCCAGGAGCGCAGGATGCCGGGCGACTCCCCCGGCAGCTCGATCCCCGTGCGCGACCCGAAGCCGAACTTCGCGAGGTAGTCGTGCCGCGTCTGCTGCGACAGGTTCTGGCCGATCATCACGGTGCCGGTGTTCGACGACTCGGCGAGGACGCCGGTGGTCGTCAGACGCAGCAGCCCGTGCTCGTGCGAGTCCTTGAAGGTCTCGCCGTTCTCGGTCGTGTACGTGTACGGCACCTCGAACTGGGTCGTCGGCGTCACGATCCCGGCGTCCAGCGCGGCGGCCATCGTGATGACCTTGCCCGTCGACCCGGGCTCGAACACGTCGGACACCGAGCTCGCGAGCGAGCCGCCCTTGCTGTTCCCCGGGTCGTTGGGGTCGACCGACCCCGAGTCGGCGAGCGCGAGGATCTCCCCGTTCGTCACGTCGGTGACGACGACGCTGCCCGAGTCGGACCCCGTCGACGCGACCGCGGCGTCGAGCGCCTCCTCCGCCTTGAACTGCAGGTCCGACAGGATCGTCAGCTGGACGGACTCGCCCTCCTGGGCGGGCGAACCGGCCGAGTAGCCGCCGGGGATGGCCTGACCCTTGCGGCCCGCCTCGACGGTCTCGACGCCGGGCGTGCCCTTGAGCCGCTCGTCGAGCGAGCGCTCCAGGCCGTCCAGGCCGACGCCGTTGGAGTTGACGAAGCCGATGATGTTGCCGGCCAGGTCGCCGTTCGGGTACGTCCGCTCGGCGACGCGGTCCACGTTGATGCCGGGCAGCCGCAGCGCACGGATCTCGCGTGCGACCTCGGGCAGCACGTCCTTGCGGATGTACCGGAACTGCCGGTCGCCGACGAGCATCCCACCGAGCTCGGACGCGGTCATGTCGAGCAGCGGGGCGAGCCGCTCGGCCACGCCCATGGCGCCGTCCGACCCCTCCGGGGTGCCGGTGCTGCGGTACTCACCGACGATCCGCTGGTTGACGGACACCTCGTAGCGCTCGACGGACGTCGCGAGCGCACGCCCCTCGGCGTCGGTGATCTCCCCGCGCGCCCCGATCACGGAGTAGGAGCGCAGGCGCTGGTCACGCGCCTCGGCCGCGATCTCGGCACCCGCGAAGCCCTGCACGTAGACCAGCCGCCCGCCGAAGGCCAGCAGCACGACGACGACGAGCACCGTGAGGAAGCCCATCCGCCCGCGCGAGCCCGCGTCGACCTTCTGTCGCGGCGGGCCGCCACGGCCACCGCCGGGACGGCCGCCCGCGACGGGCCGGGGGG
>NZ_BIMR01000045.1 GCF_004306155.1 Cellulomonas biazotea
CTCGGCGCGTGCGGTGAGCGGTGGCGTCAGTGCGTGCCGCAGGAGACGGCGGTGACGCCGCTCCCGTTGCCCGTGCCGATGAAGCCGGCGGTGGCGGTGCCGCCCGCGGGCAGCTTCGAGTTCCAGTCCACGCTGGTGAGCGTGTTGGCGGCGGAGAGCGTGCTGCTCCACGCCTGCTGGACGGTGGTGCCGCCGATCGCGGTGTGCCAGCCCGTGATGGCGCTGGCGCCGGCGGTCACGACGACCTCACCGACGAAGCCGGACCCCCACTGGTTGACGACCTTGACGGTCGCGGTGCAGCCCCCGGTGCCGTGCGTGGGCGTCGGGGTCGGGGTGGGCGTGACGGTCGGCGTCGGCGTCGGCGTCGGGGTCGGCGTCGGCGTGACGGTGGGCGTCGGCGTGGGCGTCGGCGTCACCGTGGGGGTCGGCGTCGGGGTGGGCGTGCTGGTCCCGCCGCCGATGTTGATGTCGGAGCACAGGTAGTACGGCTGGTCGAGGTGGCTGGCCTGCCAGATCGTGAACAGCACCGCACGGCCCGAGCGACCGGTCAGGTCGACGTCGGTCTCGTAGAGCCCGGTCGTCGGGTAGCGGCCGGTCTCCTGGACGAGCGTGATGTCGTCCCAGCCGAGCGCCTCCTTGGTCGGGTCGAAGCCCGGCTTGGAGACGTAGATGCGCAGGTAGTCGGCGCCGTGCTTGGCGCCGTCGGTGAGCGTGAGGTGGAACTTCGCGGGGACGCTCTTCGCGGTCCACGGGCCCGGGTTGTCGAGCGCGTCGTACCGCGGCGAGAACGTGCGCCCGCCGGAGCAGAGCTGCCCGTCGGGGATGACGGCCTCGTGCTGGCCGCCGACGTTCTCCCGGTACAGGCCGTTCCAGTTCCACATGCCGTTCGGGTCGGCCTTGAAGGCCTGCCAGCACATCGGGTCGAGCTGTTCCATCTGCGGGTTGAGGTGGTCGGAGCCCCAGCGCTCCCAGCAGCCGTAGTTGCGGGTGGGTGGGTCGGTGACGGACCCGTGGGCGGAGGCGGGTGCGGACGCGACGACGGCGGCGCCGAACGCCACCGCCACGGCCGCCAGGGCGGCGAAGAGCGTGCGCGGACGTGCACGGACGGTCATGCGGTTCTCCTTTCGGTGCGGGACGGCCCCCGTGAGCGCGTCCCGGCACCGGCCTCGCTGCCGTCACGCCGAGGTCGCGTCCCCCTGGGCCTCCACCCTGGGCAGGCGCGCGCGCGAGGGCCACCTCGTGAAGCGATTAGCCCCGGTGTTTCGACACGGTCGACGGGCCCGGTGACCGGCCGAGGCGTCCCGGCGACGCCCGTCGGGCCGTCCGTCGTGCGCTGTGCCACGATCCGCTCATGACGGTCGGGTTCGTGCTGGGCGGCGGCGGGGTGCGGGGCGCCGTGCAGGTCGGCATGCTCCAGGCGCTGTTCGAGGCGGGTGTGCGGCCGGACACGGTCGTCGGGACGTCGATCGGGGCGATCAACGGTGCGGCGGTCGCGGCCGACCCGACGGCGTCGGTCGTCGACCGGCTGGTGCAGGCGTGGGCGTCGCCCGAGGCGGCGGCGGTCTACGGCGACTCGTGGCCGAAGCAGCTGCGGCGCCTGGCGCGGTCCCGCACGCACCTCAACGACCCGGGGCCGCTACGCGCGCTGCTCGAGGACATGCTCGGCGCGGACCGGACGTTCGAGGAGCTCATGGTGCCGCTCGCGGTGGCGGCGGCGAGCATCGAGCGGACGGCCGAGCGCTGGTTCGACACAGGGCCGCTCGTCCCTGCGGTGCTCGCGTCGTCGTCGGTGCCGGGGATCCTGCCGCCGACCCGGATCGGGGACGAGCACTTCGTCGACGGCGGCATCGTCAACTCCATCCCGCTCGGCGAGGCCGTGGAGCGCGGCGCGACGACGGTGTACGTGCTGCAGGTCGGGCGGATCGAGGAGGCGGTCGTGGCGCCGGAGAAGCCCAGCCAGGTGGCGAAGGTCAGCTTCGAGATCGCGCGGCGGCACCGGTTCACGCGGGAGATCGAGCGGGTGCCGCCCGGCGTCGCGGTGCACGTCCTGCCGAGCGGCGGCCCGGCGCCGGGCGACGAGAAGCTCGGCTCGTACAGGCGCATGGACGTCACCCGGCGGCGCATCGACGCGGCGTACGCGGCGACGCGCGACTACCTGGCGGCGCGGTCATGAGCTGGCGGCTGCCGCCGCGGTGGGTGCGGCGCGTGGTGCTCGCCCCGGCGATCGTGCTGCTCGCGGTCCTGCTGGTGCCGACGAGCCTCATGCTGGTCCTGCTCGTGCTCGGCGCGGTGACGTGGGCGCTGCCGGGGCGGCTGCGGATCTCCCGCGCGCTGTGGATGGCGAGCTTCTACGTGCTGTGGGACGCCGCGTGCCTGGTCGCGCTGCTCGGGCTGTGGATCGGGTCGGGGTTCGGCTGGGCGATCCACCGGCCGGCGTTCGAGCGCGCGCACTACCGGCTCGCGCGCCGCATGCTGCAGGTGCTGTTCTGGCAGGTCCGGTGGACGCTGCGGCTGCACATCGACATCGTCGACGCCGACCTCGGGACGGTCCTCACGGGTCGCCCGGTGGTCGTCGCGAGCCGGCACGCGGGACCCGGCGACTCGTTCATCCTCGTGCACGCCCTGCTCAACTGGTTCGACCGCGAGCCGCGGATCGTCCTCAAGGACACCCTGCAGTGGGACCCCGCGATCGACGTCCTGCTCAACCGCCTGCCCACGCAGTTCGTCACGCCCCGCAAGCAGCGCCGGGCGGGCGCCCCGAGCCAGGCGTCCGCGGTGGGCGACCTCGCCGAGGGGCTGGGTCCGCGAGGTGCGCTGCTGATCTTCCCGGAGGGCGGCAACTTCACGCCCCGGCGGCGGCGGGCCCGGATCGACGCGCTGCGACGCGACGGCCGCGCCGAGCTCGCGGTGCAGGCGGAGCAGATGACGAACGTCATGGCGCCGCACGCGGGCGGCGTGCTGTCCGCGCTCGACGAGGCGCCCGAGGCGGGCGTCGTGTTCGTCGGGCACACCGGGCTGGACCGGCTCGTCACCGTGCACGACATCTGGCGCGAGCTGCCGATGGACAAGCGGATCGTCATGAAGGGGTGGAGCGTCGCCCCCGAGGACGTGCCGCGGGACCGGGACGACGCCGAGGAGTGGCTGTTCGCGTCGTGGCGGCGCATCGACGAGTGGATCGAGGCGAACGAGCCGCCCGCGACGTCGGACGAGGCGCGTCAGGCGGCGTCGAGCACGTAGACGCGCGGGTGGTGGCCCTTGGCGTAGACGCGCAGCGTCTGCCGCAGGGTCCACAGGTCGGCGGCCTCCCGCAGGCACCGCTCCATGACCTTGACCTCGTGCGTGACGACGACGCACCGCGCCCCGGGTGCCGCGGCCGCGCGGGCGGCCCGCAGGACCCCGGCGTGCACCTCGGCGGCCTGGGCGTGCGCGCCGTGCAGGCCGCCCCACGGTGGGTCGACGAGCACGACGTCGAACCCGCCGGGACGCGCGAGGTCGTGACTTCCGGTCGAGATCGGTACCTCCAGGTCACGATCTCGGGCGGAAGGCACGATCTCGGCGGGGAGGGGGAGGAGGGCGTCGGCCTGGACGAGCGTCGCCCGGGTGCGGGCGGCCGCGAGGTTGGCGCGGGCCGCGTCGAGGGCGGCGGGGGAGTCGTCGACGCCGACGGCCGCCGCCGCCGGGCCGACGAGCAGGCGCTCGACCAGGAGCGTGCCCGAGCCGCACATGAGGTTGAGCACCCGGTCGTCGTCGCGGACCCCGGCCAGGCGGACGATCGCGGCCGCGATCGTCGCGTTGAGCGCGCCGGGGTAGTCGGCGACGCGCCACGTGCGCGCGGACAGCGGCCGCGGGCCGACCCGGACGAGCACGTCCCACCCGGGGTCGGGGACGGTCGTCGCGCGTCCGCCGTGGGCCGTCGAACCGGCAGGGGCGCCGCGGCGCACGCGCAGGACGAGCTCGCCGTGCTCGGGGTCGTGCAGCAGGCCGGTCGCGTCGTGGAGCAGCGACGCGAGCCGCTGGAACACCGCGGAGTCGGCACCCGCCGCCTCGAACCGGAACGACGACGACCCGGCGACGCGCAGCGACGCGTACACGGCGTCGACGATGCGGGCCAGGTGGTCGCCGCTCGTCAGCGAGCGCGGCCGGGGGACGTCGAAGTGCAGGACGACGTACGCGGCGACCGCGGTGCGCAGCCGCTGGACGTCGGCGAGGGGGCCGTCGAGCCGGACGGCGAGCGCGTCGTCGCGGCCCGCGACGTCGACGGGTGCCCGGCGTGGGGCGAGGGTCGTGACGACCTCGTCGTGCAGGACGTCGCGCAGGCCGGCGAGGAAGGTGAGCTCGACGAGCGTCGTGGTGGCGGGACGGCCGCTCTGCTGGCGCGTGTCGGCGGTGCGGGTCCCGCGCGCGCCGCTCCTGCCGCTCTGCCCGCCGGACTGCCCGCCGGTGCCGCGCCGGCGCTGCTCGGCCGCGGTCCCGCGCCGCCGGTCCTTGCCGGAGCGGTCGTGCCCGCGAGGGCCGGGACGTCCTGCGCCGCGGCTCACGCGGGGACGGGCGCGAGCGCGCCGACGGCACGCAGCACGAACGTCTCGGTCTGCTCGACGGCCCGCTCGCGCTCGGGTCCGCGCTCGGGCACGCCGCGCCCGGACAGGCACGCGTTGACGAGCGGGACGGTGGTGTCGAGGTCCTGCTCGGGGAAGACGCCGGCGTCGATGCCCGCGGCGAGGATGCCGCGCAGGATCTGCTCGACGAGCACGACGTGCTCGCGGACGCGCTGCTGGGCGCCGCGGGACAGCACGGAGCGGAGCTCGGGCCCGGGGGCGACGTGGTAGACGCGGGTCAGCGAGGCCTGCTGGCGGACGTAGGTGCGCAGCTGCTCGACGGGGTCGTCGATGTCGTCGAGCGAGCGCTGCAGGGACGCCGTGTACTGCTCGGTCTCGTGGGTGATGAAGCCGAGGAGCAGCGACTCCTTGTCGGGGAAGTGGTTGTAGACGGCGGTGCGTCCGACCCCGGCGGCCTGGGCGATCTCGGCGAGCGTGATGGCGTCGAAGCCGCGCTCGGCCATGAGGGCGGACAGCGCTGCGAAGAGCTTGCTGCGCGTCTGCTCGCGGTGCTCGTGCAGCGACCCGCCGATGATCTTGGGCATGGTGACATGGTCGCACGTTGTGTCAGAAAAGCCGACCGGGGGTCCGCCCCCTGGTCACGTGGCGGTCGTCACCGTGCCCGCCGCACCCGGACATCAGCCCGCCCGACCCGGACGTCGGCCCGCCGTACCCGGACGTCAGCCCGACGCACGCGGCCGCGCCAGCACCCCGCCGATGAACCCCAGCACCGCACCCGTGAGGATGACCGGCACGCCCGTCGTCACGACCGGCGCCCCCACGACCGTCGACTCCACGACGAGCGCCCCGACCGCGAGCAGCGCGATGAGGATCGCCGACCCGCGGATCAGGCGCCCGCCCGACCCGTTGAGCCCCAGCAGCATGACCAGCGCGAGCACCGCCACGAGCACCGTCGACCCGATCGCCGCCGCCAGCCCGATCGCCACCTCGTCGCCGTCCGACGCCCGCTGCACCAGCAGCTCGAAGTCGACGACCCGGCCGCCCAGCCACGGCACGAGGGTCCCGAGGATCACCGCGATCGCGCCGAGCCACACGAACCACCGCTTCGCGACGGGCCGCCAGTCCCGCGCGGTCTGCGTGAGCGTCGCCTGTGCCTCGACGGACCTCGAGCCGTCGCTCGCGACGACCTTGACCGACCGCTGCGCCGTCGTCCCGCCCGCGGGCAGCGGTGCGTCGACCGTGAGCTGGACGCGGCCGACCTGGCCCGCGGGCACCGCGACCTGCGGGTGCGAGAACGTCAGGCGCGCCCGCCCGGAGTCGTCCGCCGCGGACAGGCTGACCTGCAGCGTCGACGCGCCCGCCCGGTTGTCGACGTCGACCGCGTACGTGCCCTGGCGGCCCTGCGTCGTGAGGTTCGCGGGCTGCACCAGCAGGCGGGCCGTCGTGATGGGCGCCGCGGGCGCGGTGACGTCGAGCATCCCCGTCGCCTCGACCTCGCGCTCGCCGTCGGTCACGACCACCGAGAACGGGCGCGACGCGGCGGTGCCGGGCGCCGGGGCGCTCGTGCGGACCAGCGCGTGCACCCGCATCGCCTTGCCGCCGGGCACGACGAACCGCGAGTGCCCGAACGAGAACGCCACCAGCCGCTGCGGGTCGCGCCCCGCGACCTCCACGCCGAGCCCGTCGTCCGCCGCGCGGTTGTCCACGATGACGTCGAACGCCGCCGTCTCCGTGCCGACCACGTGCAGGTGGCTCGGGTCGAGCCTGACCGTGAACGGCTCCGGCTCCTCCTCGGGCGACGTCCGCTGCACCACCGTGACCGTCGCGGACACCGGACCGTCCGGGTCCTCGCCCGTGACCGTGAGCTGCCGGGTGACGTCACGGCCCGCCTCGGGGGCAGGTGCGGTGAACCGGACCCGCACGTCGACCGCCTCGCCCGCGGGCACGTCGACCGACGGCGGCACGACGTCGGCGCGCACGACGTCCTCGGCGTCCTGCACGACCAGCGGGTAGTGGCGGGGGTGGTTCGCGGCCCGGTTGTCGAGCGTGACCGTGAACGACCCCGCGGTCTCGTCGGTGAGCTGCAGCAGGTGCGGCCGCGCGGTCATCGTCGGCGGCGGGCCGTACGGCGGGACGGTGAGGTGCACGGTGACCTTCGCGGCCTTCGTCGGGTCGAGCGACGAGCGCACCAGCACCGGCACCTCCAGCGTCTGCGCGACGACCAGGACCTCGGGCCGGGCCGCGAGCGTCACCGTCACGGCACGTCCCTCGCCGGGCATGAGGTTCGCGTCGTCGTGCGTGACGACCAGCCAGGGCGGCGGCGCGACCGCGTGCACGACCATCCCGTCGACCACCGGGGAGGCGTTCTTCAGCGACAGCGTGAACGAGCCGGGCGCGTCGGGGCCGACGACGACCGCCGCGTGGTCCGGGGACACGACCGGGACCTCCGCGCGCTCCTCGGGGCGCAGGTCCGACCCGGGTGCCGTCCCCGTCGCCGTCCCGGTGCCCGCGCCCGCGGCGCCGAACCCCGGGGTGCCGAGCGGAGACCCGCCGGCGTGCGCGGTCGTCGTGCCGGCCGCGGCCGGGCCGGACGCGGGCGCGCCC
>NZ_BIMR01000046.1 GCF_004306155.1 Cellulomonas biazotea
GCGCTGCACGACGACCACGCCGCGGGCCCGCTGCTCGACCCGTGGTTCGTCGTGCCCGCGCGCGTCGCCGACGCGCTGCCCGCGCTGCTCGACGCGGACCGCGAGGACCCCGCCCGCCTGCGCCTCGACGGTGCCGCGCTCGCGCGGACGGCCCTCGAGGACGCCGCCGCCGAGGCCGCCGCGCAGCCCGGGACGACGTGGGGTGACCGGCACCGCCTGCACCCGCTGCACGTGCTCGACGACGTCCCGGGGTGCGCGTCACCGTTCGCCGTCGACGTCGGCCTGGGCGGCGACACCGACTGCGTCCGTTCGACGTCGTCCACGCCGGGGGTGTCGGACCGGACCTGGCGCGGCTCGGTCGCGCGCTACGTGTGGGACCTGGCCGACCGCGACCGCAGCCGCTGGAACGTGCCGTTCGGCGCGAGCGGCGTGCCCGGCGACCCGCACGCCCTCGACCAGCTCGACGCGTGGGTCGACGCCCGCACGACCGAGGTCGTCACCGACTGGGACCTGCTCCACCGAGAGGACCTGCCGCACCCGGAGGACCTGCCATGACCACCCCCACCACCCCCACCGCCGAGGCGGGCGCGCGCCTGCGCCAGGGCCCGCGCGGCACGGTCGTCGACGAGCGCCTCGTGCCCCGCCTCGGCGTCCTCACGACGACGGTCCTCGACCCCGACGCGGACCTCGACACGCTGCACGCGTGGGTCACGCGCCCCGACACCGGCTTCTGGGGCCTCGGCGGCCTGACCCGCACCGAGCTGCGCGACACGTACGCGTTCGTCGACGGCCTGCCGAGCCACCACGCGTTCCTGGTGCGCCGAGACGGTCTGCCCGTCGCGCTGCTGCAGACGTACGAGCCCGAGCACGACCCGGTCGGCGAGGTCTACGACGTCCTGCCCGGGGACGTCGGCGTGCACTTCCTGCTCGGTGCGCGCGGCCGCCCGACGCCGGGCTACTCGACGCTGCTCATGGGCGCGGTCCTGGGCGCGCTGCTCGAGCCGCCGGAGGCCCGGCGCGTCGTCGTCGAGCCGGACGCGCGCAACGAGCGCGCCGTGTCGCGCGCGGTGCGTCAGGGGTTCGAGCTCGGCCCGGTCGTCGACCTGCCGGACAAGCGCGCGCAGCTCGCGTTCCTCACGCGGGAGCGCTGGGCCGCGCTCACCGCCGGGTCCTGAGAGTCGACCGAGCGTCCCCGGGCGACACCGCCCCGGCGTGGGCGGATCCGTCCGACCGCGCCGCACAGGATCGGCCGACGGTCAGCCCGCGACCTCCGCCGCCTCGAGCCACGCCGCCTCGAGGTCGTCCTTCTCCGCGGCGAGCGCGCGCAGCTCGGCGTCCAGGGCGAGGACGGCCTCGTGGTCGGTGGCCTGCGCGGCCATCTTGTCGTGCAGGGCCTTCTCCAGGTCCGCGATGCGCGACAGCCGACGCTCGATGCGGGCGATCTCCTTGCGCGCGGCCCGGACGTCGGCGGGCGACGGGCTCGCCGCCCCGCCCGACGCGGGCGCGTCCGGGGCGGCGACGGGCGACGCGGCAGGCGCGGACGCAGCCGCCCCCAGGGCGTCCCGACGCAGGTCGAGGTACTGCTCGACGCCGCCGGGCAGGTCGCGGACCTTGCCGTCGCCGAGCAGCGCGACCTGCCGGTCGCACACGCGCTCCAGCAGGTACCGGTCGTGCGACACGACGACGAGCGTGCCGGGCCAGCCGTCGAGCAGGTCCTCGAGGGCGGCCAGGGTGTCGGTGTCCAGGTCGTTCGTCGGCTCGTCGAGCAGCAGCACGTTCGGCTCGCCGACGAGCAGGCGCAGCAGCTGCAGGCGCCGCCGCTCACCGCCGGACAGGTCCCGCACGGGCGTGCGCGCACGGTCGCGGGGGAACCCGAGGCGCTCGACGAGCTGCGCCGCGGTGAGCTCCTTGCCGCCGACGACGATCGAGCGCTTCTCCCGCTCGACGACCTCGACGACGCGCAGGTCCGCGAGCTCGTCGAGGTCCTCGACGTCCTGCCGCAGCTCGGCGACCTGCACCGTCTTGCCGCGCTTGACCCGCCCCGACGTGGGCGCGAGGCGACCCGCGAGCAGCCGGAGCATGGTCGTCTTGCCGGCGCCGTTGACGCCGACGACCCCGATCCGGTCGCCCGGGCCGAGCCGCCACGTCACGTCGTCGAGCAGGACGCGGTCGCCGAAGGCCAGGGTCACGTCCTCGACGTCGAGCACGTCCTTGCCGAGGCGCGCGGTCGCCATCCGCGAGAGCTCCATGCGGTCGCGCGGCGGCGGCTCGTCGGCGATGAGCGCGTTGGCCGCGTCGATCCGGAACCGCGGCTTCGACGTGCGCGCGGGCGCACCGCGGCGCAGCCACGCGAGCTCCTTGCGCAGCAGGTTCTGCCGCTTCTCCTCGCTCGTCGCGGCGGTCCGGGCCCGCTCGGCGCGGGCCAGCACGTAGGCGGCGTACCCGCCGTCGTACTGGTCGACGCCGCCGTCGTGGACCTCCCAGGTGCGCGTGCACACCGCGTCGAGGAACCAGCGGTCGTGCGTGACGACCACGAGCGCCCCGGACCCGCGCGCGTACCGCTCGACGAGGTGCGCGGCGAGCCACGCGACGCCCTCGACGTCCAGGTGGTTGGTCGGCTCGTCGAGGACGAGGACCTCGTCGTCGCGCACGAGCAGCGCGGCGAGCGCGACGCGGCGGCGCTGGCCGCCCGACAGCGAGGCGAGGTCGGCGTCGAGCCCGACGTCGGACAGGAGCCCGGCGTGCACGGCGCGGATCCGGCTGTCGGAGGCCCACTCGTGCGCGTCGGCGGAGCCGTGCACCGCGTCGAGGACCGTGCCCGCGGTGAGGTCGTCGCGCTGGTCGAGGACGGCGACCCGCACCCCGCCCGCGCGCGTGACGCGGCCCGCGTCGGTCTCCTGCAGGCCGGACAGGACGCGCAGCAGCGTCGACTTGCCGGCGCCGTTGGGGCCGACGACGCCGATCCGCTGGCCGTCGTCGAGGCCGAGGCTGACCTCGTCGAGGAGCGTGCGCGTGCCCAGCGTGAGCGTGACGCGGTCCGCGCCGAGAAGGTGAGCCATCGAGGCGCCAGGCTACCCGCGTCAGTCCGTGGCGCTGACCACCCGGGCGCCGGCGACCGGTCCCGCCGCGGTGAGCACCCGGTCCGCGACGCCCGCCGCGGTGAACGCCGCCGCGAGGACGAGTGCGTGCTGGCGGCTGCGGGCGAGCGCGGCGACGGTCGGGCCGGAGCCCGAGACGACGACCCCGAGCGCCCCGGCGTCCTGCGCGACCGCGAGCGGCTCGACGAGGCCCGGGTCGAGGGACAGCGCGGCGTCCTGCAGGTCGTTGTGCAGCACGGCCCCGAGCGCGCGGGCGTCACCGGCGCGCAGCGCCTGCATGAGCGGCACGTCGTCCTCGGGGTCGGGCTCGGGCACGTGGCGGCCCTGGTGCAGCGCGTCGAACTCCCGGTAGACGGCAGCCGTCGACAGCCCACGGTGCTGCACGGCGAACGCCCAGTGGAACTCGCCGCGGGTGAGGGCGGGCGTGAGCAGGTGGCCGCGGCCCGACCCGACCGCGGTGTGGCCGGTCAGCGAGAACGGCACGTCCGACCCGAGCGCGGCCGCGAGCTCGACGAGCTCCTCGCGCCCCAGGCCCGTGCGCCACAGGGAGTCGCACGCGACGAGCGCCGCGGCGGCGTCGGCGGAACCGCCCGCCATGCCGCCCGCGACGGGCACGTCCTTGACGAGGTGCAGGTGCACCCCGGCGTCGATGCCGACGCGCTCGGCGAGCAGGCGGGCGGCGCGCAGCGCGAGGTTGCCCTCGTCGGTCGGCACGACCTCCGACTGCGGCCCGCTGACGGTCAGCTCGAAGACGTCGGACGGCGTCGCGACGACCTCCTCGAACACGCTCACGGCCTGGAAGACCGTCGAGAGGGCGTGGTAGCCGTCCTCGTCGGGCGGCCCGACGCGCAGCGAGAGGTTGATCTTGCCGGGCGCGCGCACCCTGACCTCGTGCTCGGGCAGCGGGGCCACGGGGGTCAGCGTCACGGCTCCACTGTGCCAGGTCCGCCAGCGGTCCCGCCCGCGGGCGGGCGCAGGTGCTCGGCGATGCGGGCGAACGCCGCGATGTCGAGCCGCTCGCCCCGAGCCTGCGGGTCGACGCCCGCGGCGACCAGGGCGGCCTGTGCGGCGTCGGCCGACCCGGCGAGCGTGGCGAGGGCCGGCCGGAGCATCTTGCGGCGCTGCGCGAACGCGGCGTCGACGACGGCGAAGACCTGCTCGCGGGTCGCGGTCGTCGCCGGCGGCTCGCGCCGGTCGAGCCGCACCAGCGCGGAGTCGACGTTGGGGACGGGCCAGAACACCGACCGCCCGACGGTCGCGGTGCGGCGTGCGTGCGTGTACCAGGCGGCCTTCGCGGACGGCACGCCGTACGTGCGGCTGCCGGGCGGGGCGGCGAGGCGGTCCGCGACCTCGGCCTGCACCATGACGAGCGCGCGGTCGAGCGAGTCGAACCGCTCGAGGAACGTGAGCAGCACGGGGACCGACACGTTGTACGGCAGGTTCGCGACGAGCGCCACGGGCGGCGGGCCGGGCAGCGCGTGCACGTCGAGCGCGTCGCGCAGGACGACCGTGAGGCGGGCCCGGCCGTCGGCGTCGCGCAGCACGACGGGCTCGTCGGGAGCGGTGTCGTCCGCGGTCAGGCCGGGGACGTGCGCGGCGACCGTGCCGGGCAGCAGCCGTGCGAGCACGGGGTCGATCTCGACGGCGACGACGTCCGCGTCGGCCTCCAGCAGCCCCAGCGTGAGCGACCCGAGGCCCGGACCGACCTCGACGACCCGCTCCCCGGCACTGACGTCGGCCTGCCGGACGATCTTGCGGACGGTCCCCGCGTCGAGCACGAAGTTCTGCCCGAGGGCCTTGGTCGGCCGGACACCGGCCCGCTCGGCGAGGGCACGGATCTCGGCGGCCCCGAGCAGCCCGTTCGTCGACATGCCCCGAGCCTAGGCGCTCCCCCACCCCTGCCCGCGCGCGGAGACGGCGACGCCCGCCGGCCCCGAGGGGCGCGGCGGGCGTCGGTGGACCCGGTGGGTCAGCTGAAGAGGTTCTTCCCGCAGTGCGGCCACTGGCCGGCACCCGAGCGGTTGTAGAGCATCTTCGCGCGGGCGGTCTGCTCCTCCGGGCTCGCCTGCGACGGGAGGCCGGCGCCGCCGACCGCCTGCCAGGTGGCGACGGAGAACTGGTACAGCCCGTGGTACTTGCCCGTCGAGGAGACGATCGTCGGGTTGCCGCCGGACTCGCACTTCGCGAGCGCCGCCCAGTTGAGCGAGTCGGCGTCGCCGCCCGCCGTGATGGGGCCGGCAGCCGCGGTCGAGCCGGACGACGCCGCGGCCGGCTTCGGCGTCGCCGCGGGGCGCGCCTTCGTGCCGACCTTGACGACCTCGTCGACCGGGGCCTGCGTGACCTGGTCGGAGACCGCCTCACGGGCGGTCTCGACGCCGTCGACGGTGGTCACGCGCTCGACGAGCGTGCGGACCCCGACGACGCCGGCGACGGCGACCTTGCGCTGACCCGTGTAGAGCGAGTCGTCCTGCTGGTCGCTCGTGGCGAACGGGACCTCGTGCGTCGAGGCGACGTCCTGCACGACGACCCGGTTGACGACGACCTGCACGCGCCCGTCGGCGGTCTGCTTCACCGACACCCGGTCGAGCGGGTTGAGGGTGATGCCGAGCTCGCCGAGCACCTGCGCGACGCGGGCGTCGCCGTCGGGGGTGCGCAGCGTCTGGCCGTCGACGAGGACGTCGGCCGAGCCGTGCAGCGTGAGGTCGAGCGCGAGCTCGGGACGACCGCCCGCGGCGGACCGCGACGCGACGAGCGCGACGTCGGACGCGCGGGACGCGAGCGTGTCGAGCGCCTCGTCGGCGGTGAGCGCGGTCGTCCAGACGGGCTGCTCCTGGCCGTCGAGGGCGACGGTCACCTGGCGGGCGTGCCGCACGACGACCTCGGCACCCTCGTGCAGCGGGCCGCCGGGGGTCACGACGTCGCGCTCGCCGAGCTGCACGCCATGGTCGGCCAGCAGGCCGTCGACGGAGCCGGCGAAGGTGCTGACGCGGGTGATCTCGCCGTCGACGTCGAGCGTGACGGACTTGTTGGCCTTGGCGTACGTCGCGGTCGCGCCGGCGACGAGCAGCACGGCGGTGGCGGCGACGAGGGGGACCAGCCGACGACCGGACCGGAGGCCCTTCGTCGCGGTGGCCGGGACCTGACCGGTCTGGTCGGTCTCGGCGGGCGTCCCGGTGGTGTCGGGGGACGCGGTGCGCCTGCGCGCGAAGGGACTGCGGTTTCGGGTCGTGAAGGTCACGGGGCTCCAGCCGTCGTCGTGCCCGGGCACGGGGTGCGGATGTGCCCTGGAGGAGGCACCCGGCGGACGCGCTGCACGTGGCTGGCGCGGACGGTCGGCCCTCGGGCCGTCCCCCACCGGTTCCGGATCCCCGATCCGGCCGTCGTGACGGCCTCGGTGAGCGCCGTCCGCTGGTCCTGTCTCCGTCACCACGACCGCGGTGCGGCGAGCACGAAACGCCCGACACGGGCAGGACCGACACGCGACCGTAACCGAACCGTGATCGGAAGTCCAAGCCCGCCGGGCGGACCCGAGCGGGTGAAGAACGTCACACCGGGACGTCGCCGCAGGTGGGGCCGCAGATCGCCGCGGACGTCACCGCGCAGTCCCGACGGGCGGTCAGCGCCCGGCCGGACCGACCATCAGTACCAGCCCTTGGCCTGGCTGTGCGCCCACGCGCCGCACGGGTCGCCGTACCGGCCGCCGATGTAGTTGAGGCCCCAGGTGATCTGCGTCGCCGGGTTCGTCTGCCAGTCCGCGCCGACCGTCGCCATCTTCGTCCCCGGCAGCGCCTGCGGGATCCCGTACGCGCCCGACGACTTGTTCTCGGCGTTGACGCGCCAGCCGCTCTCCTTGTTCCACAGCGACAGCAGGCAGGCGAACTGGTCGTCGCCCCAGCCGCGCGCCGCCGCCATCTCCTTGCCGAGCGCCTGCGCCGTGCCCGGCTCGACCGCGACCGTCGACGGGTCCGGCAGCTCCGCCGTCCCCACCCGCACGACCTGGTCCACGGGAGCCGTCGTCACGACCGACGCGACCGCTGTCCGGCCGACGACCACGCCGCCGACGACCTGCAGCTCGTACGTCGTCGTCCGCACGCCCGCACGGCCCTTGGTCTTGACGACCTTGTTGCCCTTGACGAGGGTCGGGTCCTCGACCTCCTGCGTCGCGAACGGCATCGCCTCGGTGACCGTCTCGCCGTCGGTCGCCGCGCGCGTCACGAGGACGACGAGGCCGTCGACCGCGGTCGCGTCGAGCGGCACCGACAGCTCGTCGCCCTCGTCGAGCACCAGGCCGACGTCCTTGAGCCCGTCGCGCACCGTCGAGGCGCTCGTCAGGCCGTCGATGACCTGGCCGTCCACGACCAGGTGGATCGTCTTGAGCGTCGAGACCCGCAGCACGTCACCGCGGTCCAGCGCCGCGGTCCGCGACGCCGACAGGCGGACCTCGCCGTCGCGCAGGCCCAGGCCGTCGACGGCCTCGCCGACGGTGAGCGCCGTGCTCCACACGGTGCGCTCCTCGCCGTCGACCTCGACCTGCAGCTCGCGACCGTGCCGGACGACGATCTGCCCGCCGCGCGACACGGGCTGGTCGAGCGCCGGGGCCACGAGGTCCCGCTCGCCGACCTGCACGTCGCTGCCCGCGAGCACGTCGCCGACGGTCCGGCCGAACGCCTGCACCTCGACGGCCGTGCCGTCGACGTCGAGCGTGACCTCCTTGTGCAGCACCGCGAACGCGCTGGTGGCACCGACGACGAGCGCGAGGACCACGGAGCGGGCGACGACGTGCAGCGCGCCGGACCGTCGGGCGGTCGCGGGCCGGTCAGCAGGTCGCACGCAGGAGTCCTTCGAGGGCCGGGAGGGGGCGGCCGTGGCGGGCCGCGAGGCCCGTCAGCGAGGCGACCGTCGTGGACGCCTGTCCGACCGTAACCGATCCGTGACCCGGCCGACCACCCGCCGCCGCACCCTGGACGCCCGGTCGGCCGCGGACACGCCGGTCAGCAGCGGACGAAACCGGCGTCACCAGGGACCGTAGACCTGCTCCGACGTCGCGGACACGCCCGCGCACACGTCCTCCAGCGACCGTCCCGTGACCTCGGCGACCGTGCGCACCGTGCCCGGCAGCAGGTACGGCGCGTTGGGCCGCCCGCGGAACGGGTGCACCGTGAGGTACGGCGCGTCGGTCTCGACCAGCAGCAGCGCGGGCGGGACCTCCCGCAGGGCCGCGCGCAGGTCGTCGTTCGCGCCGAACGACACGGGCCCCGCGAACGACAGGAACCAGCCGTGCGACACCGCGAGCCGCGCGAGCTCCGCGTCGCCCGAGAAGCAGTGGAACACCGTCCGCTCCGGCGCGCCGTCGGCCAGCAGGACCTCGACGACCTCGGCGTGCGCGTCCCGGTCGTGGATCTGCATCGCCAGGCCCAGCTCCTTGGCGAGCGCCACGTGCGCGCGGAACGCCTCCCGCTGCACCTCGCGGCCCCGCGGCCCCGCACGGAAGTGGTCGAGCCCCGTCTCCCCGATCGCCCGCACCCGGGGCGTCGCCCGCGCCACCGCGGCCACGCGCGCGATCGCCTCGTCGAGCGGGACGTCCTCGTGCACGAACCGCGGGTCCGGCGTCAGCCCGTCGGGCGCGACCTCCCGGACACCGGCGTGCAGCACCGCCTCGTTCGGGTGGATCGCCACCGCCCCCAGCAGCGACGCGTGCGCCTGGACCAGGTCCGCCGTCAGCACCACCGACTCGTAGTCGCAGCCGACCTGCACCATGCGGTCGACGCCGACCGACGCGGCCCGCGCGAGGTGGTCGTCGAGCGAGGGCGGCTCCGCCTGCTCGACGGGCGCCCCGTCGCCGTCCCGCCGCCAGCCGTCGGCCACCCACCCCAGCACCGACTCCAGGTGCGTGTGGTTGTCGACGACCGGCAGCGGCAGCGGCTCGGGCGGCGCGGGCCAGCCGCGGTCCCGTGTCCGGGCCACGTCAGCCCTGCTCGGCGCGCGCGATCTCCTGCTCGACGATCGCGTCGTCCAGCTTGGTGAACACCGGCACCGGCTTCTCGACGGCCGTCCCCGGCACGAGCGCCGTCGACGCCCAGCGCGGGGTCGCCGAGTAGTCGCCCGTGATGATCGGGTACGTCCGCGACGCGTCGTCCAGGTCCGTGACCTCCTCGATCCGCGGCATCGGCGCGAACGTGCCCGTCCCGCCGAGCGTCTCGTGGACCTGCTGCGCCGCGAACGGCAGGAACGGTGCGAGCAGCGTGTTCGCGTCCGCGACGGCCTGCGCCGCGGTGTGCAGCACCGTGCCCAGGCGCTCGCGGTCGCCCGACAGCTTCCACGGCTCGGTCTCCGAGAGGTACCGGTTCGACTCCTGGACGACGCGCATGGCCTCGCCGATCGCCTGCCGGTTGCGGTGTTCGCCGAGCAGCCGCCCGACCGTCTCGAAGCCCGCGGCCGTCGTCGCGCGCAGCGCCTCGTCGACCGGCTGCAGCGGCCCCGGCTCCGGGATCGCGCCGAAGTTCTTGTGGATCATGTTCGCGGTGCGGTTGACCAGGTTGCCCCAGCCCGCGACGAGCTCGTCGTTGGTGCGGCGCTTGAACTCCGCCCACGTGAAGTCGGTGTCCTGCGTCTCCGGTCCCGCGACCGACAGGTAGTACCGCAGCGCGTCCGGCTGGTAGCGGGACAGCATGTCGCGGACCAGGATCACGACGCCGCGCGACGTGCTGAACTGCTCGCCGGCCACGTTGAGGTACTCGCTCGAGACGACCTCGGTCGGGAGCTGCAGGTTCCCGTACGGGCCGGGCGTGCCGCCCTTGTTCCCGCGCCCGTCGTAGCCCATGAGCTCCGCGGGCCAGATCTGCGAGTGGAACGTGATGTTGTCCTTGCCCATGAAGTAGTACGACAGGGCCTCGGAGTCGTTCCACCAGCCGCGCCACGCCTCGGGGTCGCCCGTGCGCCGCGCCCACTCGACCGACGCCGACAGGTACCCGATGACCGCGTCGAACCACACGTACAGGCGCTTGTTCGGGTTCTCCTGCCAGCCCGGCAGCGGCACCGGGATGCCCCAGTCGATGTCGCGCGTCATCGCGCGCGGACGCATGTCGTCGACGAGGTTGAGGCTGAAGTTCAGGACGTTGGGGCGCCAGCCCTGCCGCGTGCTCAGCCACTGCTCCAGCGCCTGGGCGAACGCGGGCAGGTCGAGGAAGAAGTGCGTCGACTCGACGAACTTCGGGGTCTCGCCGTTGATCCGGCTCTTCGGGTTGATGAGGTCGATCGCGTCGAGCTGGTTGCCGCAGTTGTCGCACTGGTCGCCGCGCGCGCCGTCGTAGCCGCAGATCGGGCACGTGCCCTCGATGTAGCGGTCCGGCAGCGTGCGGCCCGTGCTCGGGCTGATCGCGCCCATGGTCTGCTGCTCGACCATGTACCCGTTGCGGTGCACGGTGCGGAACATCTCCTGCACGACCGCGTAGTGGTTGCGCGTCGTCGTCCGCGTGAACAGGTCGTACGACAGGCCGAGCTGCGTGAGGTCCTCGACGATCACCCGGTTGTAGCGGTCCGCGAGCGCCTGCGGCGTCACGCCCTCCTTCTCCGCCTGCACGAGGATCGGCGTCCCGTGCTCGTCCGTGCCCGACACCATGAGCACGTCGTGACCGGCCATCCGCATGTAGCGGGAGAAGACGTCCGAGGGGACGCCGAAGCCGGCGACGTGACCGATGTGGCGGGGGCCGTTCGCGTAGGGCCACGCGACGGCCGACAGGATGCGGGACATGCGCCCGATCCTAGGTGAGCGCGCACACCCCGGTCGTCGGAGTTCCGCCTGGTCGGCTCACCGCGGCAGCCAGCCCATCGGCGTCGGGAACGGCCACACCGACACGTACGCCACGCCCAGGACGCCCACGACGACGAGCGCGCCGAGCAGCCCCAGCACGAGGGCCGGGGCGCGACGCAGCCGGGCGGCGAGGACGAGCAGGCCGAGCACCGCGACGACCGCGAGCGCGGTGCCGGCCGCGGCGACGACGTGCGCGTGCGGCAGGCACGAGGCGGGTGGCGGGAGAATCGCCGGGCAGGCGTCGAGCTCGCGCGGCGCCACGACCCGGCGGATCGACTCCCGGGCCGCCCACGCGACGCCGGCCAGGGCGACCGCCGCGACGAGCGCGCCGGTGACGAGCGCGGCGCGCGGCGAGGCCACGGGGACGTCCGGCGAGGTCATCGGCCCAGCCAACCACGACGGCCGCCGTCGCAGGCACGGTTCGGTCGACCGGGTACGGGCCGCGCGGCGGTCAGTCGTCGTACGCGCGGTCGCGCGCCTCCTGCTCCTCGACCGGCACGAACGTCGCGCGGTCGCCCGACACGTCCCAGCCCTGGTCGGCGGGCCGCGGGGGGATGCGGATGGGCTGGGTGTCGCCGGGGCGGTACGTCGGCTCGCGGGGGGCGTCACGCTGCCGGTCGTGGTGCGCGTCGTGGTCCGGCTGGTACGGCGCCGGGACGGGCGCGGGCACCGGGGGCCAGGCGACGCCGTGCACCGGGTCGCGTCGCTCGCCGTGGCCCGACCCCGGGACGGGGACCGGGGAGGGGACCGGGCCGTGCACCGGCGCCGCGGGCGTCGAGCCGTAGCCGTACCCGGGCAGCATCCCGGGCACGGGCAGCCGCGTCCCGGGCGCGGTCGGGAACGCCGAGGGCGTGAAGATCGTGGCGCACAGCTCCCGGTATGTGGCGTCCGGGCGGGCGACCCAGTTGATCCGCCGCATCGCCTGGTCCTGCCCGGCGGACTCGAGCAGGAACTCCCCGTAGCCGAGCACCCGCCCGACGACCGACCGCGAGTACCGCATGTCGGTGATCTTGACGAGCGGCATCATCGCGACCTTGTGCGTGACCAGCCCGTACAGCAGGAGCATCCGCTTGTCGGTCGCGACGAACCACTCGTTGCGCCAGTCGAGGACCTTCCACCCGAGCCGGACCAGCAGCACCGCGAACAGCCACCACAGCCAGTCCGCCGACTCCCCCGCGACCGCGCCCGCGGCCGGCACCACGACGAACGCGAGCAGCAGGAACCCCGCCGTCGTCGTCAGGACCGGCTCGGCGAGCTTGCCCCAGTGCGACCGCGCGCTCAGCACCACACGCTCGCCCGGCAGCACGTACCGGCGGATGTTGCGGTGCGTGCGGGCGACGGTCTCGGCGTCGGTCATGTCACTCGGTGAGGCCCGAGAAGAACGTCCCGAAGCTCGTGAACGCCCCGGTGATCATGTCCCACAGGGCACGGACGAGGTCGGCGGCACGGTCGGGGCTCGTGACGATGGCGTACACGAGGAAGATCGCGACGATCCAGATCAGCACGGTCTTGAGCTTCGGCGGCATGTGGTCCTCGCAGGTCGGCGGCGGTCGGACGGGGCGGCCGGTGGCCGAGGGCGCCGTCCGGCGCCGCAAAGGGTACTGATCGGACGCCGCAGGGCGTGGGAGCCGGTCCCCGCGTGGCGCGATCCGTGCGAATCGGACGGGGTGTCGCCGCCCGACCCGCCGACGCCGCGCGCGTCGGGGCTGGTCCGGCTCCTGGTCGGGTCAGTCGACGACGACGCGCAGCACCCGGTCGTCGCCGTCGCGCGGGTCGCCGCGCCCGTCCGTGTTGTTGGTGAGCACCCACAGCGAGCCGTCGGGTGCGACCTCGACCGCCCGGAGCCGGCCGTGCTCGCCGGCCAGCAGCGGCTGCGGCGTGCCCACGCCGGTCCCGTCGCCGGGCGGCAGCAGCGGGACGCGCCACAGCCGCTCGCCGCGCAGGCCCGCGACGTAGACGCCCTCGTCCGTCACGGCGAGGCCGCTCGGGGACGCGTCCGACGTCGCCCACGTCGCGACCGGGTCGACGAAGCCCGCCGCCGCTCCCGTCGCGCCCTCGGCCTGCGGCCACCCGTAGTTGCCGCCCGGCACGACCACGTTGAGCTCGTCCCACGTGTCCTGCCCGAACTCGGCGGCGAACAGGCGGCCGTCCGACGACCAGCCGAGCCCTTGCACGTTGCGGTGCCCGCTGCTCCACACCGGCGACGCCGGGTCCGGGTTGCCTGGCGCGGGCTCGCCGTCGGTCGTGACCCGCAGGATCTTGCCGCCCAGGCTCGCGGGGTCCTGCGCGGACGGGCGGTCGCCCGCGTCGCCCGTCGTGACGTACAGGTAGCCGTCCGGGCCGACGGCCAGCCGCCCGCCGTCGTGGTTGCGGGCACGCGGGATGCCGGTGAGGACCGGGGTGAGGTCGCCGAGGGTCGCGCCGTCGAGCGTCGCGCGCAGCACCCGGTTGTCGTCGGCGGTCGTCGCGTAGAGGGCCAGGTCCACGGGCCCCGCGTCAGCGGGCGAGGCGGACGCGCCGTCCCGTGCCGGTGGGTCGAGGACCGTGACGCCCAGCAGCCCGCCCTCGCCGCCGGGCACGACGAGGTCCGCGAGCGCGGCGGCGCCCGGCCCACCCACGTCGCGCACCGTGCCGTCGGAGTCGACGAGCACGACCCGGGCGGTGTCGCGCAGGGTCACGACGGCCGACCCGTCCGGCAGGAAGGCGAGGCCCCACGGCACGTCGAGGCCCGTCGCGACGTCCGACACCTCGGCGACCTCGACCGTCGCGGGCCCGGACGGCCCCGGCGCGGGCTGCGTCGCGCCTGTCGCCGACGGGACCGGCGGCGAGGGCGTGACGCCTCCGGCCGCGTCCGACGACCCGCCGGCGACGCACCCGGCGGCCCCGCCCGCGAGCACCAGCGTCACGGCGAGCACGGCGGCGCGGCGCGGGGCGGAGGTCCGGGCAGAGGTCCGGGCGGGGGTCGGGGCGGGGCTCGACGACGGCACGGGACGGGGACGGGCCATGCCCCAGCGCAGCACGCGCACGACCGACCACGCCACCGCTCGCGTCGGCCCTCGCCCTCCGGGACCACCCTGAGCCCGGCCACCGGGGCCTCCGGGACAACCCGGAACCGTCCCTGGACCTCGCCCGCGCACGGGGTCGACACGCCGGTGCCGGGCCTAGCGTGCGGCTCGTCCGCACCACAACGGGAGCCCTCCGTGACCGCCGTCGACGCCGCCCGCCTGCAGTTCGCGCTGCTCGCCGGGCTGCACTTCCTGTTCGTCCTCGTGACCCTCGGGCTCGGCCCGGTCGTCGCCGTCCTGCAGACCCGCTGGGCGGCGACGGGCCGCGAGGTCTTCGAGCGTGCCACGCGGTTCTGGGGGCAGATCTACCTCGTCAACTACGCGCTGGGCATCCTCGCGGGGATCGTGCTGGAGCTGCAGTTCGGGCTGCACTTCCCGGGCCTGCTCGACGTCGCCGGCGAGGTGCTGGGGGTGCCCCTCGTCGTCGAGACGATGGTCGTGTTCGTGCTGGAGTCGACGCTGCTCGGCCTGTGGGTGTTCGGGTGGCACCAGCTGAACCGCTGGGTGCACACGGGGGTGTTCTGGCTGGTCGTGCTCACGGGGTACGCGTCGGCGTTCGCGGTCATGGTCGCGAACGGGTTCCTGCGCCACCCCGTCGGGTACACGCTGCAGGACGGCGTCGCGCACATCACGGACCCCCGGGCTCTGGTGCTGAACCCGGCGGCGGTGCTGTCGCTCGCGCACGTCGTCGGGGCGTGCCTGCTCGCGGGGGCGTTCGTGGTCGTCGGGGTCAGCGCGTGGCACCTGCGGCGCGGGACGCCGTGGGAGGACCTGTTCCGGCGCTCGCTGCGGACAGGCGTCGTGCTGGGGGCCGTCGGGGCGCTGCTCGCGGTCGGGTTCGGGTTCAGCCAGTTCGCCTACCTGGGCGACGGCGGCCAGGCGGGCCAGTCCGTCGTCGTCGGGGTCGCGACCGGCGTGATGATCCTCGGCGGGTTCGCCCTGTTCCTCGGCGCGCCCGTCATGCTCCTGCTGCTCGTGCGGGACGGGCTGTTCCGCCTCCCGGCCGGGCTGCGCGACGCGACGTACGGGTTCCTCACGGCCGTGGTCCCGGTGCCGTTCGTGCTCGCGCTGCTCGGGTGGGTCGCCCGCGAGGTCGGACGCCAGCCGTGGGTCGTCGTCGGCGTCCTGCGCACGTCCGACGCGACGTCGACGCACAGCGCGACCACGGTCCTCGTCTCGCTCGTGGTGCTGGTCGGGCTGCTCGGCGCGCTGGCCGTCGTGGACTGGGTGCTGCTCGCCCGGCTCGCCCGCCAGGGTCCCGACGCGCCCGCCCTGGGCGCCGCCCCGCACGAGGTGCCCGAGCCCGACGAGCAGCCCCTGTCCTTCGCGGAGGTCCCCCGGTGAACGCCCTGTGGTCGCTGCTGCTCGCGGGCACGCTCGTGGCGTGGGCGGTGCTGGACGGCGCGAACCAGGGACTCGGTGCGCAGCTCCGTCGTCTCGGCCGGACTCCCGCCGAGCGCCGGACGATGCTCACGGCCCTCGGCCCGTTCCTGCTCGCGGGCGAGGTGTGGCTGGTCGGCGCCGCGGGCGTGCTGCTCGCGGGCTACCCGCGCGTCGAGAAGGACCTGTGGGCCGCGGCCTACCCGCTGGTCGTCGCGCTGCTCGTCGCGTGGGTGCTGCGCGACGCCGGGGTGTGGCTGCGCAGCCGACGGCCCGGACGCCGCTGGCGCGCGGGGTGGGAGGTCGTCGTGGTCGTCGCGTCGACCGCGCTGCCCGCCGTCGCCGGTGCGCTGCTGGGCGCCGCCCTGACCTGGCTGCCCGGCAGCGGCGCCGGGGCGGCCGCACGCGTCGTCGTGCCCCTGCTGCTCGCGTCCGCGACGGTCGCCGGGACCCGCACGCTCGGGGCGCTGCTCACGGCCCGTCGCACGACGGGCCTGCTGCACGGCCGTGCGGTGGACGCCGCCGCCGCGGCCCTGCCGTGGACCGCGGGCCTGCTCGCGACCTCCGCGGCCGGGTGGGCCGTCCTCGTCCCGTCGTCGGGCGCGGCCCGCGCGGTGCTCGCGTCGACCGTCCTCGCGGCCGGTGCGGCGTGCGCGCTGCTGGCCCGGCGGCTGCTG
>NZ_BIMR01000047.1 GCF_004306155.1 Cellulomonas biazotea
GCTCGCGACCGCGCCGCCGCAGGGCCGGTCCGTCCGGCGCGCCGTCGCGCGTCCCGTCCACGCCGTGCGGGCCCTCGGGGTGCGCACGCTCGCCGCGCTGCGCCGCCGCGCGTGGTGGCCGCCGGTCGAGTCGTTCGCCGTCGCGCTGCGGCCCGTGTGGTGGCTCGTGCGCGCGTGGGTCGTGTTCATGCTGCTCGCGGGTGTCGCGAACCTCGACTCGGGGTACTTCACGCCGTGGATCCCGCGGTCCCTGTCCACCGTCGTGCTGCTCGGGGTGTGCGTCGTCGTGAGCGTGCAGTGGGGGCGCGGCCAGTGGCTGCGCGCACCCCGGCTGCGCTGGCTCGTCGTCGGGGTCAACGTCGTCGCCGCGGTCGCGCTGCTCCCGACGGTGTCGTCGGTCTACACCGAGCTCGACCGGCACCAGCAGATCTACCGCGAGTGGGCGCAGGGCAACCTCGGCCCCGGCGTCGAGTACCGCGAGCACGTCGTCGACGGTGTCGTGGTCGACGGCATGCAGGTGAGCAACCTGTTCGTCTACGACGCGGAGGGCAACCCGCTGGCCGACGTGCAGATCTACGACGACCGCGGGCGGCCGGTCCGCACGACGTTCGACGAGGGCTACCAGTCGTGGTCGTTCCCCGGCAGCGACGAGCCGTGGCAGTTCGTCAGCGCGTCGTCCCGGGACGGCGTGGCGCGGTGGAACGTCTACCCGCTGCGCGGCGCACCGGCGTCGACGTTCGTCTGGGGCGACACCGGGCCGGCGACCCTGCCCGACGGCGTCCAGGCCCAGCTCCCGCCGATGCCGTTCGCGAAGGCGCCCGCGGTGGCCGTCGAGCGGACGACCTCCGGGTCGGACGAACCGCAGATCGACGGGACGGTCGTCGCGGACGGGGAGCACGGCCCGACGGTCCCGTCACCGGAGCCGACGGCGGCGACGCACGAACCGTCCTCGTCCCCGACTCCCTGACGGCCCACCCCTGACGGGCCCTCTGACCCTGGACGGTGCGTCGTCGCAGGTGGGACGGTGTTCCCGCGCCTGGCGAGCGGAGACGGTCGCTCGCCAGGCGCCCCGTGCCGCTCGTCGAGGAGCCTCATGCCCGGTCGCCCGCCCGTGCGCGTCCCCGCCTCCGCGCCGCCCGTGACGTCGTCCGGGCGGCTGAGCCGTCGGGACGTCCTGCGCCTCGGCGGCGGGACTCTCGCGGCGGGTGCCCTCGCGGCGTGCACGCGCGACGGCGGCCCGCCGACGGCGCCGCTCACCGGCGACCCGGCCCAGCAGGGGGAGACCTGGCGGCCGCCCGCGACGCCGATGCGCTTCCCGGACGGCTTCGTGCTCGGCGCCGCGACGTCGGCGTTCCAGGTCGAGGGCTCCACGACGGCCGACGGCCGCGGCCCCTCGATCTGGGACACGTTCGCGGCCGAGCCGGGCCGCATCCGCGACGGCGCGACGGGCGACCCAGCCGCCGACCACTACCGCCGCTGGGAGCAGGACGTCGACCTCATGGCGGACCTCGGCCTGGCCGGGTACCGCTTCTCGGTCGCGTGGCCACGGGTCCAGCCGACCGGGTCGGGCGCGGTCAACCGGGCGGGCGTCGACTTCTACCGGCGGCTCGTCGACCGCCTGTTGGAGCGCGGCATCGAGCCCGCCGTGACGCTCTACCACTGGGACCTGCCGCAGCCGCTGCAGGACCGCGGTGGGTGGGCGTCGCGCGACACCGCGTCGCGGTTCGCCGACTACGCGGCCGTCGTCTTCGACGCGCTGCGTGACATGCCTGGGCCGTGGCTCACGGTCAACGAGCCGAAGACGACCGCCTACGTCGGCTACGGCAGCGGGTACCACGCGCCCGGCGTGCGCGACGTCGGGCAGATGGTCGCGGCCGTGCACCACCAGCTGCTCGGGCACGGCATGGCGGTGCAGGCGTTCCGGGCGTCGGGCGCGTCCGGCCGGGTCGGGATCGCGCTCAACCTGCAGCCCGTCTACGTGGGGGAGCCCGGGGCCGAGGACGCCGCGGTGCGCGCCGACGCCGTCGAGAACCGCCTGTTCCTCGACCCGGTGCTCACCGGGACCTACCCGGACGACGCGATCGGCGAGGAGGCCGGCCAGATCCGCGCCGACCCGTCGGTGCTCGACGACGTCGTGCTCGACGGCGACCTCGACGTCGTCAGCGAGCCGCTCGACGTCCTCGCGGTCCAGTACTACGGCGTGACCGGCGTCGACCGGAGCGGCCAGTACGTCGAGATGTACCCGACGTCGGACGCGCCGTGGCAGCAGGTCCACCCCGAGGGCATGTACGAGACGCTCGTGCGGGTCCGCGACGACTACCCGACGGCCCCCGCGCTGGTCGTCACCGAGAACGGCATCCCCGACCCGACGTCCGAGGGCGGCACCGACGACCCCGAACGGCTGGAGTTCCTGCGTGCGCACCTGCAGCAGGTCGTGCGGGCCGCGCAGGACGGGGTCGACGTGCAGGCGTACTACGCGTGGTCGCTGCTCGACAACTTCGAGTGGGCGGAGGGTCTGGACCAGCGGTGGGGTCTCGTGCACGTCGACTTCGCGACCCAGGAGCGCACCCCGAAGGCGTCCGCCCGCTGGTACGCCGACGTCGTCGCCGCGCACGCCGTGCCACCCGTCTGACCTGCGCCGTCTCGCTGCGTGGGATGCCGCTGAGAGCAGGCTCACAGCGCCGTCCCAGCCTGTGTGCGCAGCGTCACCGTCCCGCGAAAGGGCCGCCGTCGAGCGTCGGCGATACCGTTGAGGTATGCCTCAGTCTGTCGAGACCCCGGTCGACGCCGCACCCGCGGCCGGTGCGGTCAAGCCCAGTGGCAAGCCCCGCAAGGTGCCTCGCGTGGTCGTCCTCGGCGGCGGCACGGTCGGCCTGACGACCGCCCGTCGGCTCCGCAAGCGCCTCGGCAAGCGCGAGGCCGCGATCGTCGTCGTCGACCCCCGCCCGTACATGACGTACGCGCCGTTCCTCCCCGAGGCGGCCGCCGGCTCGATCGACGCGCGCAACGTCGTCGCCCCCCACCGTCGCGCCCTCAAGGGTGTCGACGTGCTGCAGGGCAAGGTGTCGCAGATCCACCACGCGCAGCGCACGGTCGAGATCACGCCCGAGGAGGGCGACCCGTACTGGATCACCTACGACCACCTGGTCGTCGGCCTCGGCTCGGTCGCCCGCACGCTGCCCATCCCGGGCCTCGCGGAGCAGGGCATCGGCTTCAAGAACGTGGAGGAGGCCATCGCGGTCCGCAACCACGTCCTCAACCGGATCGACGTCGCCTCCAGCACGTGGGACCCCGAGCTGCGCAAGCGCATGCTCACCTTCGTCTTCGTCGGCGGCGGCTTCGCGGGCGTCGAGGCGCTCGCCGAGGTCGAGGACATGGCCCGCTACTCGGTGCGCAAGTACCAGCAGATCGAGCCCGACGAGCTGCGGTTCGTGCTCGTCGAGGGCTCGCCGCGCATCCTGCCCGAGGTCAGCGAGGAGCTCGGCGGCTACACGCTCGAGCAGCTGCGCAAGCGCAACATCGAGATCCACCTCTCGACGTTCCTCAACTCGTGCGTCGACGGGCACGTCGTCCTGTCGAACAAGGTCGAGTTCGACGCGGAGACGATCGTGTGGACCGCGGGCGTCAAGGCCAACCCCGTCCTGCAGCAGTCCGACCTGCCGCTCGACAAGATGGGCCGCGTCCTGTGCAACCCGCTGCTGCAGGTCGTCGACGCCGACGGGACCGTCGTCGCGGACGCCTACGCCGCCGGTGACTGCGCCGCCGTCCCGGACCTGTACAACCCCGGCCAGTTCTGCCCGCCGAACGCGCAGCACGCCGTCCGCGAGGGCAAGCACCTCGGCGACAACCTGGCCCGCGTGCTCCGCTCGGCGGAGCCGACGGTCTACCAGCACAAGAACATCGGCGCCGTCGCGTCCCTCGGCATGTACAAGGGCGTCGCGCAGATGTTCGGCAAGGTGAAGGTCCGCGGCGCGCTCGCCTGGTTCCTGCACCGCACGTACCACGTGTACGCGATGCCGACCTTCAACCGGAAGCTGCGGATCATGGCCGGCTGGACCGGCTCGATCCTGCTGCGCCGCGAGGTCGTCGCGCTCGGCACCCTGCACGACCCCCGTGCCGAGTTCCGCGCCGCGTCCGTGCCGCCGAAGCCCCGCGCGGTCGAGGCCGACGCCGCCCTGCCGCCGCAGAAGGCCGAGCCCGGCTCGCCCGCCGCGAAGGCGTCGGGCAGCGGGCAGGCCGCGAAGAGCGCGAGCTGACCGCGGCACACACCCGCTGAGCACGTCCGACGAGCCCCGGTCCCGGGTGGACCGGGGCTCGTCGCGTCCCCGCCGACGGGCGCGGCCGCGCTGGCAGGATGTGCGTGCGTGGTGCGGCGCTCGCCCCGGCAGTGTCCGGGGCGGCGGTGGCACCGCCCCCGTAGCCCAATCGGCAGAGGCAGCCGGCTTAAACCCGGCCCAGTCCGGGTTCGAGCCCCGGCGGGGGCACCGAGGTGTCGTGGCGGAGTCAGGGCGGGCCGATGAGTTCCGGCACCCTCGACGGTCTGGCCTGGTGACGAGACCCGCCGGACGACCGGGCCGGCGGGCCGGGCACGCGAGGGAGACACCATGACGAGCACGTCGCAGAGCACGACGGGCCGCCCGCCCGTCGTGGACGTCGACACGTGGCAGGCGGCGCGCGACGCCCTTCTGGTCCGCGAGAAGGCGCACACGCACGCGGCCGACGCGCTCGCCGCGGAGCGCCGGCGGCTGCCGATGGTCGAGATCGACGGGACGGTCCTGGTCGAGGGCGCGGACGGCCCGGTGCCGTTCGTCGACCTGTTCCAGGGTCGCGACGAGCTCGTCGTCTACCAGCACATGTGGCACGACGGCGCCCCCTTCCAGGGTCAGTGCGAGGGCTGCACGGTGTCGGCGTGGGCGCTGCGCGACACCGTCTACCTGCGCGCGCGGGGCGTCGCGTTCGCGGTGCTCACCGAGGGGCCGTGGGAGGAGGTCCCGGCGTTCCTGGAGTTCATGGGCTACACGGAGCCCTGGTACTCGGTGCGCGGGGTCGCGTGGCCGGTCGGCGAGGACATGGGCCGGATCACGTGCTTCCTGCGCGACGGCGGCCGGGTGTTCCTCACGTACACGACGACGGGCCGCGGCACCGAGGTCGCGAACCCGGCGTTCGCGCTGCTCGACCTGACGCCGTACGGGCGGCGCGAGGCGTGGCAGGACACGCCCGACGGCTGGCCGGAGGGGAACCGGCCGTGCTGGTACTGGCGCACGGACGCCGACGGCGGCCAGGCGTGGGACGTGAGCCGCCCGACCCCGCAGTGGACCCGGCCGGGCGCCACGCCCGTCACGTCGCTGGGCCGGCACGCCCACCACCACTGACGTCGCCGTGCGCCGCGGGCCGGGCGCCGGCGGGCCTCGTCGCGCAGTCGGGACCTACGGCCGCCGCGGTCGTCCTCGCAGGCGAGGACGGTGGGGACATGACCGCGATCGTGGTGTTCGAGTCGATGTTCGGGGGGACGCAGGCCGTCGCCGAGGCGGTGGGTGCCGGCATCGCGTCCTGCGGGCTCATGACGGACGTCGTCGAGGTCGGCCGGGTGGTCGGCGACGGGGACCGTGCGCCGTGGTGGCCCGTCGACCCGCTGCTGCTGGTCGTGGGCGGGCCGACGCACCGGCAGGGGCTGAGCACGGAGGCGTCGCGCGCGAGCGCCCGCGCGCACGGGGACGTCGTGTCGGCCCTGACCGGGCTGGACCGGTGGCTCGCGTCCGCGCCCGGCGAGGTCGCCGACCTGCCCGTCGCCGCGTTCGACACCGCGTGGGGCACGCCGGGTGGCGGTGCGGCGTCGACGGTCATCGCCGACCGGCTGCGCGCGATGCGCGGACGGCTCGTCGTGCCGCCGGAGACGTTCCGGGTCGTCGGCACGTCGGCCGGGCCGGCGGCCGGTGAGGTCGAGCGGGCGTGGGAGTGGGGTCGGGGGCTGGTCTCGGTCGTCCGCTGACGGGCGTCGCCGCGCCCGGGCAGACGCTCGGCGCCGCGCCCTGTCAGGCGGGCTCGACCCGCAGGACGGGGTAGTCGGCGGCGATCTCCTCGAACCGCTCGAGGGGCTCGTGGCGGTCGACGGGGACGTGCGGGCGCGCGCCGGGGGCGAGGTCGAGGTAGCGCCGCAGGATCGGGGCGCGCTGCTCGGGCGGCACCTCGACGAGGCGGACGTCCTGGGGGCGGGGGGCGTGCAGGACGGCGCGTCCGCCGTCGGCCTCGACGTTGCGCAGCCACCCGGCGGAGGTCCCCAGCATGGAGACGACGTAGCGGTGGCCGTCGTGCCGCACGAGCACGAGCGGGAGCTCGATCCGCCGCCCGGACGTGCGGCCGCGGGTCTCGAGCGTGACGCCGCGCCCGCCGAGCGTGAGGATCCCGTGGCGGTACTGCCACGCGCTGAGGTCGTTGAGCCACCGGGCGAGGAGGTTGGGTCGGCCGGACGCGTACATCCACCGCTTCGCCGCGTGCCAGGGGCGGGGCCGCGGGCTCATGCCGGCCACGACCCGTGCGTCGACCAGACGGCCCGCAGCGCGCGGCGGGTTGCCGGACGCAGGGTGTGCACGAGCGCGAGGATCGCCGTCAGCGGTGCCACGATGACGACGAGATGGCCCGCGACGGCGTGGGGTGGCATGCTCGTCTCCCTACTTTGGTACTTGGAGTTCCATGTCTCGTGATGACCGTAGGACCGCCGGCGACGGCGGTCAAGAGCGCCCCGCGCGGGGCCGCCGACCGCGCCGCAGCGACACCGAGACCGGCCGGCTCATGCTCGACGCCGCGCTCGACCTGCTCGCCGCCGACGGCGTGACCGTGGCCCTCGACGGCCTCCAGCTCGAGGACGTCATCCGCAAGGCCGACGTCTCCCGCACGTCCGCCTACCGCCGCTGGCCCAGCCGCGAGGCGTTCCTCGAGGACGTCCTGCTCGAGCTCGCGCAGGGCGCCGAGCTGACCGACGTCGGCGTCCGCGTCGCCGCCGAGGCCACCGCGCTGCTCGCAGCCCGCCGGGACGTCCTCGCGACACCGCAGGGCCGTCACGAGGTGTTCGTCGAGCTGCTGCGCCTGTCCTTCCAGACCGACCTCGACGCGACGCTCACCTCACCGCAGTTCCGGACCTACCTCGCGCTGCGCGCGGCCTTCGTCGGGGTGCCGTCCGACGACCTCCGCGCGTCGCTCGCGGCGGCCCTCGCGCGCAGCGAGCGACGGGCCGTGGCGCGCGGCGCCGTCGTCCTCGACGGGGCGCGCCGACTGCTCGGGCTCCGGCTGACAGGCCCGCTCGGCGCCGGTCCCGACGGTGCGACGACCCTGGCCCGGGCCATCGCCGCGACCACCACCGGGTTCGTCGTCGCCGCGCTCGCGGACCCCGAGGTCGTCGGCGCGACGCGACCGCTCGCGCCGTTCGGGTCGTCGCAGGAGTCGCCGTGGTCGGTGCCCGCGCTGACGCTCGCCAGCCTGGTGCTCGCGCACGTCGAGGCCGACCCCGACGCCACCGCCCCCGACCCGGACGCGCTGCGGGTCGCGCTCGAAGGCCTGGTCGACGCCGGCGCGGCCGCCGCGGCCGCCGCCGACTGACCGGAGCCCGACCGACCGGAGCCCGACCGACCGGACCCGGCGGGCCGAACCGACGCGGCCCGGCGGGGCC
>NZ_BIMR01000048.1 GCF_004306155.1 Cellulomonas biazotea
GTGCCGTCCGGCGCGTCCGTGGTGGTCGCGGCCTGCTCGGCGGCGGCCGTGGTCGGCTCGACCGTGTCGGCGGCGGGCGCCGCGACGGTGCGCGTCGCGCGGCGGCGGCGCACCGGGGCGGCGGCCTCACCCCCGGCGGTCGTCGCTGCTGCTGCGTTCTCGGGGGTGTTCTCGGGGGTCACGCGAGGTGCTCCTGGGTACCAGGGATCCCCGCCCACACACGGCGGTCCTTGGTCGGTCGGTCGTCACACACGCCCTCGGCGCGGCGACGGAAGTCGTCGGTCGTGGCTGCGGCACCCGGGCGGCGCCGTCGCCTGCAAGGCCGGTGCGCTCCTGGTCGGAGCGGGGCCGAGCGGCGGCTGGCGCGCGAGACGCGCTGGTGCTGCGAGCTCAAGGGTCTGTGGGCGTTGTGGGCGCCTACGAACCGCCGTCAGTATCGCACAGGCCCCTCGCGGGAGCGCGGTGGGTCCGCGACGTCGGCGCGTCCGCGGGCCGCGCACCGGCGCCGGGACGCCGGACGTGACGGTTTTCACGACGCCACGTCAGCACCCGGGACCTTCGTCCCAGGGGCAGACTGGGGGTGGTTCCTAGCGTTCCCACAGGTCCGCAGCCCACCGTCCGACCGGGCGACGTCGCGGTCCACGAGTCCGCCCGTCCGGCCCACCCTCGGAGAACCACGTGGACGCCCTCGACCTCGCCCGCTGGCAGTTCGGCATCACGACCGTCTACCACTTCATCTTCGTGCCGCTGACGATCGGGCTCGCCCCGCTCGTCGCGATCATGCAGACGATCTGGGTGCGCACGGGCGACGAGCGCTGGCTGCGGCTGACCAAGTTCTTCGGCAAGCTGCTGCTCATCAACTTCGCGATCGGTGTCGCCACCGGCATCGTGCAGGAGTTCCAGTTCGGCATGGCGTGGTCGGAGTACTCGCGGTTCGTCGGCGACGTGTTCGGGGCGCCGCTCGCGATGGAGGCGCTCGCCGCGTTCTTCGTCGAGTCGACGTTCCTCGGCCTGTGGATCTTCGGGTGGGACAAGCTGCCGAAGAAGATCCACCTCGCGTGCATCTGGGCCGTCGCGATCGCGACCAACCTGTCCGCCTACTTCATCCTCGCGGCGAACTCGTGGATGCAGCACCCGGTCGGCTCGACGTACAACCCCGAGACCGGGCGCGCCGAGATGACGGACATCGGCGCGATCCTCTCCAACAACACGCTGCTCGCCGCGTTCCCCCACACCATCAGCGCCGCGTTCCTCACCGCCGGCACGTTCGTCGCCGCGATCGCGGCCTGGTGGATGGTCAAGCTCGTGCGCGCGGGCCGCGCCGACGACGCCCGCAGCATCTACCGCCCCGCGGTGATCCTCGGCGTCGTGACGATGCTGGTCTCCGGGATCGGAGTCGCGGTCAGCGGCGACGCGCAGGCCAAGCTCATGTACGAGCAGCAGCCGATGAAGATGTCGGCCGCCGAGGCGATCTGCCAGACCACCGAGGGCGGCGCGCCGTTCTCGATCCTCGCGATCGGCGACCTCACGGACTCGTGCGAGGGCGTCGCCCACGTCATCGAGATCCCCGGGCTCACGTCGTTCCTCGCGCACGGCGACTTCACGACGCCCCTGCCCGGTGTCGAGAACCTGCAGGCCGAGTACGAGGAGAAGTTCGGCTTCACCGACGCCGGCGGCGAGCCGATCTCCTACCAGCCGAACCTCGCGGTCACTTACTGGTCGTTCCGCCTGATGATCGGCTTCGGCGTCGGGTCTGCCGCGCTCGCGCTCGTCGCCCTGTGGGTCACCCGCAAGGGTCGCGTCTCGGGCAGCCCGTGGGTCTCGCGGCTCGCGATCGTCGCCCTGGGCACACCGTTCCTCGCGTCCGCGTTCGGCTGGATCTTCACCGAGATGGGCCGCCAGCCGTGGGTCGTCGCGCCCAACCCGAACCCGTCGGGGGTCGACGGCGTCTGGCTGCTCACGGCGCGCGGCGTCTCCACCGTGACCGGCCCGGGCACGATCCTCACGTCGCTCGTCGCGTTCACCCTGCTCTACGGCGTGCTCGCGGTGCTCTGGTACAAGCTCATGCACCGCTACGCCGTCGAGGGCGTCGCGGACCGCGAGAAGGACCCGAGCCCCGACAACCCCGACAACCAGCCGGACCCGGACGACCCCTCGTCGGCCGACCGTCCCCTGTCCTTCGCGTACTGAGAACGGGAGCCACCGACCATGGAGCTGTCGACCGTCTGGTTCCTGCTCATCGCCGTCCTGTGGACCGGCTACCTCGTGCTCGAGGGCTTCGACTTCGGCGTCGGGATGCTGCTCGGCATCCTCGGCCGGGGCGACCGGGCCGCCCGCGACCGTGACCGCCGCGTCATGATCAACACCATCGGCCCCGTCTGGGACGGCAACGAGGTGTGGCTGCTCACCGCCGGCGGCGCGACGTTCGCCGCGTTCCCCGAGTGGTACGCGACGCTGTTCAGCGGGTTCTACCTGCCGCTGCTGCTCATCCTGCTCGCGCTCATCGTCCGCGTCGTCGCGTTCGAGTGGCGAGGCAAGATCGACGACGACCGCTGGCGGGCCTGGGCGGACCGCGCGCTCATCGTCGGTTCGTGGGTCCCGGCCGTCCTGTGGGGCGTCGCGTTCGCGAACATCGTGCGCGGTGTCGAGCTCGACGCGTCGCACCAGTACGTCGGCGGGTTCTGGGCGCTGCTCAACCCGTTCGCCCTGCTCGGCGGCGCGACCACCGCGCTCGTCTTCCTCACGCACGGCGCGGTGTTCCTCGCGCTCAAGTCCGACGGCGACGTCCGGGCCCGCGCCGGCGCGCTGGCCGCCCGGCTGTCGGTCGTGACCCTCGGCGTCGCGGGCGTCTGGGCCGTGTGGGCGCAGATCGCGTACTCGGTGCCGTGGACGTGGGCGGCCGTGGTCGTCGCCGCCGGCGCGCTCGTCGTGCTCGTCGGTGCGGCCCGGGCGCGTCGCGAGGGCGTGGCGTTCGTCGCGTCGGCCGTCGCGATCGTCACCGTCGTCGTGCTGATCTTCGGGTCGCTGTTCCCCGACGTCATGCCCGCGTTCGACCCCGCGAACTCGCTGACCACGACCAACGCGTCGTCCACCGACTACACGCTCACCGTCATGACGTGGGTCGCCGCCTTCCTCACGCCGCTCGTGCTGCTCTACCAGGGCTGGACGTACTGGGTGTTCCGCAAGCGGATCAGCGGCTCGCACATCCCGGCGCACACCGGGCTGACGTTCGCGCGAGCGGGAGCGGAGCCGCGCTGACGTGCGCCCCCTCGACCCCCGGCTGCTGCGGTACGCGCGCTCGGCGCGCGGCTACGTCGCGCTGACGGCCGCGCTCGGCGTCCTCACCGCCGCGCTGGTCGTCGCGCAGGCGCTGCTGCTCGCGCACGCGCTGGGCCGGGCGGTGCACGACGGCGCCGACCTCGACGCGATCGGGCCGCTCGTCGCGGGCCTCGCCGCCGTCGTGGCCGCCCGGGTCCTCGTGACCGGGGCGCAGGAGCGCTACGCGCACCGCGCGGCGTCCCGGGCGGTCGGGGAGCTGCGCGACGCGGTCGTCGAGCGGGCCGTCGACCTCGGGCCGCGGTACCTGTCGGCGGGGCACGGTCCGGCGCTCGTCACGCTCGCCACCCGGGGCCTCGACGCGCTCGAGCCGTACTTCGTGCGCTACCTGCCGCAGCTCGTGCTCGCCGCGACCGTGACGCCCGGGACGCTGCTCGTCGTCCTCGGGCTCGACTGGGTGTCGGCCGCGATCCTCGTCGGGACGATCCCGCTCGTGCCCGTCTTCATGGTGCTCGTCGGGCGGCTCACGCAGGGCCGCTCGGAGCGCGGCCTGGTCGTCATGCAGCGGCTCGGCGCCCAGGTCCTCGACCTGCTGGCGGGCATGCCGACGCTGCAGGCGCTCGGCCGCGAGCGCGGCCCGGCCGCGCGCGTGCAGGAGCTCGGCGACGCGCACCGCCGCGCGGCGATGGGCACGCTGCGGATCGCGTTCCTGTCGGGCATGGTCCTCGAGCTGCTGACCACGCTGTCGGTCGCGCTGGTCGCGGTCGGGATCGGCCTGCGGCTCGTCGAGGGGCACCTCGACCTCGTGACGGGCCTCGCGGTCCTGGTGCTCGCGCCTGAGGTGTTCCTGCCGCTGCGACAGGTCGGCGCGCAGTTCCACGCCGCCGCGGACGGCGTGGCCGCGGCCGAGCAGGCGTTCGAGGTGCTCGACCGGCCGGCTCCTCGTGCCGGTGCGGTGGGCTCCCCTGACCTCGCCACGACGACGGTCCGGCTCGAAGGGGTCGGCGTGCGGGCGACGGACGGCCTGGCCCCCGCCGGGCTCGACCTCGCGGTGCGCCCCGGCACCGTCGTCGCGCTGACCGGTCCGAGCGGCGCGGGCAAGTCGACGGCCGTCGAGGTCCTGCTCGGGCTGCTGCCGCCCGACGAGGGCCGCGTGCTGCTCGACGGCCCGGACGGGACGGTCGACCTCGCGGACGTCGACCGGTCGACGTACTGGCCGCAGGTCGCGTGGCTGCCGCAGCGGCCCGTGCTGGAGCCGGGCTCGCTCGCCGAGGTCGTCGGCGGCGACACGACGTCGCGCGAGCGCGCCGCGGCCCTCACCGGCCTCGACGCGGTCGTCGCGACGCTGCCCGCCGGCTGGGCCACCCCGCTGGGCCGCGGCGGCGTGGGCCTGAGCGTCGGGCAGCGCCAGCGCGTCGCCCTCACCCGGGCGCTGCTGTCCCCCGCGCCGCTCGTCGTGCTCGACGAGCCGACCGCCCACCTCGACGCCACGGGCGAGCGCGTCGTGCTCGACACCGTGCGGGCGCTGCGCGACGAGGGCCGGACGGTGCTGCTCGTCGCGCACCGCGCGTCGCTCGCGGCGTGCGCCGACGTCGTGGTCCCGGTGGTCGCGCGCGCCTCTGCGGTCGGCGCCGAACCGACCGGCGTCGACGGCGTCGCGGAGGTGGTCGCGTGAGCACCTCGACCGCGGCCGTCGCGCCGGCGCTCCCAGGGCCCGGGACCACCACGGCCCCGGCCCGCCCACCGCGCGGCACGCTGCGCCGGGCCGTGCGGCTCCTCGACGTCGACCCTCGCCGCGCCGTGCTCGCCGTGCTCCTCGGCACGCTCGCCCTGGGGTGCGCCGTCGCGCTCGCCGCCGTGTCGGCGTGGCTGATCGCGCGTGCGTCCCAGATGCCGCCCGTGCTGCAGCTGTCCGTCGCGACGGTCGCCGTGCGGGCGTTCGGCATCGGCCGCGGCGTGCTCCGCTACCTCGAGCGCCTCGTGTCGCACGACGTCGCGCTCCGCGGCATGACGACCATCCGCACGACCCTGTACGAGCGGCTCGCGAGCGGCCGGACCGCGGCCCTCGCCGGCCTGCGCCGCGGCGACCTCCTCGCCCGCGTCGGCGCGGACGTCGACGCCGTGGGCGACGTCGTGGTCCGCGGGCTGCTGCCCGCGGCCGTCGCGACGCTGCTCGGGGTCGGCACGGTCGTCGCGATGTGCGCGTTCTGGGTGCCGGCGGGGCTCGCGCTCGCCGCGTGCCTGGTGCTCGCGGGCGTCGTCGCGCCGTCGCTGGCCGCCCGGGCGTCGCGGACGACCGAGCGC
>NZ_BIMR01000049.1 GCF_004306155.1 Cellulomonas biazotea
GGCTCCGCGGGTGCCGCGAACCCGGCCGGCGCGACGGGCGCGGGCGGCTCCGGGGCGGGCGCGGCGGCGGCGTCGGCCGCGGCGGCAGCCGTGACGTCCTCGGGGGCCGGGACGTCGGTCGCGTCCTTCTTCAGGGGCGCACCGGCGGGCTGGTCGGGTGTCTCGTGGGACATGTCGGTCCTGTCGTGAGTGCGGTCGTCCGCGGGCGCGCGCCCGGCCGGGGAGGCCGGCGCCGGCCGCGCCGTTGCTGATGGGGGCCAGCATGCCAGCGAACTGTGACCCGGGGCACCGCTACGGGGAGCCGTCCGGTCCCCGAGATGTCTTGATGTCGAGTAATCTTGACCGCGGAAACGCCGGCCGACGCGCGTGTGTGGCGCTCGGTGCCCCGGCACTCGGCCCCCCCGGGCCACTCCCCACGGCACAGGAGACCCCCGCATGGCGAAGATCAAGGTCGTCGGCCCGGTCGTCGAGCTCGACGGCGACGAGATGACGCGCATCATCTGGCAGTTCATTAAGGACCGCCTGATCCACCCGTACCTCGACGTCGACCTGCGGTACTACGACCTGTCGATCCAGAACCGCGACGCGACCGACGACCAGGTGACGATCGACGCGGCGCACGCGATCCGCGAGCACGGCGTCGGCGTCAAGTGCGCGACGATCACGCCCGACGAGGCGCGCGTCGAGGAGTTCGGCCTGAAGAAGATGTGGGTCTCGCCCAACGGCACGATCCGCAACATCCTCGGCGGCGTCGTCTTCCGCGAGCCGATCATCATCAGCAACATCCCGCGCCTGGTGCCGGGCTGGAACAAGCCGATCATCATCGGCCGTCACGCCCACGGCGACCAGTACAAGGCGACGAACTTCAAGGTCGCCGGCGCGGGCACGCTGACGCTGACGTTCACGCCGGCCGACGGCTCCGAGCCCATCCAGCAGGAGGTCGTGACGTACCCGGCCGAGGGCGGCGTCGCGATGGGCATGTACAACTTCAACGAGTCGATCCGCGACTTCGCGCGGGCCTCGTTCGCGTACGGCCTGCAGCGCGGGTACCCGGTGTACCTGTCGACGAAGAACACGATCCTCAAGGCCTACGACGGCCAGTTCAAGGACATCTTCCAGGAGGTGTTCGACGCCGAGTTCAAGGCGGACTTCGACGCCGCGGGCCTCACCTACGAGCACCGCCTCATCGACGACATGGTCGCCGCGGCGATGAAGTGGGAGGGCGGCTACGTCTGGGCCTGCAAGAACTACGACGGCGACGTGCAGTCCGACACCGTCGCGCAGGGCTTCGGCTCCCTCGGCCTCATGACGTCCGTCCTCATGACGCCCGACGGCAAGACCGTCGAGGCCGAGGCCGCGCACGGCACGGTGACGCGCCACTACCGCCAGCACCAGGCGGGCAAGCCCACGTCGACGAACCCGATCGCGTCGATCTTCGCGTGGACCGGCGGCCTCAAGCACCGCGGCAAGCTCGACGGCACGCCCGAGGTCACGCAGTTCGCGGAGACGCTCGAGGACGTCGTCATCAAGACCGTCGAGAGCGGCAAGATGACGAAGGACCTCGCGGCGCTCGTCGGCCCCGAGCAGGCGTGGCTGACCACCGAGGACTTCCTCGCCGCGCTCGACGAGAACCTCGCCGCGCGCCTGGCCTGAGCACCACCGACGGCGCCCGCTCCCTCCGGGGGGACGGGCGCCGTCGGCGTTCCCGGCCGAGGCGGGTCCGACGGGGTAGCGTGCGGGTGCGCACCTGATCCGCTACCGAGGAGGCCGCCGTGCCCGTCAGCCAGCCCGTCAACGTGACCGTCACGGGAGCCGCCGGCCAGATCGGGTACGCGTTGCTGTTCCGCATCGCGTCGGGGCAGCTGCTCGGCGCCGACACCCCGGTCCGGCTGCGCCTGCTGGAGGTCCCGCAGGCGGTCAAGGCGGCCGAGGGCACCGCGATGGAGCTCGACGACTGCGCGTTCCCGCTGCTCGCGGGCATCGACATCCACGACGACGCGACCGCTGCGTTCGACGGCGCGAACGTGGCCCTGCTCGTCGGGGCGCGCCCGCGCGCGGCCGGCATGGAGCGCGGCGACCTGCTGAGCGCGAACGGCGGCATCTTCGGCCCGCAGGGCGCGGCGATCAACGCGGGCGCCGCGTCCGACGTGCGCGTCCTCGTCGTGGGCAACCCGGCGAACACGAACGCGTGGATCGCCGCCCAGCACGCGCCCGACGTCCCGGCGGACCGCTTCACGGCGATGACGCGCCTGGACCACAACCGCGCCCTCGCGCAGCTCGCCGCGCGCACCGGCTCGACGCTCGAGGACATCCGCCGCGTCGCGATCTGGGGCAACCACTCGGCGACGCAGTACCCGGACCTCACGCACGCGACCATCGGGTTCCGTCCGGCGCTCGAGGTCGTCGACGACGAGGCGTGGGTGCGGGACACGTTCATCCCGACCGTCGCCAAGCGGGGCGCGGCCATCATCGAGGCGCGCGGCGCGTCGTCGGCGGCGTCCGCGGCGAACGCGGCGATCGACCACGTGCACACGTGGGTGCACGGCACGCCCGAGGGCGACTGGACGTCGGCGGGCGTCGTCTCCGACGGCTCGTACGGCGTGCCCGAGGGGCTCGTGTCGTCGTTCCCGGTGACGTCGTCGGGCGGCGAGTGGCGCATCGTCCCCGACCTGGACGTCGACGACTTCTCCCGCGAGCGGATCGACGCGTCCGTCGCCGAGCTCGTCGAGGAGCGCGAGGCCGTGCGCTCGCTCGGGCTGGTCTGAGCCCGGTCCGCCCGACGGCTGTCACGCCGGTGCGGGTCGCGGTGCGGGTGCGCCCCGGGGCGTCGCGCACGCGCGTCGGCGGGTGGTACGGCGACCGCCTGGTCGTGGCCGTGCAGGAGCGGGCCGTCGACGGCGCGGCCACGGAGGCGGCGCTGCGGGCGCTCGCGGACGCGCTGGGGGTGCGTCGTCGCGCGGTGACGCTGGTGGCGGGGGCGACGAGCCGGGACAAGGTCGTCGAGGTGGACGACGTCCCGGGTCTGGCGGAGGCCGTGCAGGCCCTGGGGGACGCGGCGGCTCGATAGCGCCGTCGCGTCGACGGCGCTCGAACGGGCGGACGACGCTCGACGGGCGGGCCCGGCGTGCGCGTGCTGGACTGGCGCGGTCGTCCTCGGTGTCCGGTGTGTGGTGGCTGGACCGATTGGCCGGAAACCCTTGCTGCAAGTTGCTGCAAGGAAGTACGGTCGGCGACGTCCCGCCACACCGCTGTGCCGGGTCGACGAAGGAGTCGCCATGTCGCGCCGCCCCCCTGCCCCCGCAGGCCCCTCCGCCCGTCCCGCACGACGGCTCACCGCCGGCCTCACGGCCCTCGCGGTCGGCACCGGTCTCGTCGGGACCGCCGCCCTCGCGACGGCGACCGCACCGCCCGCCGCCGCGGCCGCGACGAGCGCCGCGCTCGTCGGCAGCCTGCAGTCGGAGCTCGGCTGCGCGGGCGACTGGGCGCCGGACTGCACCGCGACCGAGCTCGTCCCCGTCGGCGACGGCACGTTCACCGCGGACTTCGAGGTGCCCGCGGGCACGTGGGAGTACAAGGTCGCCCTCGACGACGCGTGGGACGCGTCGTACGGCGTCGACGGCTCGGGCGACAACAGCCCGCTGGTCCTCGCCGGCGCGACGACGCTGCGCGTGACGTACGACGACGCGACGCACCGCACGTCGGTCACCCCCCTCGGCCTGGGCGGCGGCTACACCGACGAGGACGCGGACCTCGTCGCCGAGCCCGTGCGCGACCCGGGTGCCGGCAAGAGCTTCTACTTCGTCATGACGGACCGGTTCGCGAACGCGGACCCGTCGAACGACACGGGCGGCCTGACGGGGGACCGGCTCGTCACGGGCCTCGACCCGACCGACAAGGGCTTCTACCAGGGCGGCGACCTGGCGGGCCTGCGCGAGCACCTCGACTACATCGCCGGGCTCGGGACGACCGCGATCTGGCTGACGCCGTCCTTCAAGAACAACCCCGTGCAGGGCACCGGCGCGAACGTGTCCGCCGGCTACCACGGCTACTGGATCACCGACTTCACGCAGATCGACCCGCACCTCGGCACCAACGCCGAGCTCGAGGCGCTCATCGACGACGCGCACGCGCGCGGCATCGACGTGTACTTCGACATCATCACGAACCACACGGCGGACGTGATCTCCTACGCGGAGGGGACGTACTCCTACGTCGAGCAGTCCGCCGACCCGTACCGCGCCGCGGACGGCACGCCGTTCGACCCGGCGGACTACGCGGGCACGGACGACTTCCCGGCGCTCGACCCCGCGACGTCGTTCCCGTACACGCCGGTCGTCGACCCGGCCGACGCCGACGTCAAGGTGCCGGCCTGGCTCAACGACCCGACGCTGTACCACAACCGGGGTGACTCGACGTGGACGGGTGAGTCCGTCACCTACGGCGACTTCTCCGGCCTCGACGACCTCATGACCGAGCACCCGAGCGTCGTCGAGGGCTTCGAGGACGTGTACGAGGCGTGGGTCGACCTCGGCATCGACGGCTTCCGCATCGACACCGCCAAGCACGTGAACTTCGAGTTCTGGGAGCAGTGGGCGACCGCGATCGGCGAGCACGCCGCGTCCGTCGGGAACCCCGACTTCTTCATGTTCGGCGAGGTGTACGACGCCGACCCGGCGAAGCTGTCGCCGTACGTGCGCAAGAGCGACATGAACGCGGTGCTCGACTTCACGTTCCAGTCGGCTGCGGCGGGGTACACGGGCGGATCGTCGTCGGCCGAGGCCCTGTCGAACCTGTTCGCGGGCGACGACTACTACACGACGCCGACGTCGAACGCGCAGGCCCTGCCGACGTTCCTCGGCAACCACGACATGGGTCGCATCGGCCACTTCGTGAAGAACGCGTCCGACCCGCAGGCGCGCTCGCAGCTCGCGCACGCGCTCATGTACCTGACGCGCGGCCAGCCGGTCGTGTACTACGGCGACGAGCAGGGCTTCGTCGGTGACGGCTCGCTGGGCGGCGGCGACAAGGACGCGCGCCAGTCGCTGTTCGCGACGCAGGTCGACGAGTACGCGGACCAGGCGCTCCTCGACGGGACGACGGCCGGCTCGGTCGACCGCTACGACACCGACACGGTGCTGTACCGGACGATCGCCGACCTGGCGGAGCTGCGGGCCGGGTCGCCCGCCCTGCGCACGGGTGCGCAGATCGAGCGCTACTCCGACGGCAGCGTGTACGCGTTCTCCCGCGTCGACACCACCGAGAAGGTGGAGCACCTCGTCGCGCTGAACAACGGCACCGCGCCCGCGACGGTCACCGTCGACACGCTCACCCCGGGGGCGACGTTCACCGGCCTGTACGGCACGGACGGCACGGTCACGGCCGCCGCGGACGGCACGGTGTCGGTGACGGTCCCGGCGCTGTCGGCAGTCGTCCTGCGCGCGGGCACGACGGTCGGCGCCCCGGAGACGGCCGGGCCGATCACCCTCGACGTCCCCGGTGCCGGTGCGGCCGTGAGCGGCGTCGCGCCCGTCGGTGCGGGCGTCGCGGACGACGTGTGGAACCAGACGTCGTTCGCCTACCGCGTCGTCGGGGACACCGACTGGACCGCGCTCGGCACCGCCGAGACGACCAGCCCGCGCGTCTACCACGACGTCACGGGCCTCGAGCGGGGCACGCTCGTCGAGTACCGCGCGGTGACGGTCGACGCGGCCGGGCACCGGTCCGCGGCGTCCTCGTTCGCGAGCGTCGGCATCCGCGTCGACGGGGACGTGGACGGCGGCACCGACCCCGGTGACCTGGTCGTCTCCGTGCCCGGCAGCCACAACAGCGAGATGACGTGCGCGGGCGACTGGGCCCCGGCGTGCGAGGCGGCGCGGCTGACGTACCGGCCCGACGGCGTCTACGCGGGCACGTTCGAGCTGCCCGCCGGCACGTACGAGTACAAGGTCGCGATCGGCGGCTCGTGGACCGAGAACTACGGTGCGGGCGGTGTGCGCGACGGCGGGAACGTCACCTACACGCTCGCCGCGGACGGCCCTGTGACCTTCTACTACGACCCGGTCACGCACTGGTTCACGTCGACCGCGCAGGGCCCGCTCCTCACGGTCCCGGGCAGCCACAACTCCGAGGTCGGGTGCGCGGGCGACTGGGCGCCGGACTGCCTGGCGACGTGGCTCCAGGACCCCGACGGCGACGGCACCTACACGTTCACGACCGACGAGATCCCCGCGGGCGCCTACGAGGGCAAGGTCGCGCACAACCTGTCCTGGACCGAGAACTACGGCGCCGGCGGGGCACCGGGCGGCGCGAACATCCCGTTCACCGTGCCCGGAGGCAAGCCCGTCACGTTCTCGTACGTCCTGGCGACGCACCTCCTGACGATCGAGGTCACGGACCCGCCGCTGCCCGGCACGGGCGAGGAGCGGGCGCAGTGGGTCGACGCACAGACGGTCGCGTGGCCGGCGACGTGGCCGAACGAGCCGGCGATCGACCCGGCGCCGTCCGTGTGGCGGCTGCACGGCTCGCCGGACGGGTCGCTCGGCGTCACGGACGGCGCGGTGACCGGCGCGGCGACGACCGTCGACCTCGCCTACGACCCCGACGGGCTCACGGACGACCAGGTCGCACGGTTCCCGGCGCTCGAGGGCTACCTCGCCCTGCGCGTCGACGCGGACGAGGACACCGTGCGCGACCTGCTGCGCGGTGAGCTCCTCGTCACGCAGGAGACGGCCGACGGCACGCTGCAGCAGGCCAGCGGCGTCCAGGTGCCTGGCGTCCTCGACGACCTCTACGCCGCGGACGCGGCGGACCGCGCGCTCGGCACGACGTGGCGCAAGGGCGTCCCGACGCTCGCCCTGTGGGCCCCGACGGCCCAGGACGTCGACCTGCTGCTGTGGCCCGCGAACCGGTCCGGTGGGCTCGACACGAGCGCCGAGCCGCAGCGGGTCGCCGCCGAGCAGCAGGACGACGGCTCGTGGACGGTCGCGGGCACGAAGGCGTGGAAGGGTGCGGCGTTCCTCTGGGAGGTCACGGTCTACGCCCCGACGACGGACGCGGTCGAGGTGAACCGCGTGACCGACCCCTACTCGGTCGCGCTGACGCTGAACAGCACGCACTCGGTGCTCGTCGACCTGGCGGACAAGGAGTACCGCCCGAAGCAGTGGGAGAAGGCGAAGCAGCCGGTCGTGCGGCCCGTGGACCAGACGATCTACGAGCTGCACGTGCGGGACTTCTCGATCGGCGACCCGACGGTGCCGGAGGCGCAGCGGGGGACGTACCTCGCGTTCGCCGGCAAGGGCGCCGGCCGTCAGCACCTGCGCGAGCTCGCCGACGCGGGCCTGACGACCGTGCACCTGCTGCCGACGTTCGACATCGCGACGATCCCTGAGGCCCGTGCCGACCAGCAGACCCCGCAGTGCGACCTCGCGTCGTTCCCGCCGGACTCGCCCGAGCAGCAGGCGTGCGTCACCGCGGTGGCCGCGCAGGACGGCTTCAACTGGGGCTACGACCCGCTGCACTGGACGACGCCCGAGGGCTCGTACGCGGTCGACGCCGAGGGCGGCGCGCGCGTGGCCGAGTTCCGCACGATGGTCGGTGCGCTGCACGCCGACGGCCTGCAGGTCGTGCTCGACCAGGTGTTCAACCACACCGCGGCGAGCGGGCAGGACGAGAAGTCGGTCCTCGACCGGGTCGTGCCGGGGTACTACCACCGGCTCAACGCGTCGGGTGCGGTCGAGACGTCGACGTGCTGCCAGAACGTCGCGACCGAGCACGCGATGGCCGAGAAGATGATGGTCGACTCGGTCGTCACGTGGGCCCGCGACTACAAGGTCGACGGTTTCCGGTTCGACCTCATGGGCCACCACTCCCGCTCGACCATGGAGGCGGTCCGCGACGCGCTCGACGACCTCACGACGAAGCGCGACGGGGTCGACGGCCGCAAGGTCTACCTGTACGGCGAGGGCTGGAACTTCGGCGAGGTCGCCGACAACCGGCTCTTCGAGCAGGCCACGCAGGGCCAGCTCGGCGGCACCGGCATCGGGACGTTCTCCGACCGGCTCCGCGACGCGGTGCGCGGCGGCGGCCCGTTCGACGAGAACCCCCGCATCCAGGGCTTCGGCTCGGGTGCGTACACCGACCCGAACGGGGACCCGGTGAACGGCTCGGAGGCCGACCAGCTGGCCCGGGTGCAGCACGCGGGCGACCTCGTGCGGCTCGGCATGGCGGGCAACCTGCGGGACTACGCGTTCCTCACGTCGTCCGGCGCGGTGCAGGCCGGCGACGAGCTCGACTACAACGGCCAGCCCGCGGGCTACGCGGACTCGCCCGAGGAGGTCGTCACCTACGTCGACGCGCACGACAACGAGACGCTGTTCGACGCGCTGACGTACAAGCTGCCGCAGTCGACGACGATGGCGGACCGGGTGCGGATGAACACCGTCTCCCTGTCCACCACCGCGCTGGCCCAGACGCCGAGCTTCTGGCACGCGGGCGCCGACCTGCTGCGCAGCAAGTCGCTCGACCGCAACAGCTACGACTCGGGCGACTGGTTCAACCTGTTCGACCCGTCGAAGCAGGACAACGGCTTCGGCCGGGGTCTGCCGCCGCGGCCGGACAACGAGGCCAAGTGGGCCTTCCAGCAGCCGCTGCTGGCGGACCCGGCGCTCAAGCCGACGCCGGCCGACATCGCGACGGCCTCGGCCGCGGCGGACGACCTGCTGCGGCTGCGGTTCTCGACGCCGCTGTTCCGGCTCGGCTCGGCGGACCTCATCGAGCAGAAGGTGACGTTCCCGGGCTCCGGCCCGGACGCCGACCCCGGTGTCGTCGTCATGCACGTCGCGGACGAGGGCGGCTGGGACCGGACGGCACGGCGCTGGGACAAGGACGTCGACACGAAGCTCGACGGGCTGCTCGTCGTCGTCAACGCCTCCGACGAGGCGACGACCCAGACGGTCGCGGCGCTCGCGGGCGACCGCTACACGCTGTCGACGGTCCAGGCCAAGGGCAGCGACCCGGTCGTCAGGGCGACGACCTGGGACCGGGCGACGGGGACGGTGACCGTGCCCGCGCGGACGGTCGCGGTGCTCGTCGAGAAGGACACGAACGGCTCGCACGGGCCGTCGCACCACTGGTGGGACGACGTGCGTGACTGGTTCGGCAGCGGGCCGGGCGCCTCGTGGAGGTGGCTGTCCGGCTGGTTCGGCGGCTGATGTGGTCGCGGGGCGGGCGATCCGCAGCGCCCGTCCCGCGCCGCCGCACCGCGACGGACCCGCATCCCCGGCCGGGGTGCGGGTCCGTCGTCGTGCGCTGACGTGGGGTTCCGTGACCGGCCCTCGCCGCCCTCTTCTCGGAGGAGGTACCGGCGAGTAGCATCCGAGTCGCACTAGTCAGTGACACCAGTCATCCGCCTACTTACGGAGCTGTGACATGAGACCACTGCGACACCTGCTCACGACCGCCGGGCTCGCCGCCGCGCTCGCCCTCGTCCCCGCCGCGGCGTGGGCCGCACCCGCCCCCGACGTCGACGCGCCCGGACCGGTCAGCGGCCCGAAGGCCGGCGGCAAGGCACTCCTCGACGCGATGCAGCGCGACCTGGGCCTGTCGCCGAGCGCCGCGCGCGAACGCCTCGACTTCCAGGCCGCCGCCGTCGAGGTCGAGCGCGGCCTGGAGGCCAGCCTCGGCGCCGACTACGCCGGTGCCTGGCTCGACCCCGCCGCGAACGTCCTGCACGTCGCCACGACCGACACGGCCGACGCGCCCGCCGTGCGCGCCGCCGGCGCCAAGCCGGTCGCCGCCCGCCACACGCTCGCCGAGCTCGACGCCTGGCGGACGGCCCTCGACGCGGCACTGGCGCCCGTCGTCGCCGCGGTGCCGTCCTGGTACGTCGACGTCACTACCAACACGGTCGTCGTCAACGCCACCGCCCTCGCCGTGGCCCAGGCGACCGAGATCGTCGCCGCCGCAGGCGTGCCCGCCGACGCCGTCCGGGTCGTCGAGACCACCGAGGCGCCCCGCACGTTCATCGACGTCATCGGCGGCAACGCCTACCGGATCAACAACACCTCGCGCTGCTCGGTCGGCTTCGCCGTCAGCGGCGGCTTCGTCACCGCCGGGCACTGCGGCACGACCGGCGCGACCACGACGACGCCGTCCGGCACGTTCGCCGGCTCGTCGTTCCCCGGCAACGACTACGCGTGGGTGCGCGTCGCGTCCGGCAACACCCCGGTCGGCGCCGTGAACAACTACAGCGGCGGCACCGTGGCCGTCGCCGGCTCGACGCAGGCGACCGTCGGTGCGTCCGTCTGCCGCTCCGGCTCCACCACGGGGTGGCGCTGCGGGACGATCCAGGCGTTCAACTCCACCGTCAACTACGCGCAGGGCAGCGTCTCCGGCCTCATCCGCACGAACGTGTGCGCCGAGCCCGGCGACTCCGGCGGCTCGCTCATCGCCGGCAACCAGGCCCAGGGCCTGACGTCCGGCGGGTCGGGCAACTGCACCACCGGCGGGACGACGTACTTCCAGCCCGTCAACGAGGCGCTCTCCGCCTACGGCCTGACGCTCGTCACGTCGTCCGGCGGCGGCGGTGGCGGCGGCACGACCTGCACCGGGTACGCGCGGACCTACACCGGCTCGCTCGCCTCGCGGCAGTCCGCCGTCCAGCCGTCCGGCAGCTATGTGACCGTCGGGTCCAGCGGCACCATCCGCGTCTGCCTCGACGGCCCGAGCGGGACGGACTTCGACCTGTACCTGCAGAAGTGGAACGGGTCCGCGTGGGCCAACGTCGCCTCGGCGACGTCGACCAGCGCCGACGAGACCATCACCTACAACGGCACGGCCGGCCAGTACCGGTACGGCGTCTACGCCTACTCCGGCTCCGGTGCGTACACGCTGGGCGCGACGACCCCCTGACCGCCGCCACGTGACGACCGAGGGGCCCGCGCCGCGACCGGTGCGGGCCCCTCGGCACGTGCGTCGGGGGTCGGCCGGTCTCGCCGCCGGACTCGCCGCCGGTCGCCGAGGTCGTCACATCCTGCCGAGGTCGTCAGCTGCAGCTCACGACCTCGACGAGAAGTGACGACCTCGCGCCCGGCCGGCCGGGGTGGGTCAGCGGAAGACGATCGTCCGGTGCCCGTCGAGGAGGACGCGGTGCTCCGCGTGCCAGCGCACCGCGCGCGCCAGCGCCCGGCGCTCGACGTCCTGTCCCAGCGCCACGAGGTCGTCGACCGCACGCGTGTGGTCCACGCGCTCGACGTCCTGCTCGATGATCGGGCCCTCGTCGAGGTCGCCCGTCACGTAGTGCGCGGTCGCGCCGATCAGCTTGACGCCGCGGTCGTGCGCCTGCGCGTAGGGGCGGGCGCCCTTGAACGACGGCAGGAACGAGTGGTGGATGTTGATGACCCGGCCCTCGAGGCGGCGGCACAGGTCGTCGGACAGGATCTGCATGTAGCGGGCCAGCACGACGAGCTCGACGTCGAGCTCCTCGACGAGCTCCAGCAGACGCGCCTCGGCCTGCGCCTTGGTGGCCGACGTCACGGGCACGTGGTGGAACGGGATGCCGTAGAACTCCGCGAGCGGCGCCAGCGCCGTGTGGTTCGACACGACGGCGACCAGGTCGACCGGGAGCTTCTCGGAGCGCTGCCGGAACGCCAGGTCGTTGAGGCAGTGCGCCGCCGTCGAGCCCATCACCAGGGTGCGCACGGGCCGGCCGACGACGTCGAGCGACCACGTCATCGCGAACGTGCGCGCCACGGTGCTCATCGCCCCGGCCAGCACCTCGCGCGGCGCGAACGCCGAGACCTGCACCCGCATGAAGAACAGCCCCGACAGCGGGTCGCCGAACTGCTGCGACTCGGTGATGTTGCCCCCGTGGTCCGCGAGGACCCCCGCGACGGCCCGGACGATCCCGGGACGGTCGGGGCAGGAGAGGGTCAGGACCCAGTGCGTGGGTTCATCTGCATGGTGAGACACGACGTCGGACACGAGCCCGAGAGTAGTGCGCCCGCGCGAGCGGCTGAGACGATGACGCCATGACGCAGGCCGACCTGGACATCCGCACCGTCTCCCTCGACGACGCGGGCGAGCTCCTCACGCTCCGCCGCGCCGCGTTCGTCACGGAGGCCCAGCAGTACGGCGACCCGAACATCCCGCCCCTCACGCAGACCCTCGACGAGCTCCGCGCCGACCTCAGCGCCGACGGCGTCATCACGCTCGGCGCGTGGGCCGGCCACCGCCTCATCGGCTCGATCCGGGTCGTCGTCGAGGGCGCGAAGGCCACGCTCGGCCGGTTCGCGGTCGCCCCCGACCTGCAGGGCAAGGGCGTCGGCACGCGCCTGCTCATGGCGATCCTGCCGATCCTGCCCGACGGCATCGAGGAGGTCTGGGTGTTCACCGGCCGCGACTCGCTGCACAACATCGCGCTCTACGAGAGCCAGGGCTACGAGCACCAGCACGACCAGACGGCGGGCGACCTCACGTACGCATACCTGCGCAAGATCCTCGGGGACGACGAGCGCGTCGAGGGCTGACCGTCCCGTGCAGCCGTCCGGGAGCACGGGGCAGGTCCCGGTGGCCGGTGCCGCGCTCGCCGGCCGGCCCGTCGACCCGACGGTCGTGCCGCGTGTCGTGCGGCGGATGGGCGGCGTCCGCGAGGTCGTGTGGCGCAACGAGCTCGGCGGCCTGACGTTCCTGCTCGACGAGCCCGAGCGGTTCGTCAAGTGGGTGCCGGTCGGGGTGCCGCTGGACCTCAACGCCGAGGTCACGCGCATGCGCTGGGCCGCGCCGTTCACGCCGGTGCCGACGGTCCTGGAGGCCGGTGCGGACGACGAGGGGTCGTGGCTCGTCACGCGCCCGCTCGCGGGGCGCAGCGCTGTCGACCCGCGCTGGCTCGCCGACCCGCTGACGGCGGTGCGGGCGATCGGGTCGGGGCTGCGGGCGATGCACGACGCGCTCCCGGTCGACGGCTGCCCGTTCGACTGGGGCGTCGAGCGGCGGCTCGCGGTCGCGGACGCGCGCGAGGGCGGGCGCTCGCAGGCGCGGGCCGCGCTCGGTCCGCCGCCGCCGGTCGACCGGCTCGTCGTGTGCCACGGCGACGCGTGCGCGCCGAACACCCTGCTGGCCGACGACGGCTCGTGGCTCGCGCACGTCGACCTCGGGACGCTCGGCGTCGCCGACCGGTGGGCCGATCTCGCGGTCGCGACGTACAGCACGCTGTGGAACTACGGCCCGGGGTTCGAGGAGCCGTTGCTCGAGGCGTACGGGATCGCGCCCGACGCGGAGCGGACCGACTTCTACCGGCGGCTCTGGGACGCGACGTGAGGCCTCCGCGCGGCGCCCGGCCGGGTCGGTCCGGTCGGCGCGGTCGCGACGGGCGGGCGGGCTGACGCGGTGACCGGACGCCGTGCGGCGTGGGCGTCGGCGGGGACGTCGACGGTGCAGGTCTCGGTGCGGCGGTCGCGGCGGGCGCGCAGGGCCCGCTCGACGACGGGCTGCCCGAGCACGACGCCGAGCAGGACGACCGCGACCCCGGCGACCTGCAGCGGGGTGAGCGTCTCGCCCGCGAGGAGCACGCCGAGCAGCACGCCCGCGACGGGGTTGAGCAGGCCGACGAGGCCGACGGTCCCGGCGGGCAGCCGGCGCAGGCCGGTGAACCACGCGAGGTAGGCGACGGCGGTCGCGACGAGGCTGACGTAGGCGAACCCGAGGACGGCGCGGGCGTCGAGGGCCGGGGGAGCGCCCTCGACGGCGACGGCGAACGGGACCAGGACGAGCCCGCCCGCGACGAGCTGCCAGGCGGTCGACGACACGACGTCGACGCCGTCGGCCCACCGGGTCGCGAGGACGAACCCGACGCTCGACATGAGCATGGCCGCGACGGACGCGACGACGCCGACGACCCGGACGTCGCCGCCGCCGGTGAGCAGCATCGCGGCGACGCCGGCCACGCCGAGCCCGGCCCCGGCGAGCGCGAGGACGCGGGGCCTCTGGGCGAGCAGCGCCCACGCGACGAGCATCATGACGACGGGCGACGTGGCCATGACGGTCGAGGCGACGCTGGAGGGCAGGAGCTGCGCGGCGACGTAGACGAGCGCGAAGAACGCGCCCATCGACAGCGTGCCGAGCACGAGCGAGCGCCACCACCAGGCGCCGCGGGGGAGCCGCCGGACGACGAGCAGGAGCACGAGCCCGGCGGGCAGCGCGCGCAGCACGGATCCCCAGAGCGGGAAGTCCGCGGGCAGGGCGTGCTTGGTCACGTAGTACGTCGTGCCCCACGTGAGGGGAGCGACGGCGGTCAGGAGCGACCAGCGCACCGATTTCTCTTCCACGGAAGGGAATATACCTTCCGTGGAAGATATGGTCGACCCATGACCGCCGACGACCGCCGTGACCCCCGCGGGCCGCTGGACCCCCGCGAGCCGCTCGACCGGCTCGACCTCATCCAGGCCGCGTGGCGCCGCGAGCGCCCCGACCTCGACGTCCGCCCGCAGGGCGTCATCGGCCGCCTGCACCGCGTCGCCGGTCACCTCACCGACGAGCTCGTCACCGTCTACCGGCAGCACGGCCTCGGGGAGGGCGACTTCGACGTCCTCGCGACGCTGCGCCGCGCCGGTGCCCCCTACGAGCGCACCCCCGGCGACCTGTGCGCCAACACGCTCGTCACCAGCGGCGCCATGACCAAGCGCGTCGACCGCCTCGCCGCCGCGGGCCTCGTCACCCGCCGCGTCTCCGAGCGCGACGCGCGCGAGCGCGTCATCGCCCTCACGCCGCACGGGATGGACGTCATCGACGCCGCGTTCACCGACCACATGGCGAACGAGCGCCGCCTCCTCGACGCGCTCGACCCGGCCGACGCCGAGCACCTCGAGCACCTCCTGCGCCGCTGGCTCGCGCTGTTCGAGGACGCCGGCCTGGACCGACCGCTCAGCGGACCCGCAGCGACCGGATGACCGAGCGGGCCCACTCGTCACCCACCTTCGTCGACGGGCCGGTGACCCAGATGGCGTCGATCGCGAGGCCGTCCTGCGTGAACTCCTTCCCGTCGAGGGGGACCTGGTAGGTCACGTCGTGCATCCCCCATTCGTCGAGGCCGTTCGCCCTGACGACGGTGTACCCGCCGACCTGGGTCACGTCCACCTCCCAGTCGTCCATGCCGGCATCCCGGTACGACTGGCGGGTGACCTCCACCAGTCGGTCGACGTCGCCGCCCGTCGTACCGGCCTGGATCCGGACGTGCACCGTCGTGAGGACGTCGGTGACGTCCTCGAAGCTGATCGCGGTCGTGCAGCCCGACGAGCCCCGCACGAGCGCCCAGCCCACCTCGGGCAGCTGATAGGTGAAGCACGGCGTCATGACGGTGCCGCCGCGTACACGGACCCGCCGGTCCCCGTCGACGACCACGGATGTCGGCGAGGTCCTCGGACTGCTCTCCGCGCTCGCAGACGGTGCGCACGACGCGATGCCACAGGCCGCGAGCAGGGCGAGGACTGCGTGCGCTCGTCGGCCAGGCCGGTCGGCACGGCTGCTCGGGGTGCTATCCACGTTCGTCTCCCTCAGTCGCTCCGTCCGTCGTCGACGGGACCCTAGAGAGGGAGAGGGCGGCCACGAGCGAGATCTCCACAGGGTGCCCAGGGGGTGGAAGGGCGGGGGTGCGGCGCGTCGGGTTGATACTCTGGGCCGGTCGCGACTGGCGCAGCGGGTGGGTCACCACCGGGGAGCGACGCAGCAGCAGACTTCGGGTCGGACGCCTGGGCCCACGGTCACCACACGGAGAGAGTGTGTGCGTGCCCGTCCGCGTGCCGGTGCACATCCCCTCCGCACCCGATGATCCGTCCGCTGATGCCCCAGGGAGTCGCCCGATGAGCGCCGACAACACCCCGATCCTCGACCAGAACATCTCCGAGCTCGACCCGGAGATCGCGGCCGTCCTCGACGGCGAGCTGGCCCGCCAGCAGAGCACGCTCGAGATGATCGCGTCCGAGAACTTCGTGCCCCGCGCGGTCCTGCAGGCGCAGGGCTCCGTGCTGACCAACAAGTACGCCGAGGGCTACCCGGGCCGCCGGTACTACGGCGGCTGCGAGCAGGTCGACATCGCGGAGACGATCGCGATCGACCGTGCGAAGGCCCTGTTCGGCGCGGAGCACGCCAACGTCCAGCCGCACTCCGGCGCCACCGCCAACGCCGCGGTGCTGCACGCCCTCATCAACGCGGGCGACAAGATCCTCGGCCTCGAGCTCGCGCACGGCGGCCACCTCACGCACGGCATGAAGATCAACTTCTCCGGCAAGCTCTACGACGTCGCCGCGTACGGCGTGGACCCGCAGACGTTCCGCATCGAGCCGGAGGCCATCCGCGCCGCCGCGCTCGAGCACCGCCCCGACGTCATCATCGGCGGCTGGTCCGCCTACCCGCGGCACCTCGACTTCGCCGCGATGCGGGAGATCGCCGACGAGGTCGGCGCGAAGCTCTGGGTCGACATGGCGCACTTCGCGGGCCTCGTCGCCGCCGACCTGCACCCGTCGCCCGTGCCGCACGCCGACGTCGTGTCGTCCACGGTGCACAAGACGATCGGCGGCCCCCGCTCGGGCTTCATCCTCAGCAAGGCCGAGTACGCCAAGAAGATCGACTCCGCGGTGTTCCCGGGCCAGCAGGGCGGCCCGCTCATGCACGTCATCGCCGCGAAGGCCGTGTCGTTCAAGGTCGCCGGCACCGACGACTTCAAGGACCGCCAGCAGCGCACGATCGACGGCGCCCGCATCATCGCGGACCGCCTCACGGCCGCCGACGTCGCGAACGCGGGCGTCAGCGTCCTCACGGGCGGCACCGACGTGCACCTCGTGCTCGTCGACCTGCGCCACTCCGACCTCGACGGCCAGCAGGCGGAGGACCTCCTGCACGCCGCCGGCATCACCGTGAACCGCAACGCCGTCCCGTTCGACCCGCGCCCCCCGCGCGTCACGTCGGGCCTGCGCATCGGCACGCCCGCGCTCGCGACCCGCGGCTTCGGCGACGCCGAGTTCACCGAGGTCGCCGACATCATCGCGACCGCGCTCGTCGGCGGTGCCGCGACGGACGTCGAGGCGCTGCGGGCCCGCGTGGCCAAGCTCGCCGAGGCGTTCCCGCTGTACGCCGGCCTGCAGCAGTACTGAGGCGGCCGGCGATGACGGCACAGCTCCTCGACGGCAAGGCCACGGCGGCGACGATCAAGGCCGAGCTCACCGAGCGGGTCGCGGCGCTCGCGGCCCGCGGGATCGCGCCCGGGCTCGGCACGCTGCTCGTCGGCGACGACCCCGGCTCGCGCTGGTACGTCGAGGGCAAGCACCGCGACTGCGCCGAGGTCGGCATCGCCTCGATCCGCGAGGACCTGCCGGCCGACGCCACGCAGGAGGACATCGAGGCGGCGGTCCGGCGGCTCAACGAGGACCCGGCCTGCACCGGGTTCATCGTGCAGCTGCCGCTGCCGAAGGGCATCGACACCAACCGGGTGCTCGAGCTCGTCGACCCCGACAAGGACGCCGACGGCCTGCACCCGACCAACCTCGGGCGGCTCGTCCTGCGGGTCAACGAGCCCGTCACGAGCCCGCTGCCGTGCACCCCGCGCGGCATCATCGACCTGCTGCTGCGGCACGGCGTCGACCTGCGCGGCGCGGACGTCGTCGTCGTGGGACGTGGGGTGACCGTGGGCCGCTCGATCGGCCTGCTGCTCACGCGGCGGGAGATCAACGCCACCGTCACGCTCACCCACACGGGCACCGAGGACCTCGCCGAGCACACCCGCAACGCCGACGTCATCGTCGCCGCCGCGGGCGTGCCGGGGATCATCACGGCCGACATCGTCAAGCCCGGCGCGGTCGTCGTCGACGTCGGCGTCTCCCGCGCGACCGACCCGGAGACCGGCAAGAGCCGCGTCGTCGGCGACGTCGACCCGGGCGTCCACGAGATCGCGTCGTGGGTGTCGCCCAACCCGGGCGGCGTCGGCCCGATGACGCGCGCGATGCTGCTGAGCAACGTCGTGGACACCGCGGAGCGCCTCGCCGGCTGACCTCCCCGCGTGCCGTGCACGACCCGGCCCCGGTACCCCGATGAGTGCGGGTACCGGGGCCGGTCTGCCGGGAGGAGAGTGGTCGACGTCCCGATCGACCCACCGACGCCCGGGAGGACCCGTCATGGGCATCATCCAGCCGCACCTCTGGTACCACGACAACGCCGTCGAGGCAGCCGAGTTCTACGTCTCGATCTTCCCCAACTCGAAGATCACCAACGTCGTGCACGCCCCCGCCGACATGCCGGGCGTCAAGGCCGGCGACCCGTTCGTCGTCGAGTTCGTCCTCGACGGCATGCCCGTCACGGCGATCGCCGCGGGGGACTCGCTGACGCTCAACGCCGCGTTCTCGTTCCTCGTCGACGTCGAGGACCAGGAGACGCTCGACCGGTACTGGGACGCGCTGCTCGCCGGTGGCGGCGAGGAGGTCGCGTGCGGCTGGCTCACCGACCGCTTCGGCCTGTCCTGGCAGGTCGTGCCGCGCCAGCTCGCGACCTGGACGATGTCGCCCGACGCCGACCCCGCGGGCGCCGCGCGCGCGACGCAGGTGATGCTCACGCAGAAGAAGCTCGACATCGCCGCCCTGGAGGCCGCCTACCGCGGGGAGTGAGCGGCACCGCCCGACGGGCCCGGCCGGGTGGTCGGGCCTGTCGGTGGGGTGGGGTTGGATGGTCCGGTGCTCACGATCGCCACCGTCAACGTCAACGGCATCCGCGCGGCCTACAAGCGCGGCATGGGGACCTGGCTGGAGACCCGCAAGCCCGACGTCCTGCTGCTGCAGGAGGTCCGCGCCTCCGACGAGATCCTCGCCGACCACCTCGCGGCCGACGGCTGGCACCTCGCGCACGAGGCGTCGGAGACCAAGGGCCGTGCGGGCGTTGCGATCGCGTCGCGGCTGCCGATGGACGCGGTGCGGATCGGCATGCGGACCGGCGTCACGGGCGACACCGGCCGCTGGGTCGAGGCCGACCTCGCGGTCCCGTCGCACGACGGTGCGCCCGCCCGCAAGGTCACCGTCGTCTCGACCTATATCCACTCCGGCACGGTCGGGACGCCGTCGATGGATGAGAAGTACGCCTTCCTCGACCACGTGACGTCCCGGCTGGGCGACCTGTCGCGCGACGGCGGCTCCGCGGTCGTCGCGGGCGACCTCAACATCGCGCACCGCGAGGCCGACATCAAGAACTGGAAGGGCAACCTCAAGGCGGCGGGCTTCCTGCCGCGTGAGCGCGCCTACCTGGACCGCTGGTTCGACGACCTCGGCTGGCGCGACCTGGGCCGCGAGCTCGGCGGGGAGGGCCCCGGGCCGTTCACGTGGTGGTCGTGGCGCGGGCAGGCGTTCGACAACGACGCGGGGTGGCGCATCGACTACCAGCTCGCCACGCCGGAGCTCGCCGACGCGGCGGTCACCGCGACCGTCGACCGTGCGGCGACGTACGCGGAGCGGTTCTCCGACCACGCCCCCGTCGTCGTCGAGTACGACCTGTGACCTGACGGTCGGGGAGGTCGCCGCCCGGTCAGGCGGTGGTCTCGACGCTTTCCGGTCGGGGCAGGTCGCGCATCCGCAGCAGGGGCGAGAACACGACGGGCAGGGTCGACAGCAGCGCGCCGCCCGCGCACACCCACAGGGTCGGGACGACGCCCAGGCTCGTCCCCAGCCAGCCGCCGAGCACGCCGCCCAGCGGCATGGTGCCCCAGACGAAGAACCGCACCGACGCGTTCATCCGCCCCAGCAGCGCGGGCGGGCACAGGCGCTGCCGGAAGCTCACCTGCGCGACGTTGTAGACGACGACGGAGAAGCTGAACAGCAGCCCCCCGGCGATGAGGACCGCGACCGGCGGGACGTCGAGGACGACCGCGAGCGGCGGGAGCGCGGCTGCGGGCACGAAAAGCATCGCGGACAGCGGGATGATCCGGCCCTCGCCGACCAGGCGCGCCAGACGGTCGGCGGCGACGGCGCCGACGAGCCCGCCGATGGCCCCCGCCGACAGCACGGTGCCGAACGCGACGGTGTCGAGCCCGAGGATGCGCAGCGCGTAGATCGCGCTGAGCGAGCCGGCGGCGGTGCCGAACAGGTTCCCGATCCCGGTGCACGCGACGATCCGGCGCAGCAGCGGCTGGTGGACGACGAAGCGCAGGCCCTCGGCGATCTCGACGCGCAGCGGACGGCGGGTCTCAGGCGCGGGCGGCTGCTCGCGGTGCCGGATCCGGCCGACGGCGAACGCGGACACGACGTAGGTGACGGCGTTGATCGCGATGAGCAGCGGCGCCGTGACGACCCGCAGCAGCGCGCCCGCGACGGCGGGGGCGACGACCTGGGCCACCGACTGCGTGGACTGCAGCTTGGAGTTGCCCTCGACGATGTGGTCGAGGCCGACGAGCCACGGCACGTAGCTCTGGTGGGCGACGTCGAAGAACGTCGAGCACACGCTGATGACGAGCGCGGCGCCGATGAGCAGCGGCATCGACGCGTGCCCGGTGAGCGCGGCGGCGACGACGACGGCGAGCACGAGGCCGCGCACGAGGTCGGCGGTGATGAGGACGTTCCGCTTGCGCATGCGGTCCACCCATGCGCCGGCGGGCAGGCCGATGACGAGGAACGCGAGCGACTCGGCGGCGCTGAGGATGCCCATCTCCCACTCGGTGGCGGCGAGGTGGTCGACGGCGAGCACGGGGAGCGCGATGACGGTGAGCTGGGCACCGAGCTGGCCGAGCGCGTCGCCGCCCCACAGGCGCCGGAAGTCGGCGTGGTGGATCAGCGAGCGGCGGGGCGCCGGGGACGCGGCCGGTGCGGGCGGGGTCGCGGCGTCGGCGGGCGGCTCGGTGGAGGCCTGCGCCGGGGGTGGGGTGGTGCTCACGGGCACCAGGGTGGCGGCACTGATTGGGAAAAGTCAATCAGTATGCGAGAGTGAGGACATGACGGGATCCACCGCGGACGAGCGGAGCACCGCCGAGCGTGACGCCGACGCCCGGGCGCTCGCGAGCACGCTCCGCATGCGCATCCTGCGCCTGTGCCTCGACGAGTCGCTCACCAACCGCGAGATCGCCGCGCGCCTGGACCGGAACCCGGCCACCGTCCTGCACCACGTCCGCACGCTGGTCGACCGCGGCTTCCTCGCCGCCGAGCCGATGCGCCGGGGGACCCGGGGCTCGCGTGAGGTCCCGTACCGCGCGACGCGGCGCTCGTGGTCGGTGCGCGACGTGGCGGGTGTCGCCCGGACGCTCATCGACACGTTCGTCGAGGAGGTCGGGCTGGTCGACCCCGAGACGGTCCTCGTGACGCGGCTGGGCCTGCGGCTGGACGAGGCCGGGCACGCGGAGCTCGTCGGCCGCCTGCACGCCCTGGCCGAGGAGTTCGCCGCGCGCCCGTCGACCCCCGGCGGCACGCCGTACTCCCTGTTCGTCGCCCTGCACGAGGACGCCTCCCGCGCGGCCGCCGGGGCGCCTGACGCCGAGGACACCTCCCGTGCGGCAGCCCGGGCGTCCGACGCCGACGACGCGGCGGCGACGCGCGTCGGGACGTGAACCTGCCAGGTGACGCCCGCGGGTCGGACCCCGCCGGTCAGACCCCGCCGCGCAGCGCCGACACGGGCTCGACCGACGCGGCCTTGAGCGCGGGGTAGAGCCCGGCGAGCAGGCCGATCAGACCACCGGTGAGCGCGGCCGCGCCGACCATCCGCAGGTCGAGGATCGGCGTCCACGACTGGGCGGCGCTGACCCCCACGACGGCGGCGACGCCGAGCGCGGCCCCGACGAGCCCGCCGAGCAGCCCGACGATGACCGACTCGACCATGAACTGGGCGGCGATGTCCCGCCGCGTCGCGCCGAGCGCCCGCCGCAGACCGATCTCGCCGACGCGCTCGAGGACGGACAGCAGCGTGACGTTCGCGATGCCGACGCCGCCGATGAGCAGGGCCACGCCGCCGAGCGCCAGGAAGATCGTGCTGATGTCGGCCTGGACGCTCTCGCGGACCTCGGACGTCCCGGCCGGTGCGCGGACGTCGATCGTCTCGGGGGAGTTCGGGGCGAGCGCGACGGGCAGCTGCTCGGCGACGACCGGTCCCGCGCCGACGCGCAGGTGCAGGTGGAGCTCCTGCGGTGCCGCGAGGTCGAAGTCGGCGCGCGCGGTGCCGTTGGGCAGGACGACGGCGCCGAGGACGTCGGACCGCCTCTTGAGCCCGTCGACGATCCCGACGACCTGGTAGGCGGTCTCGCCGATGAAGATCGACGGCTGCCGGTCGACGCGGGTCACGCCGAGCCGGCGGGCGGCGTCGACGCCGAGCACGACGACACGGTCGCCCCGCTGGTCGTGTCCGGAGTCGAACCAGCGGCCCTGCACGACGTGCCCCTGCACGGCGTCGAGCGAGCCCGCCGACGCCGCGATCACGTCGGGCGCGGCGCTGCGCGCGGCCGACGGGTCGTGCACGGGCACGGCGGAGATCTCGGCGTCGTCGATGTCGACCGCGGTGAACGTGCCGGCGGAGTCGACCCCGGCGATCCGGCTCGCGCGGTCGGCGGCGTCCCACGGCAGGGCCCCGGTGGCGCGCTCGCTGCCGTCCCACCCGCGCGACGTGGCGGGCTTCGCGACGGCCTGGGTCGCCGCGACGGCGTCGAACTGCTTGTTGATCTGCCCGGCGGCGGTCTGCGCGAGACCGACGGTGACGACGACGGACGCGATGCCGAGCACCGTGCCGAGGATGGTGAGGACGAGCCGGCCGGGTCGCGCCCCGATGCCCGCGGTGGCCTCGGCGAGCAGGTCACGCAGACCGAACCGGTCGGCGCGGGCCACGGGCCGGGTGAGGGTCCTCATGCGATCTCCTGCAGGCGGCCGTCGGCGATGCGCACGCGGCGCTCGGCGCGGACCGAGACGTCGGCGTCGTGCGTGATGACGAGCAGCGTGAGGCCGTCGCGGTGCAGCTCGTCGAACAGCTCGAGGACGCTGCTGGTGCTCTCCGAGTCGAGGTTGCCGGTGGGCTCGTCCGCGAGCAGGAGCCGGGGCTGGGCGACGACGGCCCGGGCGACGGCGGCGCGCTGCCGTTCGCCGCCGGAGAGCACGGTCGGCAGGAACCCGACGCGGTGCGCGAGGCCGACGCGCTCGAGCGCGGCCATGGCGCGGTCGTGACGCTGCGCCCGCGGCACCCCGCTGTAGAGCGTCGCGAGCAGCACGTTCTCGAGCACCGTGCGGTGCGGCATCAGGTGGAACGACTGGAAGACGAACCCGATGTGCCCGGCCCGCAGCGCCGCGCGACGCCCCTCGGGGATGCCGGCCGTGGGGACGCCGTCCAGCAGGTACTCGCCGGCCGTCGGGCGGTCGAGCAGCCCGAGCAGGTTGAGCAGGCTCGACTTGCCCGAGCCCGAGGGCCCGATGATCGACACGTACTCGCCGGCCTCGACGAGCAGGTCGGTGGGGTGCAGCGCGTGCACGGGCGGGTCGGCGGGGAACACCCGCTCGACGGCCCGCAGCTCGATGACGGGCGACGGCTCCTCGACCTGCTCGACGGTGCCGAGCAGGTCGAGGACCGTCACGCGTCCTCCGCGGTCGCGGTCTCGTCGTCCTCGGGGCGTTCCTCGCTCACGCCCACGACGACGAGCGCGCCCGCCTCGAGCGGCTCCTGCGCGGACGCGATCTCGACGTACCCGTCGGCCGCGAGGCCGGTGGTCACGGTGACGAGGTGTGACGCCTTGCCGCCCTCGCCGGCGACCTCGACCCGGGACTCGCCGCCCGGTCCGGCGGTGAGCGCGGCGAGCGGGACCGCGAGGACCTCGCCCTCGGTCGAGCTCACGGGCACGCGGATGCGCAGGTTCGCGCCCTGGATGCGGGCGAGCTGCTCGGGCGTGAGGTCGCCGAGCGTGAACACGACGGCGCGCCGGTCGCTCGGCGGCTCGGACCCGGTGTCGCCGGTGCCCGTGTCGCCCTCCTGACCCTCGGTCCCGTCCGTCGTGCCGTCGGTCTTCCCGGCGGTGTCGAGCGCACCCACGGACGCCACGGTCACGGGGATCTCGAGGTCGTCGAACGTCGCCGTCCCGGCGGTGCCCGCGGCGAGCAGCTCGGCGTCCGCGCGCGACGCGGTGGCGGTGACCTGGACGGTCGCGCCCGAGACCTGCATGAACACGCCGGTCACCGTGCCGCCGCGCTTGACGTCGACCGAGTCGACGCGGCGGGGCAGGGACGGCACGAACACGACCTCGCTGGCGGGCAGCGGGGTGAGCACGGCGGCCTCGGCGGTCGCGAGCTGCTCGCGCGCCGCGGTGAGGGCCTGCTGCGCGGACTTGAGCGAGGCGTTCTGCCCCGAAACGTCCGCACGCGCGTCGGCCTCGGACCGGGCCGCGACGGCCTGGTCGAGCTCGCCCTGCGCGGCGACGACGTCTGCCTGGCTGCACGGCTCCTCGGGGGTCGCCTCGGTGCACCGCGACTGGGCCTCGGCGAGCCGTGCCCGGGCGACGTTCACGGCGGCGTCCAGACCCACGACGACCGACGGCAGCGGGCCCGCCGACGCCGTCGTGAGCTCGCGCTGCGCCGCACCGACACCGTCCTGGGCCGCCCGGACCGCCTCACGCGCGCTCGTCAGGGCGGTCTGCAGCTCCTCGCCGGCGGTGGGGGGCTCGTAGCCGACCCGCTGGTAGAGGGCGCGCACGCCGGCGGCGGTGCGGGCGTCGTACGTGGACGACGCGGCGTCGCCGACGCCGATGCCGAGCGCGACGAGCGCCTGCTTGAGCTGCAGGACGTCGGGGCCGGACACCCCGGCACGCAGCGAGCGGTACGTCGGCAGCTCGCCGGGCAGCACGATGACGGGACGGCCGACGATCTCGAGCGCGACCGACGCGACGTCGACCGACGCCCCGACCTCGGGCACCTGCCCGGTCACGACGGCCGTGTTGCCGAGGTCCGCGGTCTCGACGCGCAGCCCGACGGGGTCCTCGTAGCCGACGTCGCCGCGCAGCACGACCTCGTTCGCGATGACGCGCTTCTCGACGGGCACCGTGATCGGGCCGGCGACGGGCGGCGCGGCGTCGGCGGCCGCCTTTCCGGGGGAGACCAGCAGCCGGCTCAGGCCGAGCCCGACCGCCAGGCTGACGACGGCCACCACGACGAGCACGACGACCGTGCGCCGTCCTCCCTGCGCGACGGTGCTCACCGGCGCTCCTCTCCGTGCCCTGCGGACGTCACTTGTCGGCTGCCTTCGCGACCATCGCCTCGAGCTCGTCCTTGTGCGCGTCGATGAACTCCTGCTCCTTGTCGAACTGCACCTCGAGCTGGACCTGGGTGTACCTGGTCTCGATCTGGCAGGTCCGGTCCGCGACGGCGGTCGTGAGCTCCTTCTCCTTGAGCTCGGCGATCGCCGCGGCGTCCTGCGTGCCGTCCTCGGCGAACGGGATGGCGCCGTGCGCCTCGTAGATGCTGTTCTGCGCGGCCTGCGGGTCCTCGAAGTCGAGGCCCTCGTCGGCCATGCACTGCGACCACGCCTTGCCGACGGCGACGAGGCGCTCGTCGCTCGCGGTGTCCGTGTTGTAGATCTCGCTGAGCTCGTCCATGAGGTCCTTGTAGGCCGGGTCGCCCCAGACCTGGCCCTCCTCGTAGACCTCGTGCTGCGCCTTGCCCTGGCAGCCCGCCTGGGTCCAGTCGTACTCGACGACCTCTTCCTCCTCGCCGGTGCTCTCCTGCGGCTCGCCGTACAGGGCCGCGTAGTACGCCTGCTGCTCGCCCTCGCTCATGGTCGCGACGTAGTCGGCGTTCGGGTCGACCCACTCCTCGGCGGACTGGCCCTGCGACATCTCCTCGCCGGTCGTCGCGCCGTACCCGTACTGCTCGGCGAACTCGAGCGAGTCCCAGTCGGGCATGCCGTCGTCGGCGGGCTCGGCGAACATCGCGGACACGTCCTGCGGGCGGTACTCGAAGCCCTGCTCCTGCATGCAGGCGGCGGTGACCTCCTCCGCGCGGCGGGCCTGCTCCTGGCTCTCGGCCTCGTCGGGCTGGCCGCCGAGCTGCTCGAAGTAGACCGAGAGGGGGCTGTCCTCGTAGGTCAGGGTCTTGTTGCCGCTGGGAGCGTTCCCGCCGGAGGTGCACGCGGTGAGCAGCACGACGACGGTGCAACCGGCCAGGACGGTGGGGGCGAGGGGCGTTCTCATCGGTCGTGCCCTTTCGGCGCGCGCACCGGTCGGTGCGTCATGGGAGGTGTCACTCGTGTCGCGGGGACCATACCGCTGCCGACCTGCTGGAAAGATCCACCTGGGGTCGGACAACGCATCCGCCGCGAGGACCGTCCGGACCTCGACGGGCGTCGTCCGTCGGGTGGGGCTGGCGCCGCGGCGCTGTCAGTAGCGGATCGCGTCGATCACCCGGACCCGGACGGCGAACGTGGCGGGGATGAGCCCGGCGAGCGCGCCGACGGCCGTCGCCGCGGCCATCCCGACGAGCGCGGCGGAGAACGGGAACGGCGGCATGTCCTGGATCCCGCCGCCGAACACGCGCTCCACGGGGATGTTCTTGACGATCGCGACGGCCACCACGACGCCCACGAGCCCTGCGACGACCGTCGCGACGACGGACTCGAGCATGACGCCGAAGAACACCCGGCTCGACGTCGCGCCGAACGACCGGCGGATGCCGATCTCCCGGATGCGGTACCGGACGGTCACGAGCGCGATGTTGACCAGCCCGAGCCCGCCGAGCAGCAGCGCGAACCCGCCGACGCCCAGCCCGACCCAGCGGGCGGCTCCGTCGATGGCCCCCTGGTCGTAGTCGTTGTCCCACGACTGCACGTCCCAGCCGGGCATCGACGCCTTGACGTCGCGCCGGATCTGCTCCTGCAGCGCGCGGTGCTCGCCGGGCGGCACCCAGACGAGGAGCGACGGTGCCGGCTGGTTCATCATCATCCCGAAGTCCGCGCCGGTGGACGTCGCCCCCGCGAGCCAGTGCTGGTACTGGTCGTACAGGACGAAGGCGGTGGGCGGCACGTCGGTCCAGTCGTCCGCGGTGACGCCGACGATCGTCGCGGTGACGGGCGCGCCGCCGCCGACCTCGACCGTCGGGTGCGTCGACAGGTCCCGGACCCCGAGCGTGCGCAGGAAGGCCTCGTTGACGACGAGCGTCGGCGCGTACGCCTGCTCGTCGGCCTCGGTGAACCAGCGCCCGTCGACCGGCACGACGCGGCGCAGCGTCGAGTACTCGGCGTCGACGGCCTGCGCCGTGACGGACCGCGTGCCGTCGGGGAAGCGGGCGTCGACCATGACGGAGCGGCTGCGGCTGGCGTACTCGATCCCGTACCGCTCGAGCGCGCTCGTGTACTGCGCGTCGAGCGTCGCGGGGTCGCCCTCGGGGTTCTCGGTCATGGGCCACGCGTCGAACGTGACGGTGACGCTGCGGCCGTTCTGCCGCTCGTTCTGCTCGGCGTACGCCTGCTGCATCATGGCGATCGCCGCGGTGACGCCCGTGATGGCGGTGACGGCGCACGCGACGCCGATGAGGGCGAGCAGCACGCGCAGCTTGTGGATGCGCAGCTCGTCCCACGCCTCGACGAGCGCCCCGACGACCCCGGTCACGCGGGCACCTCCTGGAGGGGCTCGTCGGCCTCGCCCGTGGGCAGCAGCCGCCGCTCGACGGCAGCCGACCGGTCCGCGACCTGCGTCGGGACGTCGCCGACCCAGTGCGACGCGGTGTCGAGCGTGATGGGCACGAGCGCGCCCTCGGTCAGGCGGTACTGCCGCTCGGCCCGGGCGGCGACGGCGAGGTCGTGCGTGATGGTGACGAGCGCGGCGCCGGTCTGCGACGCGATCTCGTCGAGCAGGTCCATCACCTCGCCGCCGGTCTCGACGTCGAGGGCGCCGGTCGGCTCGTCGGCCAGGATGACGCGCGGCCCGCGCACGAGCGCCCGGGCGATGGCGACGCGCTGCTGCTCGCCGCCGGACAGCTTCTCCGGCATCGTGTCGAGCCGGTCGCCGAGGCCGACGCGCTCGAGCATCTGGGCCGCGAGGCGGGTGCGCCCCCAGAACTGCCGCCCGCGCGCGTAGAGCAGGGGAGCGGTGACGTTCTCCAGGGCGGTGCGGCCGGGCAGCAGGTTGAACTGCTGGAACACGAAGCCGAAGTCGCGGCCGCGCCGCACGGTCCGCGTGCGGTTCGAGAGCTTCTGGACGGGCGTGCCCTCCAGCAGGTACGCGCCGGTGGTCGGTGCGTCGAGCAGCCCGAGGATGTTGAGCAGCGTCGACTTGCCGGTGCCGGACCGGCCGACGATCGCGACGTGCTCGCCGGCGTCGACGGCGAGGGTCACGCCGCGCAGGATGTGCAGGACCGTGTCGTCGGGCAGCCGGACGGAGCGCGTGACGTCGGTCAGCTCGAGGAGGCTCATCCGCCGCACACCGCCGGGTCGTACTGCGAGGGGTCGGTGCAGTCGACGTCGCCCTTGGCGCCGCCGGGGACCGGGATGAACTCCAGGACCGTGTCGCCGACGGCGAGGCCCTCGGTCACCTGCACGGTCCGGCCGTCGGTGAGGCCGAGCGTGACGGCCCGCTGCTCGGGCTCGGCGCCCTCGTCGGCGACGACCCAGACGTTGCCGCTCTGGACGGAGCCCTGGACGGCGGTCACGGGCACGACGACGGCGTCCTTCGCCTCGCCGTTGACGACCTCGAGCGTCGCGCCGAGCCCGGCGAACGCGGTGACGCCGGCGGGCACGCTGCACGTGAGGGTGCCGGACGTGGGGGCGACGGAGGTGTCGTCGGGCTGCTGGCCGCCGCTCGTCGTGGCGCCGACGCGCAGCCCGGCGCACTCGAACGGGGCGGGTCCGCCGTTGAGCGTGACCTGCGCGGTCGTCGGCGCACCGACGAGGCGGTACTGCTGCTCGGGGGTCAGCGTCCCGCTCACCGAGAGCGTGCCCGGGCTGACCTCGCCGACCTCGTCGCCGACCGAGACGACCTGGTCCTTGAGCGTCGGCATCGCGAGGGTGCCCGCGACGGGAGCCTTGACGACCTCGACCGTGACCTTCGGCTTGCGCTCGGTGGTCTTCTGCTCGCCGGTCGTGGGGTCGGTCGTGACGAGCGGGTCCTGCGGCGTCTCCTGGCGGATCTCCAGCAGGGGGGTGCCGGCCTGCACGGCGGAGCCGTCCGGTGCGAGCACCTTGGAGACGGTGCCCGCGAGGGTCGCCCGGACGACGACGGCCGGGTCGGCGACGACCGAGCCCTGCACGGTGACGGCGTTGGTGATGGTCCCGGTCGCCGCCTGGACGGTCGGCTCGGCGACGGAGCCCGTCGGCGTGAGCGCGTCGGTCGCGGGCTCGAGCTGTGCGCCCGCGAACGCGAGCTTGACGAGCGCGGCGGCGATGACGGCCCACAGCAGCAGGCGGATGGTCGGGAAGATGATCCGGCGGGTGACGCCCACGGGCGGACTCCTCGCGTGCAGGTGGTTCGGGCGGACGGCACGGTAGCGACGCGCACCCCGCGGGTGGATCCACCTGCGGGACGACAACGGTGTTATTCCGCGGCGAACACTACTGCGCGTCACGCATTAGTGCCACAACCTTCGTCGTCGGCCCGTCGGGACCGGTCAGCCGGTGGTTGCCCAGCGCTCCACGAGCGCGTCGAGCTCTGCCTGGTGCGCGTCCACGAACCGCTGGTCGTGCGCGGCGCGCGCGGCGTCCACGGCGGCCGCGTACCCCGTCGACTCCTGGCACGTGCGGTCGGCGACCGCCACGGCGAGCTCCAGCGCGCGCAGCTCGGCCTTCGCCGTCCCGGCACGCTGGGCGTCGCGGACGAGGTCCTGCGCGGCGTCCGGCGTCGCCGCCGGGTGCCCCGCGGCGGCCACGCACCCGGCCCACTCCGCGAGCGCCTGCGCGACCGCCGGGTCGGACGCGGCGTCGAACGGCTCGGCGTCGTACGCCTCCCGCAGCGCCAGGTACCCGGCGTCGTCGCCCGGGAGCGCGGCCGCGGCGAGCTGGTGCTCGGCCTGCCCGCGGCAGCCCTGCTGCTGCCAGCCGCCCGTGGAGGCCGCGCCCGCACCGCGGTGCGCGATGGTCCAGGCGGCACGCTCGGCGTCCGACATCCGGTTGAGCGTCGCCACGTTCGGGTCGGTGCCGGCCGTGCCGCCGCCGGCCGCGCTGACCGCCTCGGCGAGCGTCGTGATCCCGTAGCCGTGCTCACGGGCCCAGGCGAGCGTGCCGGAGCCGGGCAGGGCGTCGGCCGACGTCGGCAGGTAGGGGACGGGCTCGTACGTGAAGCCCTCCTCCGTCATGCAGCGGGCGACGAGGCGCTCGAGGGTCTCGTGCCGCTGCCGGTCGGCGTCCCCGAGCGTGCCGATCTGCGACCAGTAGGCGTCGAGCGGGCTCGACGACGCGGCCTGCTCGGCCTCCTGCCCGGCGGGGACCTCGTCGCCGCCACCGGGCGCACCGGCGCAGGCCGCCGCGGTCACGGCGAGGACGAGCGCCACCACGGCGGGACGCAGGGCACGGAAAACGGATGATTGCGGCATATGAGGCACGGGGCGGCAGCGTAGGTCATTTTTCACCCGCTCGGGTGCACCGTCCGGTTCACCCGTTCGGCGCAGCGCGCTGTCGTGCCCGGCACGCTGCTGCGTGCCCGGTGCCCGGTGCCCGGTGCCCGGTGCCCGGTGCGCGGCGCGGCGCACGGTCGTGCCCCGTGCGCCGCGCCGTCGTCAGGACGCGGGTGCCGCCGGCGGTGCCAGGACGAACGC
>NZ_BIMR01000050.1 GCF_004306155.1 Cellulomonas biazotea
GGCCCGGGCCGGCAGGGTCGCGTCGTGACGGCCGGGACGCCCGACGGCCGCGGGGTCAGCCTCGCGGCCCGGCTGACCCGCGCCGGCGTCGCCGACGTGACCCGCGCGCAGCGCCTGCTCGACGACGCCGCCCTGCGCGAGGTCGTCCCGGAAGCGGCCGACGTGCTCGCGGGCGCCCTCGCGGACGTCGCCGACCCGGACCAGGCGCTGCTCACCCTCGCGAAGCTCGCGGGGGCCGTGCGGGGTGACGCGTCCCTGTCGGCGCTGCTGCGCGAGGTGCTCACCGGCGACGGTCCGGGCCGGGAGCGGCTGCTGGCCGTCGCCGGCGCGTCCGTGGCGCTCGGCGACACGCTCGTCGCGCACCCGGAGAACCTGCACGTCCTCACCGACGACGAGCCCGCCCTCGGCGTCCCGGTCGCGGACGTGCGCGCCGAGCTGCTGCGCGCGGTCGGCGCCGACCCGGACGCCGCCGTCCCGGTCGCCCGGGCAGGAGCCGCCGAGACGACCGACGCGATGCGTCGCGCGTACCGCACGCGGCTGCTGCGGATCACGGCCGCGGACCTCACGACCGCCGACCCGCTGTCGCGCCTGCCCGGCGTGGGGGCGGCGCTCGCGGACCTCGCGGCCGCCGCGCTGGAGGCGGCGCTCGCGATCGCGCGCGCGGACCTCGACGACCACGGTGCGGGCGTCCGGCTGGCCGTCATCGGGATGGGCAAGACGGGCGGCCGGGAGCTCAACTACGTGAGCGACGTCGACGTCGTGTACGTCGCCGAGCCCGTCGAGGGGACGGACGAGGCGGACGCGCTCGCGACGGGCGCGCGGCTGGCCGCGGCGCTCGCACGGGTCTGCTCGGTGCCGTCGTCAGAGCCCGCCCTGTGGCCGGTCGACGCGGCGCTGCGCCCCGAGGGCAAGGACGGTCCGCTCGTGCGGACGCTCGAGAGCCACCGGACGTACTACGAGCGGTGGGCCAAGACGTGGGAGTTCCAGGCGCTGCTCAAGGCGCGGCCGCTGGCCGGGGACCCCGACCTCGGTCGTGCGTACGTCGAGACGACGCAGCCGTTCGTGTGGGCCGCGGTGCAGCGGGACAACTTCGTCGAGGACTCGCAGGCGATGCGCCGCCGGGTCGAGCAGCACGTGCCCGCGGCGGAGGCCGACCGGCAGCTCAAGCTCGGCGTCGGCGGGCTGCGGGACGTCGAGTTCACGGTCCAGCTCCTGCAGCTCGTGCACGGCCGGTCGGACGAGGAGATCCGCAGCCCCAGCACGCTGACGGCCCTCGCGGCGCTCGCGGCGGGCGGGTACGTGGGGCGCGAGCACGCGGCGCGGCTGGCCGTCTGCTACCGGTGGCTGAGGCTCGTCGAGCACCGCATCCAGATGCACCGGATGAGCCGCACGCACCTGCTGCCGACGTCGGACGCGGACCTGCGGCGCCTCGCGCGCTCGGTGGGCCTGCGCGCCGAGGGCGCCGAGGGGCTGCTCGAGCGCTGGCGCACGGTCCGCCGCGACGTCCGGCACCTGCACGAGGAGCTCTTCTACCGGCCGCTGCTTCCCGCGACGGCGCAGCTGTCCGCGGAGGAGGCGAGCCTCGCGCCCGACGCGGCGCGCGCCCGGCTCGCGGCCATCGGGTACCGCGACCCCGCGGGTGCGCTGCGGCACCTCGCCGCCCTCACCGAGGGGGTGTCGCGCCGCGCGGCGATCCAGCGCCAGCTGCTGCCCGTGATGATCGGCTGGTTCGCGGACGGCGCCGACCCCGACGGCGGTCTGCTGGCGTTCCGTCGCCTGTCCGACGAGCTCGGCACGACCCACTGGTACCTCAAGCTGCTGCGGGACTCGGGCACGGTCGCGCAGCGGCTCGCGCACGTCCTGTCGACGTCCCGCTACGTGGCCGACGCGCTGTCGCGCTCCCCGGAGTCGGTCCGGTGGCTCGCGGACGACTCCGAGCTGCTGCCACGGACCGCGGAGCGGCTGGCCGCGGAGGCCGACGCCGTCCTGACCCGCGCGCACGAGCCGGTCCCGGCCGTCCTCGCGCTGCGTGGGCTGCGACGACGCGAGCTCGCGCGCACCGCGGCCGCCGACGTCCTCGACGTCGTGACGAGCGTGCGCGCGTCGCAGAGCCTGACCGCCGCGGCGGACGTCGTCCTCGCCGGTGCGCTGCGGGTCGCCGAGTGGGAGGCGCGCGTCGCGCACGGGCTCGACGCGAGCCCGACCCGGCTGCTCGTGGTCGCGATGGGACGGCTCGGCGGGGGAGAGATGGGCTACTCCTCCGACGCGGACGTCCTCTTCGTGCACGACCCGGTCGACGGCGCAGACCCGGTGCTCGCGCAGGAGTTCGCGCTGTCGGTCGCGACGCAGGTCCGCTCGCTGGCCAGCTCGGTGGGTCCCGAGCCGACGCTCGCGGTCGACGCCGACCTGCGGCCCGAGGGGCGCAACGGGCCGCTCGTGCGGTCGTTCGACGCGTACGCCGAGTACTACGACCGCTGGTCCTCGCCGTGGGAGAGCCAGGCGCTGCTGCGCGCCCGGCCGGTCGCGGGGGACACCGGCCTCGGCGAGCGGTTCGTCGCGCTCGTCGCGCCGCTGCGCTACCCGGAACAGGGTCTCGACGCGGCGACGGTGCGCGAGGTGCGGCGGATCAAGGCGCGGGTCGAGGCGGAGCGGCTGCCGCGCGGCGTCGACCCGGCACGGCACCTCAAGCTCGGCCGCGGCGGGATCTCCGACGTCGAGTGGACCGCGCAGCTCCTGCAGCTCCAGCACGCGCACGAGGTGCCGGGGCTGCGGACGACGTCCACGCTCGACGCCCTCGCCGCCGCGCAGGACGCCGGGCTGCTGACCGAGGACGACGGCCGCGTGCTCACCGAGGCGTGGCTGCTCGCGTCGCGGCTGCGCGACGCGAACGTGCTGTGGACCGGGCGGGCCGAAGGTGCGCACGCGGACGTCCTGCCGCACGACCGGCAGGCTCTCGCGGGGGTCGCGCGGGTCGCCGGGTACCCGGCGGGCTCCGGAGGCGTGCTCGAGGAGGACTACCTGCGCACCGCGCGACGGGCGCGCGCGGTCGTGGAGCGCGTCTTCTACGGCTGAGACGGACCCGTCTCCGGCACGGCCGGACCGGGCCGCGGCACGTCAGTGCTCGCTGCGTCCGGACCCCTCGGCCGCAGGCCCGTCGGCGTCCGGCCGCCCCGTGTCGAGCGGTGCCGGGTCGCCCGCGTCCTCCATCTCGTGCCACCCCTGCTTGCGCAGCGCCTGCTCGTCCTCCTGCAGCAGGTCGGAGTCGACGAGCTCGTGGCGGCGGATGTACGTCGACGACACGGCCTGGATGGTCGCGGCGACAGGGAGCGCGAGGAACGCGCCGATGGGGCCGAACACCGCGCCGAACGCGATGACGGCGAGGAACGACACCGCCGGGTTGAGCTCGAGCGACCGCGCCGAGACCTTGGGGGCGAAGATCAGGTTCTCCACCTGCTGGTAGGCGATGATGAACGCGAGGACCGCGACGCCCTTGATCGGGTCGACGGCCAGCGCCACCGCGACGGGCAGCGCGCCACCGATGTAGGTACCGACGGTCGGCACGAACTGCGAGACGACGCCGGTGAACGCCGCGAGCGGCAGCGAGTACGGGATGCCGAGGATCAGCAGGAAGATCCACGTGAACACCGTGCACAGCACCGCGAGCACGATGCGCGAGTTGATGAAGTCCGCGACCTTCTCCTGCGAGACCTCCCACAGCCGCAGCACCTCGCGCTGCCGGCGCGGCGCGAACAGCCGCAGGACCGCCGCCCGGAACTTCGGGCCCGCGCTGGCCATGTAGTAGACGACGAGCAGCACCGACGTCAGCGTGAACAGGCCGCCGATGATCGACGAGCCGACGCCGATGAGGCCGGGCGCGAGCGACTGCCAGTTGTCGCCGAGGTTCGCGAGGAGCTCGTCGATCTCGGGGACCTGGATCCCGAACGACTCGTCGAGCCACGTCTGGAACTGCTCGTAGAAGTCCGGCAGCGACTGCACGAGCTCGACGAGCTGGGCGACGAACAGGCCGCCGAACAGCGCCGCGACACCGAGGATCACGACGATCCCGCCGACCATGACGATGCCCGTGGACCGGGTGCGCCGGATCCCGTGCGCGACGAGCCACCGGATGAGCGGCTCCATCGCGAGCGAGACGAACCACGAGATGAAGACGATGGTCAGCACGTGGCCGAGGCTCGACAGGGCGTTCCACGCGAGCACACCGGCGAAGACGGCGACGACGCCCATGACGAGCGCACGCGGCAGCCAGGCGGGCGGCTTGCGGGGGTCCCGCTGCTCGATCGGCTCGTGGCCGGCGACAGGGCGTCTGGGCATCGGTCCCTCCGGGGACGGGGTGCGGGTGGCGTGAGGCCGGTCGGTGCTGCGGCAGGTCGTGCGTCGCCCGAGCCGCGTGCGGGCACCGTACCGCGATGCCCTCGCCCCTGACCTGCGACGCTGCCATGCTCGTCTCAGGACGGGACATACCGGGCGCTTCGGGGAGAGGGGCTGGCCGTGGTCGACGAGGGGAAAGTACCGGAGGAGCAGGGCGCGGGCATGCCGGACGTGGAGGTGCTCCGCGCGCGTGTCGCCGCACTGGAGGAGGAGAACGCGCGCCTGCGGTCCGCCGCCGCCGCGCCACCGCCCGTGGCACCCGCCGCGCCACCACCGCGTGAGCGCCGCCCCGGCCGCGCGACCGCCGCGGTCGTCCTGATCGTCGTGGCGGCGCTGCTGGCACCCGTGGCTGTCGTCGCCGCGTGGGCCCGGGGGATCGTCACCGACACCGACCGCTACATGGCGACCGTCGCGCCGCTCGTCGACGAGCCGCAGATCCAGGCGGCCGTGACGAACCGCGTCACGGGCGCGATCGTCGAGGCGATCAACCTGGAGCAGCTCGCGACCGACGCGACCCAGGCCGTCGCCGAGCTGGGCCTGCCGCCGCGGCTCGCGACCGCCGTCGAGTCCCTGCAGGGGCCGCTCGTCAACGCGGCGACGAACTTCGTGCGGGACGCCGTCGACCGGGTCGTCACGTCGGACGCCTTCGACACCGCCTGGACCGAGGCGAACCGCGCGGTGCACTCCCAGGTCGTCGCCGTGATGCAGGGGGATCCCGACGCCCTCGCGACCATCGACCCGTCCGGTGCCCTCACCGTCGACCTGGGGCCGGTCATCGACGCGGTCAAGACGGCGCTCGCGGGCGCGGGCTTCACGATCGTCGAGCGGCTGCCGTCGATCGACGCGAGCTTCGCGCTCATGCAGAGCGCGGACCTGGTGCGGGTGCAGAACGCCTACGGTGCGCTCGACGTCCTCGGTACGTGGCTGCCGTGGCTCGTCATCCTCCTGCTCGCCGCCGGCGTCATGCTGTCCCGCAACCGCTCGCGTGCGCTCGTCGTCGCGGGCCTGACGCTCGCCGGGGCGATGCTCGTCCTCGGGGTGGCGCTCACCGTGGGCCGCTCGGTCTACGCGTCGTCGCTGCCACCGACGGTCCAGCGGCCCGACGCGGCGGTCGTCGTCTACGACCAGGTCGTGTCGCTGCTGCGCATCACGCTGCGCTCGGCCTTCGTGCTCGGCGTGGTCGTCGCGGCGGTCGCGTTCGTGTCGGGGCGCAGCGCCGCGGCCGTCGCGCTGCGGTCGTCGTGGACCCGGCTGGTCGCCTGGACGCGGTCGTCGGGCGAGCGGCGCGGGGTGACGACGGGTCCGGTCGGTGTGTGGCTCGACGAGCAGCGGGTGCTGGTGCGCGTCGCGATCGGCGTGGGCGCCGCGCTCGCGCTCGTGCTGGGGACGCCGCTGACGCCGTCGTACGTGCTCTGGGTGGCGGTCGTGGCGGTCGTGCTGCTGGCCCTGACGACGCTGCTCGCACGGCCCGCGCCGGCCGCAGCCGACCCGCCGGCCGGCTGATCGGGCCTCGACGCGGCCTGCTGCCGCGGAGTGTGACGAGCGTGACGTCCGGCTCGCACGCTCCGCGGCTTTCGTCCCATGACTTCGGCAAGCGTTGTCCGTAGGGTGGAAGCGTTCCCACCCGAAGGGCCGTCCCATGAACCTCACCCAGCTCACCGCACTCGCCGCCGGCGTCGCCGGCCACCCCGCCGCGGGCCTCGTCGCCTTCCAGGCGGCCTCCGGCGCCGACCTGTCGCAGGCGCCCGAGCGGCGTCGTCGCACCCTGCGCCGCGCCCGGCGCGCCGCGACCACCGCACCCGTCGAGGCCGCCGCCCTGCCGGTCTCCGGCCTGAACCACGCGACGCGCGACAACGCCACGACGCCCGCCGCACTGACCGCCTCCGCGGGGGCCGGCAGCCGCTGACCGCCCACCCGGCCGGGGCCGCTCCCGGCCGGGTGAGACGCGCGCTCGTCGCGCGAGGTGGCGCCGGACCAGGTAGGAACGGTCGTCATGACTGTCGTCGGCTTCCACCACTCGCACGAGCAGGTGCACCCCGCGACCCTCCTCGAGGTCGCCCGGCACGCGCAGGACGTCGGCTTCGACGCCGGGATGTGCTCCGACCACTGGGCGCCATGGAGCGCCACGCAAGGCCACTCCGGGCACGCCTGGACGTGGCTCGGTGCCGCGCTCGCCACGACCGACCTGCCGTTCGGTGCCGTCAACGCACCCGGCCAGCGGTACCACCCGGCCGTCGTCGCACAGTCCGTCGCGACGCTCGGCGCGATGTTCCCCGGTCGGTTCTGGGTCGCGCTCGGCTCAGGCGAGAACGTCAACGAGCACATCACGGGCGGTCCGTGGCCCGCGAAGGCCGTGCGCGACGCACGGCTGCGCGAGTGCGTCGACGTCATCCGCGCGCTGCTCGACGGCGAGGAGGTCACGCACGACGGCCTCGTCCAGGTCGACCGCGCCCGGCTCTGGACCCTTCCCGAGCAGCGCCCGCTGCTCGTCGGGCCCGCGGTGACCCCGCAGACCGCCGCCCGGCACGCCGACTGGGCCGACGGGCTCGTCACGGTCAACCAGGACCCGCGACGGCTCCGCGATGTGGTCGACGCCTACCGCTCGGCGGGCGGCCGCGGCAGCCTCGCGCTGCAGGTCCACGTGTCCTGGGCGCCCGACGCCGACACCGCGTTCGCGCTGGCCCGCGAGCAGTGGACCGCGAACGTCGTCGGCCCGCCCGTGGCCTGGGACCTCGACACCCCCGAGGCGTTCGACTCGCTCGTGCCGCACCTCTCGGACGACCTCGTGCGCCGGTCGGTGCTCGTCGACCACGACCCGCAGCGGCTCCTCGACCGCGTCGCCGCGCTCGTCGGCCTCGGCTTCGACGCCGTCTACCTGCACCAGGTCGCGACCGACGAGCGCCCCCGCCACGGCAAGCACCCGAGCGCCGCGCCGACCGCGACACCCGCTGCGGCGGGCCTGCGCGCGTTCCTCGACATGGCCGGGGAGCACCTCGTCGGCCCGCTGCGGGAGGTGACGGCATGAGGATCCGCGACACCGGCGACCTGTGGTGGAAGAACGCCGTCGTCTACTGCCTGGACGTCGAGACGTTCATGGACTGGAACGACGACGGCGTCGGCGACTTCCCGGGACTCCTGCAGCGCCTCGACCACCTGGCCGACCTCGGCGTGACGTGCCTGTGGCTCATGCCGTTCTACCCGACGGCCGACCGCGACGACGGCTACGACATCGTCGACTTCTTCGCCGTCGACCCGCGGCTCGGCGACGCGGGCGACCTCGTCGAGCTCATCCGCACCGCGCGCGACCGCGGCATCCGGGTCATCGCCGACCTCGTCGTCAACCACACCAGCGACCGTCACCCGTGGTTCCGGTCGGCCCGCCGCAGCAAGGACTCGCCCTACCGCGACTTCTACGTCTGGAGCGCGACGAAGCCGCCCGACACCTCCGACCAGGTCGTCTTCCCGGACCAGGAGGACGGGATCTGGACGCTCGACGAGACGTCGGGCGAGTACTACCGGCACCGGTTCTACCGTCACCAGCCGGACCTCAACACCGCGAACCCCCAGGTCCGCGACGCGATCGCGAAGGTCGTCGGGTACTGGGCGGAGGTCGGGCTGTCGGGCTTCCGCGTCGACGCCGTGCCGTTCTTCCTGGCGGACGCGGCGAAGGGGCGGGGCGACGACGTCGAGCGGCCGCACGACTACCTCAAGTCGCTGCGCGCGTTCCTCACGCGCCGGTCGGGCGACGCGATCCTCATGGGCGAGGTCAACCTGCCGTACGAGCAGCAGCGCCTGTTCTTCGGCGACGACGACGGCGACGGCACCTCCGACGGCGACGAGCTGACGATGCAGTTCGACTTCGTCGGGATGCAGCAGCTGTACCTCTCGCTCGCGCGGCAGGACGCCGGAGCGGTGGCGGGGGCGCTGCGCTCCCGTCCGCCGATCCCGCGGGACGCCCAGTGGGCGACGTTCGTGCGCAACCACGACGAGCTCACGCTCGACAAGCTGTCCGACGACGAGCGCGCCGAGGTGTTCGCCGCGTTCGGGCCCGACCCGGACATGCAGCTCTACGGCCGTGGGCTGCGCCGTCGCCTGCCGACGATGCTCGGCGGCGACCCGCGCCGCGTCCGCATGGTCTACTCGCTGCTCTTCTCGCTGCCGGGCACGCCCGTGCTGTTCTACGGCGAGGAGATCGGCATGGGGGAGAACCTCGCGGCCGAGGGCCGCATGGCGGTGCGCACGCCCATGCAGTGGACCGCCGAGCGCAACGGCGGCTTCTCCCGGGCCGCTCCGTCACGGCTCAGCGGCCCTGTCGTGGAGGACGGCTACGGTCCCGAGCACGTCAACGTCGCGGACCAGCGCCGCGACCCGGAGTCGCTGCTGTCGTTCGTGCAGATGCTCGTCCGTCGCTACCGCGAGAGCCCCGAGCTCGGCTGGGCGACCGACGTCGAGATCCTCGACCAGCCGCACGCCGCGGTCCTCGCGCACCGCAGCACGTGGCAGGACGGCTCGACCGTCGCGCTGCACAACCTCGGTCCCGACGCCGTGGAGGTGCCGCTGCACCTGCCGGACTGCGCGACGGACGACGGCGGTGCCCCCGTGCGGCTCGTGGACCTGCTGCACGACGCGCACTGGTTCCTCGACGAGAAGGGCCGAGCGGTCGTGCCGCTCGCCGGGTACGGGTACGCGTGGTTGCGGGTCGTCCGCGACGGAGCCCGACGCCTGCTGTGACGGCGCGGGCACGCCGGTGTCGGCCCGTTGACCTGTCCCGACGGGTCGGGCTGGCCGACGCGTCCGACCGCCGGGGCGGACGGCCCGCTCAGCGGCCCACGTCGGCGCACCCGGCGTCGACCCACGACGTCGCGTGCCGCGCGTCCTCGACCTGCCAGGCGCGCTGCCGCGCGAGGTTCCACCCGAACCCTCCCTCGGGCTCGTCGACGGTGGCACCGCCCAGCAGGCACGACCGCAGCGGCTCGTCGACCGCGTCCATCGCGGGGACCGCGTCGGCTGAGAGTCCCTGCAGGTAGGCGACGTCGAGCGGCACGTCGAGGTCGGCGGTGGTGTTGTGCCGCACGATGAGGGCGTCCGGGTCGAGGACGACGAGCGCGAGCGCCGCGCCCCCGACGACGGCGACGACGGCGCGCGGCAGCCACCCGCCGCGCCAGCGCGCACCCGCGACGAGCAGCAGCACGAGGACCAGCCCCATGACGACCTCGGCGAGCGCGACGGTCGTGCGCAGCCGCGTCAGGCCGAACGCGTCGACGTAGAGGTCGAGCCGCCGCAGCGCCGACAGCACGACGCCGAGGGTCCCGACGCAGAGCACCCCGAGCGCGACCCGCACGACGAGCCGGTCCCGCGCGTCCTCGCGCGGTGCCCGCCGCACCGCGACGGCGACGACGACGAGCGTCAGCGCGGTGACGACGACGAGCTGCGCGAAGCCCTCGCGGGCGTACTGCGCGTAGGAGAGGCCCGCCGTCTCCAGCACGTGCCGGTGCCCGCCGGCGAGCGCGCCGACCTGCACGCCGACGAACGCGACGACGAGCAGGTCGAGCGTCGCCACGGGAAGCAGCCACTCGGTGAGCGTCGCGGGACGCCCCGCGCCGAGCCGCGCCGACGACCAGGTCGGCGGTGCCCCCGCGAGGTGCGCGCTCGCGGCGGCGGCCAGGGCGACGACCACGGCGACGACCGCCTGCGCGGGCAGGTCGCCGAGGTCGACGCGGGGCAGGAGGCTCGCGAAGACCCGGTCGGCGGACGCGAACAGGGCCCCGAAGACGAGCAGCACGAGCAGCGCGACGGCCGCACCGCGCAGCACGACGACGAGCTGCTGGCGGCGGGTCCCGACGACCTCACCGAGGCCGTGCCGCACCCACGGCAGCGACCGGAGGACGCCCGCGGCCCAGCTCGCCGGTGCGGCCAGCACGGCGGCGGCCGACCGCGCTCCCGTGACGGCGACCGTGCCTGCGCCGACCGCCGCGAGCACGCACAGCGTGACGACCCACGCGGCGTCCCTCACCGCCGCCGACGCGAGGAGGGCGACCGACAGGAGAGCCAGGGACAGGTCGACGACCGAACGTCGTCGCACCAGGGCGGGCGCCGCGGCGGCCCAGGCGACGCCGCCCGCGAGCGCGACCCCGAGCCCCGGCCGGTGCCCGACGACCATGACGGCGACCGCGACGCCCGTCCCCGCGGCGACCGCGAGGACCCGCACCGGCGCGGCACCCGCACCCTGCGCACGGAAGTCCGCGACGGCCCGGCCGACGCGGCCCGGCGGGGGAGGCGGGCCCAGCAGCGGGCCGTAGGGTCCGGGCGTCCCGACGACGACCGGTGCGACGACCGGACGTGGGGGGACCGGGGGCTGGGGGGTGCCGGGACCGCTCATGGGCGTCACCGTAGACGTGCCGTGACCTGCAGGAGAGCACTTCCCGATGGAGGCCTCGTGCAGCTGCGAGAGCCCTTCGTGAAGATGTCGCGCGCGGCCTCGTGCCCGGCCACGACCGAGGGACGAGGGGCGTCCCGGCGCGCGACGCCCCTCGCTCCGGACTACCCTCGACGGACGGGGCGGGAGAAGACCGTCACCGGGACGGGTTGAGAAGTCAGCCCGAGGCACTGACCGGCGGTCCCCCTCACGACCGCGTGGAGGCGCCGTGCACAACCAGACCGCTGCACAGGTCGGGCAGTACCAGTTCCCCGCCGGTGGCGACCGGTGGCGGTGGTCCGACGACATGTTCGCGATCCATGGCATGGGTCCCGGCGACGTCGTCCCGACCCGTGACCTCTTCCTGCGTCACGTCCACCCGCAGCACCGCGACCGCGTCGCCGCGGCCCTCGAGGCGTGCGAGCAGCAGGGCGCGACGCTCGGCGAGCACTACACGCTCGTCGACCTCGCCGGGCAGGAGCGGACCGTGACGATCAGCGGTGCCCGCGAGCGGCGCGCGGACCACGACGTGGTCAGCGGGTTCCTCGTCGACGTCAGCGCGAGCCAGCAGGAGACCGTCGCGAGCGCCGTCAACACCCAGCTGCACCAGGCCCTGGAGTCGCACGCCGTCATCGACCAGGCCAAGGGCGTGCTCATGCTCGTCTACGGCATCGACGGCGACGCGGCGTTCGAGCTCCTGCGGTGGAGCTCGCAGCAGCGCAACGTCCGGCTGCTCGCGCTCGCCGAGCGCCTCGTCGCGGCGGTGGAATCGGCGGGCGGGCTGTCGCCCGTGTGGCGCGCGAAGCTCGACGAGCTGTTCTTCCAGTCGCTCGGTGCCGAGCCCGTGCCCCTCGCGGCCCCGTCGGGAGGGCCCGACGCGCTGGTCCTGTCCACGCGGGTCGTCGGCGGTGTGCCCGTCGTCGCGGTGCGCGGACCCGTGGACCTGGCGACCGCGGGCGCCCTGTCGGGCGCGGTGGCGGCCGTGTCCGCCGAGGCGCGGCACGCCGGACGTCTCGTCGTCGACCTGCGCGAGGCCACGCACGTCGGCTCCGCCGGGGTGTCCGTGCTGACGTCGCTCGACCGTCGCCTCCGGACGCACGGCACCGTGGTGCGGGTCTTCGTCACCTCCGACAGCTCGCTCCTGCTCGCGTCCGGGCACGGCCTCGAGGTCTCCGTGGTCGACCCGATGGGGTCGGTGAGCGCGCTGAGCTGACGGCGGTGCTGCGCTGACCGCGTGGTGCCGCGCGGCGTGAGTGGTGCCAGGCTGACCCCATGAACCACCGTCCGCGCGCGGCGAGCGTCGAGGCGGCTGTCCAGGCCTTCGAGGACATGCCCATAGCGGTCGCCGCGATCGAGGAGGACGGCCTCGTCGTCGTCGCCGCCAACCGCGCGGCACGGGCGATCGGCGTCGGCGACGTCGTCGGGCGTCCCGTCGCGGAGACGCTCACGACCGCGGTCGCGCACCGCATGCTGCCGCGCGTCGAGGAGGCGGTCCGCGCACGCCGGCCGGTGCCCGCCGAGGAGATCCTCGTCGAGATCGGCCCGACGGACGCCCGCCGCGACGTCTGGCTGCGGTGGTCCCTCGACCCCTGGTACGACTCCGACGGTCGCTACCGCGGCGTCATCGCGTACGCCCAGGACGTCACCGGGCTCGTCGACCAGCGGCTCGCGGCGGAGGCCCGTGCCGTGGGCGTCGAGGAGCGGTACGAGGTCGCCCGGGACGTCATCATCGCGCTGCAGGGCGCCCTGCTGCCGTCGTCCGTGCCGGTCCTGCCGCGCGTCGACGTGGCTGCTGCCTACCTCGTCGCGGGGCGCGAGCAGGCCGCCGGCGGTGACTGGTTCGACGCGGCGGTCGCCCCTGACGGGCGCGTCTCGCTCGTCGTCGGCGACGTCGTCGGCCACGGTGTGACGGCGTCGGCCGCGATGAGCCAGATGCGCGCGATCCTCGCGTCCCGGCTGCTCGACGGCGCGACGATCCCCGACGCGCTCGGGTCGCTCGACCGCTACGCGCGCATCACGACGCACGCGTTCGCCACGTCGGCCTGCGTGGTGCTGCTCGACCCGGAGACGGGCGACCTCGAGTACGCCACGCGCGGCCACCCGGCGCCTCTGGTCGTGGGCCCGTCGGGCACGCGCTGGCTCGAGCAGACCGGTGGTGGCCCGCTCGGCATCGAGGACGGCACCGAGGTCCGGACCGGCCGCCTCGCCGACGACGAGGCGCTCCTGCTCTTCACCGACGGCCTCGTCGAGGTGGTCGGACGGCGCCTCGACCACCGGCTCCAGCAGGTCGTCGAGGCCGCCGAGCAGGCCCTGCGTGGCGCGGTCATCGGTCGGTACGCCGGCCGGAACACGGCTGAGCGCCTGTGCCTGCACGTCCCGTGGGCGCTCGACGAGGGGTTCGTCGACGACGTCACTGTCCTCGCGGCCTCGCGCCGCCCGGCGCCGGCCGACCTGAGGCTGCGCGTGCCGGCGCAGGCGGACGGCCTCGCCCCCGTGCGTGAGCGCGTCGAGTCGTGGGCGCGAGACGTCGGCCTCGAGCCGCGCGAGCGTGCGGCCCTGGTGCTCGCGGCGAGCGAGGCCATGACGAACTGCATCGAGCACGCCTACGCCGGCCGGCCGCCCGGCGAGGTGCGGATCGACGCGAGCCTGCGCCGGGCCACGGTCGTGATGACGGTGGCCGACGACGGCGCGTGGCGGCAGCCCACCGAGAGCCCGGGCGACCGGGGCCACGGCCTGAGCATGGTGGCGTCGAGCGGGGTCCGGCTGTCGGTCGACCCGTCGCCGACGGGCACGTGCGTCGAGTTCGAGCTCGACGCCCGCCGCCGCGCACCCGTCGAGTCGCCCGCGCTCGCGCCGACCGCGACGCTCACCGGGGGACCGGTCGTCGACGTCGACCCGGGCGGCGTCGTCCGCGTCGGGGGTGTGCTCGACACCGAGGCGTCGGCGCAGCTGCTCGACGCCGTCGTCCGCACCCGGTCCCGCGGAGGGGTCCTGCCTGTCACGGTCGAGGTCGAGCCGACCGCGTTCCTCGGCAGCCCCGCGGTGCGGGCCATCGAGCGCTACGTGCGCGGGGCGGACGCGGCGGCACGACAGGTGGAGGTCGTCGTGCACGAGGGCAGCCCGGCTGCGCTCACGCTGGCGGTGGTGGGGACGCCCGTCGTCACGCGCTGAGCGCTGGCGCAGGCCCGCGCGACGCGGACCCGAATCGGGCCGGCGACCCGGTCCGGTGCTGCCGGTCCGGGTCGCTCAGGTCACTCGGACAGCCAGCGGATGACGACCTGGCCGAACGCGGAGACGACCGCGAGCTGCGTCGTGGTGTGGCAGCTCTGGCACGTGACGGCGTGGTTGGTCCACGCGACGTTCGGGTCGGTGTCCGTCGCGGTCACGGTGACCGAGGGGGCGTTGCAGCGCGGGCAACGCAGACGTGCCTGCTCGTCGATGACAGGCGTCGTACCCGGCATCGTCGCCGGTGCTTGGTGGCTCACGGGTCCTCCGGTGGTGCCTGGTGCGGGGGCGGTGCTCCTCCCAGTTCACCACGACGGCCCGCGATCCGTGGCATTCGTCCGAACTCCGGAGGCGCCCCCGCTGGTCGCAGACCTGACGGCACCCCCGCCGCCACGAGGGCGGCGGGGGTGCCGGTACTGCAGGTCACCGGCCCCTGGGAGCAGCCAGGGGCCGGGACGATCACACGTCGAAGTAGAGCTCGAACTCGTGCGGGTGCGGGCGCAGGCGGATCGGGTCCACCTCGGCCGACCGCTTGTAGTCGATCCACGTCGAGATGAGGTCGGGGGTGAAGACGTTCCCGGCCGTGAGGAAGTCGTGGTCGGCCTCGAGGTTGTCGAGGACCTCGCCGAGCGAGCCCGGGACCTGCTGGATGAGGGCGTGCTCCTCGGGGGGCAGCTCGTACAGGTCCTTGTCGACCGGCTCCGGCGGCTCGATGCGGTTCTGGATGCCGTCGAGGCCGGCCATGAGCATGGCCGCGAACGCGAGGTACGGGTTCGACGACGGGTCCGGCACGCGGAACTCGATGCGCTTGGCCTTCGGGTTCGAGCCGGTGACCGGGATGCGGATGCACGCGGAGCGGTTGCGGGCCGAGTAGACCAGGTTGACCGGCGCCTCGAAGCCCGGGACCAGGCGGTGGTAGGAGTTCACCGTCGGGTTCGTGAAGGCGAGCAGCGAGGGCGCGTGCTTGAGCAGGCCGCCGATGTACCAGCGGGCGGTGTCGGACAGGCCGCCGTAGCCCTTCTCGTCGAAGAACAGCGGCACGCCGTCCTTCCAGAGCGACTGGTGCACGTGCATGCCCGAGCCGTTGTCGCCGAAGAGCGGCTTCGGCATGAAGGTCGCGGTCTTGCCGGCCTCGTGCGCGACGTTCTTCACGACGTACTTGAACAGCTGCACCTTGTCGGCCGACTTGGCGAGCGTGTCGAAGCGGTAGTTGATCTCCGCCTGGCCGGCGGTGCCGACCTCGTGGTGCGCGCGCTCGACCTCGAGGCCGAGGGCGTCGAGCTGCAGCGAGATCTTGTCGCGCAGGTCGGCGAAGTGGTCGACCGGCGGGACGGGGAAGTAGCCGCCCTTGTAGGGCGTCTTGTGCCCGAGGTTGCCGCCCTCCTCCTTGCGACCGGTGTTCCAGGCGCCCTCGATCGAGTCGATGTAGTAGAACGACGCGTCCTGGCGGGTCTGGAAGCGCACGTCGTCGAAGACGTAGAACTCGGCCTCGGGGGCGAAGAACGCCGTGTCCGCGATGCCGGTCGAGCGCAGGTACGCCTCGGCCTTGGCGGCGACCTGACGGGGGTCGCGGCTGTAGGGCTCGTCGGTGTACGGGTCGACGATGTGGAAGTTGATGTTCAGCGTCTTCTCGACCCGGAAGGGGTCGATGTAGGCCGTCGTGACGTCCGGGATGAGCTTCATGTCGGACTCGTGGATGGCCTGGAAGCCGCGGATCGAGGACCCGTCGAACATCTGGCCCTCGGTGAAGAAGTTCGCGTCCACGGAGGCGGCCGGCACGTTGAAGTGCTGCATCACGCCAGGCAGGTCGCAGAACCGGACGTCGATGAACTTGACGTCCTCGCTCTTGATGAAGGCGAGTACTTCCTCGGGCTTGCTGAACATCCGCTGCTCCTCGGTTGGTGTCCACCCTGGGGTCGGGCTCCGCCGAGGTTATGGCGGGGGAGTTTCTCTGGGGTGTACCGATTGTTTCCACCGTGTTACGGCGACGCTCCTGGTGTAACGATCACGCGAACTGCTGGGCGGACGTCCGGGAAGCGCGGAGCCGGACCCGGGCCGTGCGCGACCTACCCTGGTGCGGTGACCTCACGCGACGACATGGGTTCCTGGCTCGAGGGAGCCCCCACCACGGCGGCCGGCGCCCGCGGGGCCCGCCTGGGGCTGCCGCCCGAGGGTCCCGGCTCGCTCGCGCGTCCCGGCCGTCGGCTCGTCGCGCTCGCGGTCGACTGGGTCGTGTGCCTGGCGATCTCCGCGGCGTTCTTCCCCGTCCAGGGGTCCGGGTTCTTCCTGACGCAGGGCGCCCCGACGGCGACGCTGGCGATCTTCGCCGCCGAGAACGTCCTGCTCGTCGGGACCGCCGGGTTCACGCTCGGCCACCGTCTGCTCGGGCTGCGGGTGCGCCGGGCCGCCGTCGTCCCGCCCGGTGCGTCGCCGCTGGTCGACACGGGCCGCGCCCCGGGCCTGGTCTCCGGGCTCGTGCGGGGGCTGCTCCTGTGCCTCGTGATCCCCGCCGTCGTGTGGGACGGCGACGGGCGCGGCCTGCACGACCGGGCGGCGGGGACGGCGATCGTCCGCCGCTGACCCGCGGCCCGCTGGCCCGGTGCTCCGCGGCGCGAGGTCTGCGTCGACCCGCCGCACGCACCCGTGCCTCAGGGCGGGGCCCGATGCGCGGACGTCAGTCGGACGGTGCCTGCCACGTCAGGCTGTAGCGCCAGTACAGGTGCCGCCTCCACCGGACGCCGGGCAGCGCGTCCCGGGCTGCCGCCCGCACCTCCCCGTACCCCTCGCGCGGGTCGGCGACCGGTGAGCCGTGGTCCCACATGCCCCGGGTGCGGTCGACGACCGCGGCGACCGGGACGGCCGCGAGGCTGAGCGCGGCGTCGACGGGTGTCCGGCCCCCGGCGAGGCCGACGACGACGAGGTGCCCGCCGGGGGCTGTCAGGTCGGCGAGCCGCCGCAGGCCCGCGTGCAGGTCGAGGTGGTGCAGCGTCGCCACGCACGTGACGAGGTCGAACCGCTCGCCGTCGAGGACGTCGAGGACGTCACCGACGACGTACCGCAGGCCGTCGCCGTCCGCGCGCTCCCGCGCGAGCGCGACCTGGTCGGCGTCCACGTCGACACCCGTCACCGCACCGACGCCCGCGGCACGCAGCCGACGGGTGAGCAGCCCCTCGCCGCACCCGACGTCGAGCGCGGTGCGCGCGCGGCGCGAACCGCAGCGCGAGGGGGTGGTAGTGCGTGTTGTGGTTCCAGCGGCCGTCGCTCACGCGGCGACCGTAGCGGGTCAGCGGCCGCGCATGCCCTTGCGGTCGGGGCGGGCGCGCATCGGGTCGACGCCCTTCGGCACGGGCAGCCGGACGCCGCCGAGCGCGGTGAGGCGCTTGCTCACCTCGGCGACCTCCTGCTTGGTCAGCTGGGGCCGGAGCTTCTGGACGGCCCGCGGCGCCTTGCGCAGGGGCACCTGGCCCTCGTCGTCGCCGACCTGGATGAGCGTGATGGGAGCACCGGAGATGACGCGCGCGGTCCGCTTGCGCTCCGACTCGAGGAGCTTGCCGACGCGGGCCGCGGGGCCCTCGCTCACGAGGACGACGCCCGCCCGGCCGAGGCCGCGGAACACCATGTCCTGCGTGCGCGGGTCGACGGCGACCGGCTCGTCGGTGAAGGTCCAGCCGCGGCGGATCGTGCCGAGGGCCGCGCGGGACGCGCCCGGCTGGCCCGCGATGCGCGTGTAGGCGGCGGTCTCCGCGCGGCGGGCGAGGACGAACATCGCGCCGAGCAGCGCGAACGGGATCGCCAGCAGCAGGAAGTAGACGACGGCGTTGAAGATCAGCCCGACGACGAGGCCGACGGCGACGATGCCGACGAACACGGCGAGGATCAGCCAGGTGACCGCCGGGTCGTTCTGGCGGGTCATCTGGTACGCCTGCCAGACCTGGTGGTACCAGCGGGTCTTGCGGACCTTCCCGGAGGAGGCGTTCGTGTCGCGGGCCATGGCCTCGGAGTCTACCGACCGGACGGGCCTCGCCGGACATCGTCCGGCGGGACGTCAGCGGGCGAGCAGGCTCGCCGCCTCCTGGCGGGCGGTCGTGGGCTCGCCGAGGTGCGCGAGCGCCGCGGGGATCTCGATGCCGCGGTGCCGCATGGCCTGGCCCCACAGGCGTCCGGCGCGGTACGACGAGCGCACGAGCGGGCCTGACATGACGCCGAGGAACCCGAGCTCCTGGGCGTGCTCCGAGAGCTCGACGAACTCCTCGGGACGGACCCAGCGGTCGACCGGGTGGTGCCGCAGCGAGGGGCGCAGGTACTGGGTGATCGTCACCAGGTCGCAGCCCGCCTCGACCAGGTCGCGCAGCGCGTCCTTGACCTCGTCGACCGTCTCGCCCATGCCGAGGATGAGATTCGACTTCGTGACGAGCCCGGCCTCGCGCGCGCGCGTCAGGACCGACAGGGAGCGGTCGTAGCGGAAGCCCGGGCGGATCTGCTTGAAGATCCGCGGCACCGTCTCGAGGTTGTGGGCCAGCACCTCGGGGCGCGACGCGTTCACCTCGTCGAGCAGCTCGGGGACCGCGTTGAAGTCGGGGATGAGCAGCTCGACACCCGTACCCGGGTTGACGTCGTGGATCTGCCGCACGGTCTCGGCGTACAGCCACGCACCGCCGTCGGGCAGGTCGTCGCGCGCGACGCCGGTGACGGTCGCGTACTTCAGGCCCATCGCCTGCACGGAGGCGGCCACGCGGCGCGGCTCGTCGGCGTCGAAGTCGGCCGGCTTGCCCGTGTCGATCTGGCAGAAGTCGCACCGCCGCGTGCACTGGTCGCCACCGATGAGGAACGTCGCCTCGCGGTCCTCCCAGCACTCGAAGATGTTGGGGCAGCCCGCTTCCTCGCAGACCGTGTGCAGGCCCTCGCGCTTCACGAGGCCCTTGAGCTCGCTGTACTCGGGGCCCATCGTCGCCCGGGTACGGATCCACTCGGGCTTCTTCTCGATCGGGGTCGCGGCGTTGCGCGCCTCGACGCGGAGCATGCGGCGGCCCTCGGGAGCGATCGTCACGCCCGTCAGACTAACCCGCCGGTGCGCCCGGGGTGGCGGGGGAGTCGCACGTCACAGACCAGGGACCTCGGTCCCGCGCACGACGCCCGCGCCGCCGTGAGGCTGGGGGTGTCGGCAGCATGCCCGCAGGGAGCGCGGGGTCGCCGGGGGGACGCCGGCGTCGCCTGCCGGAACGGACTGCACAGACGAGGAGAGGGACGATGAAGATCCTCATGACCGTCGCATCGCGGCACGGCGGGACGCGCGAGATCGGCGAGGTCGTCGCCCAGGTGCTGCGCGATGCCGGGCACGACGTCGACGAGGTCACGCCCGACGACGTCGAGCACGTCCACGAGTACGACGCGGTCGTCCTGGGCTCGGCGGTGTACGTGGGCCGGCTCGCGGCCGCGCTGCGGGACCTCGTCGAGCGGCAGGGCGCGCAGCTGCGCTCGATGCCGGTCTGGCTGTTCTGGTCAGGCCCCGTCGGCGACCCGCCGATGCCCCCGACGCCGCCGGACGACGTCGACGTGGTCGCGCGGCACGCGGGCGCCCGCGAGCCCCGGTGCTTCGTCGGGCGGATCGAGCGTGCCGACCTCAACCTCAACGAGCGGGCGCTGGTCGCGCTGACGCGTGCCGAGACGGGGGACTTCCGGGACTTCGAGGACGTCCGCGCGTGGGCCGCCGAGGTCGTCGAGGAGGTCGCGGCGCTCCCGCACGCGCGCTGAGGACGCCCTCCGGCGGCGTCGCGGCGTTCAGCCGGCGGGTGCGGCCGGGACCGGCGTCGGGGGAGCGGCCGGTGCCGGTGCGTTCGCGGCGAGCAGCGGCGCGAGGGTCGCCGCGAGGTGGCCGCGCACGAGGGGGGTGACCTCGTCGATCGTCACGCGACGCCCGGTCTCCACCGACAGCGACGTGACGTCGGCGTCGTCGATGCCGCACGGCACGATGCGGTCGAACGCGTGCAGGTCGGGCTCGCAGTTGAGCGCGAAGCCGTGCATCGTCACGCCGCGCGCGACGCGGACGCCGATCGCGGCGACCTTGCGCTCACGCCGGGCGGGCGCGCTGCCGTCACCGGGGTCCGCGGCGAACCAGACGCCGCTGCGGCCTTCGACGCGCACCGCGTGCAGGCCGAGGTCGGCGCACGTCCGGATGAGCGCCTCCTCGAGCGCCCGGACGTAGCGGACGACGTCGACCGGCTGCGCGAGGCGCACGATCGGGTACCCGACGAGCTGGCCGGGGCCGTGCCAGGTGATACGGCCGCCACGGTCGACGTCGACGACGGGCGTGTCGTCGGTGGGGCGGTCCCAGCGGGCCGTGCGGCGCCCCGCGGTGTAGACGTCCTCGTGCTCGCACAGCAGGACGGTGTCCTCCTGCTCGCCCGCGGCGACGGCCGCGTGGACCTCGCGCTGCAGCGCCCACGTGGGCTCGTAGGGCAGGAGCCGGGCGCCGAGGTCGAGCGAGTCGAACCGCATGACGGTCAGGCTAACCCGCGTCCGGTGCGGGCGCGGCGACGGTCCGGGCCGTGGGGTCGTCGTCGGGGCGGGCCACGAGGACGAGCAGCTCGCGCAGCTGCTGGACCTGGTCGGGCGTCAGGCCGCGCGTGACCATCGCCTCGGCGAGGCGGTGGTCGGCGGACGCACCCAGGGCCTCCCGTCCCGACGGGGTCGCGGTGATGACGTGGCGGCGGCGGTCGTCGGCGTGCGCGCTGCGCGACACGTACCCCGTGCGCTCCATGCGGGCCAGGACGCGGCTCATCGTCTGCTCGGTGACACCGCACGCGGCCGCGAGCTCGCGCTGGGAGTGCGGTCCCTGCGCGAGGTGGACGAGCACGGGCAGGCTCGCG
>NZ_BIMR01000051.1 GCF_004306155.1 Cellulomonas biazotea
GGCGACGACCGGCGGGCAGGCCGTGGCGGCGACGACCGCCGCGCAGGCCGTGCGGGTGGCGACGACCGCCGCTCGTCGTGGTCGGGGGGCGAGGAGTCGCGTGCGCCTCGTCGCGGCACCGACGGCCGCCCGGACCGCGGCGGACCGAAGCGTGCGTCGCGACCGGCGACGCGTCCGACGCGTCCCGCGCGACCGCGGCCGACCCGGGCCCCCGAGGTCACGGTCGACGTGCACGACCCCGAGGGCGTGCGCCTGCAGAAGGTCCTCGCCGGCGCGGGTCTCGGCTCGCGGCGCGCGTGCGAGGAGCTCATCGCGACCGGCCGGGTGACCGTCGACGGCACGGAGGTCCGTGAGCTGGGCGTGCGCGTCGACCCCGTCAGCGCGGTCATCCACGTGGACGGGCTGCGTGTGCAGCTCGACTCCTCGATCGTCACGCTCGCGCTCAACAAGCCCAAGGGCGTCGTCTCGACGATGCACGACCCCGAGGGTCGGCCGTCGATCGCGCAGTTCGTCGCCGACCGCACCGAGCGCCTCTTCCACGTCGGGCGCCTCGACGCGGAGACCGAGGGGCTGCTGCTGCTGACGAACGACGGCGAGCTGGCCAACCGGCTGTCGCACCCGTCGCACGGCGTCGCGAAGACGTACCTCGCGCACGTCGAGGGGCGCGTCGCGGGCTCGCTGGGCGGGCGCCTCACGCGCGGCATCGAGCTCGAGGACGGCCTCGTCAAGGTCGACCGCTTCCAGGTCGTGCAGACGACCCCGCAGGCGAGCCTCGTCGAGCTCGTGCTGCACGAGGGCCGCAACCGCGTCGTGCGCCGTCTGCTCGAGGAGGCCGGGCACCCGGTGACGCGCCTGGTCCGCACCCAGATCGGGCCGATCCGGCTCGGGGACCTCAAGCCGGGGCGGACGCGCGTGCTGTCCAAGACGGAGGTGGGCTCGCTCATGACGCAGGTGGGCATGTGAGCCTCGCGACCGTGGGTCCGGTCCGCGTCGTCGGGACGGGTCTGCTGGGCACGTCCGTCGGGCTGGGCCTGACCGCGCACGGCGTGGACGTGCGGCTGCACGACCCGTCGCGCACCGCCGTCGCGCTCGCACGCGACGTCGGCGCCGGACGACCCGCGTCGCCGGACGACTCGCCGCCTGCGCTCGTCGTCGTCGCGGCACCGCCCGACGTGACGTCGGACGTGGTGCTCGCCGAGCTGGCCGCGTACCCGGACGCGGTCGTCACCGACGTGGCGAGCGTCAAGGGATACGTGCTGGCGGAGCTGCGGGCCGCGGGCGCCGACCTGTCGCGGTACGTCGGGTCGCACCCGATGGCGGGGCGCGAGCGCTCGGGCCCGGCTGCGGCGGTGCCGGACCTGTTCCTCGGGCGGCCGTGGGTCATCGCCGACTCGGGCTCGTCGCGCCCCGACGCGCTGCTCGCGGTGCGGTCGCTCGCGGTCGACCTCGGCGCGGTGCCGGTGTCGATGGACGCCGACGCGCACGACGCCGCGGTCGCTGCCGTCTCGCACGTGCCGCAGGTCGCCGCGAGCCTCGTCGCCGCGCGGCTGCGGGACGTCGGCGACGACGCCCTCGGCCTCGCCGGACAGGGGCTGCGGGACGTGACGCGGCTCGCCGCCTCCGACCCCGCGCTGTGGACGTCGATCCTCGCCGCCAACGCGGCCGCCGTGCGGGACGTGCTCGTCGGCCTGCGCGGAGACCTCGACGCGGTGATCCACGCGCTCGACGGCGCCGCCGCGGCGTCCGGGCCGGAGGACGTCGAGCTCGGGGCGCTGTCGACGATCGCACGGACCATCGCGGACGGGAACGCGGGCGTCGCACGCGTGCCCGGCAAGCACGGTGGTGCGCGCCGCGAGTACGTCGTCGTGAGTGTCCTGGTGCCGGACGCCCCGGGCGAGCTCGCGCGGCTGCTGACGGACGTCGGCGACGCGGGCGTCAACCTGGAGGACCTGCAGCTGGAGCACGCGGCCGGGCGGCCCGTGGGCATGGCCGCGATCTCGGTGCTGCCGGGTGCGGTGCCGCACCTCGAGGCGGAGCTGACGCTCCGCGGATGGAGACTGGTGAGTTGAGCACGATCCCGGCGCCCCTGGTGGTCGCCATCGACGGCCCGTCCGGGTCGGGCAAGTCGAGCGTGTCCCGGGCGGTCGCCCGGTCGCTGGGCCTCGCGTACCTCGACACGGGGGCCATGTACCGCGCGGCGACGTGGTGGTGCGTGGACCAGGGCGTCGCCCTGACGGACACGGGCGCGGTGGCGGACGCGGTCCGTGCGCTGCCGCTGGTCATGGGCGTCGACCCGCAGGACCCGACGGTGGTCGTCGGCGGCACCGACGTGACGGCCGCGATCCGGGAGACCGCGGTGTCGGCGGCGGTGAGCGCGGTCGCGACCAACCTCGACGTGCGGGCCGAGCTCGGACGCCTGCAGCGCGCCGCGATCGACGCCGAGCGGGCGGCCGGGTCGTTCTCGGGCGGGCGGGGGATCGTCGCCGAGGGTCGGGACATCACGACCGTCGTCGCCCCCGACGCTGACGTCCGCGTCCTGCTCACCGCGAGCGAGGAGGCGCGTCTGGCGCGCCGTGCGCTCGACGTGCACGGCACCGCTGACGCGGAGGCGGTCGAGGCCACGCGCGACCAGGTGCTGCGCCGCGACGCCGACGACTCCACGGTCGTGGAGTTCCACACGGCGGCGGACGGCGTCGTCACGGTCGACTCGTCGCACCTCGACTTCCAGGAGACGGTCGACGCGGTCCTCGCGGTCGTCGCGGCGTCCACCGCACGCGCATGAGCCCGGACTCGGGCCCGCGGATCCCGTCGCCGGCGGGGCCCGCGTGGTCGCGCTGGGTCGGGAGGCTCCTCGCACGCGGCGTGTGGGCGACCGACGTCGTCGGCGCCCACCACGTGCCGGCTACCGGGCCGGTGCTGCTCGCGGCCAACCACTCCGGGCTCGTCGACGGTCCGGTCCTGGCGGGGGTGACCCCACGCCCGGCGCACATCCTCGTCAAGGAGGAGATGTTCGGTGGTGTGGTCGGGCTGTTCCTCACCGCCGCCGGGCAGATCCCCGTCGACCGTGAGGGCGGCCGCACGGCGCTCACCACGGCCCTCGGGGTGCTGCGTCGGGGCGGTGTCGTCGGGGTGTTCCCCGAGGGTAACCGCGGGCGCGGCGACGCGACGAGCGCCCGCGCGGGCATCGCGTGGCTCGCGCTCAACGGGCACGCTCCGGTGGTGCCGATCGCGATCCTCGGGACGCGGCGGACGGGCGAGCCCACCAGTCACGTGCCCGGGCTGCGGCGACGGCTGGCCGTCGAGTTCGGGGAGCCGGTGGTCGTCGAGCGCGCACCCGGCACGTCCGGCCGCGCCGCGCTCGTCGACGCCAACGAGGCCGTGCGCGTGGCCCTGTCGGACCTCGTCGCACGCGCGATCGCCCGCACGGGCCTGGCCCTGCCGGCCGACGACCCGCAGCGCGAGCACGCCTGACGTCACGGCAGGCCGTCCGACAGGGGACAATGGGTGCCATGACGGAGACCGACCCCGATTTCGTGCTGCCCGGCGACGCCGGCGACCCCGCCCTCGTGCTGCCCGACGAGTCCGGTGACGCCGACCGGGAGCGCGCCCTGCGGGCCGGCCTCGCGGAGTACGCGCTGGAGGACGACGACCTCGCGCTGATCGACGGCCTTGACGAGGACGAGCTCGGCGGCCCCGAGGCGACCGCGTGGCCCGTGCTCGCCGTGGTCGGTCGGCCCAACGTCGGCAAGTCGACGCTGGTCAACCGCATCCTCGGCCGCCGCGAGGCGGTCGTCGAGGACATGCCCGGCGTCACGCGCGACCGGGTCAGCTACCCGGCCGAGTGGGCGGGCCGCCGGTTCACCCTCGTCGACACCGGTGGCTGGGAGGTCGACGTCGCGGGCATCGAGGCGCGCGTCGCGCAGCAGGCGGAGGTTGCGATCGCGCTGGCCGACGCCGTGCTGTTCGTCGTGGACGCGACGGTCGGGGCGACCGACACGGACGAGCAGGTCGTGCGGCTGCTGCGGCGGGCGGGCAAGCCCGTCGTGCTGTGCGCGAACAAGGTCGACGGTCCCGCGGGCGAGGCGGACGCCGCCGCGCTGTGGGCGCTCGGGCTCGGTGAGCCGTTCCCCGTGTCGGCGCTGCACGGCCGCGGCACGGGCGACCTGCTGGAGGCCGCGGTCGACGCGCTGCCCGAGGTCTCGGCGCACGCGAAGCCCGTCCCGGACGGCCCGCGCCGCGTCGCACTCGTGGGGCGGCCCAACGTCGGCAAGTCGTCGCTGCTCAACAAGGTGCTGGGCACCGAGCGGGTGGTCGTCGACGCCACGGCCGGCACGACGCGCGACCCCGTGGACGAGCTCGTGCTCCTCAAGGGCGTCCCGTGGGTGTTCGTCGACACCGCCGGCATCCGGCGGCGCGTGCACCAGACGTCGGGCCCCGACTTCTACGCGTCGCTGCGCACGCAGGCCGCGATCGAGAAGGCCGAGGTCGCCGTCGTCCTCGTCGACGCGTCCGCGCCGCTCACCGAGCAGGACACCCGGGTGATCTCCCAGGTCGTCGACGCGGGCCGGGCGCTGGTCATCGCGTACAACAAGTGGGACCTCATGGACGAGGACCGCCGCCCCTACCTGGAGCGGGAGATCGACAAGGACCTCGTCCAGGTGCAGTGGGCGCCGCGGGTGAACATCTCGGCGCGGACCGGGTGGCACACCGACCGGCTGGTCCCTGCGCTCGAGCGGTCGCTCGAGTCGTGGGACACGCGCATCTCGACCGGCCGCCTCAACGCGTTCCTCGGCGAGCTCGTCGCGGCGCACCCGCACCCGCTGCGCGGGGGCAAGCAGCCGCGCATCCTCTTCGCGACGCAGGCGTCGACGCGCCCGCCGCGGTTCGTCATCTTCACCACCGGCTTCCTGGACCCGGGGTACCGCCGGTACATCGAGCGCCGCCTGCGCGAGACCTTCGGGTTCGAGGGCTCGCCGATCTCGATCTCGGTGCGTGTCCGGGAGAAGCGCCGCCGCTGACCCGCCGGCCCTCGGGCGCCGTCCTGCGGGGCGGCGCCCCGGGTCGCCGAGCGGCCCGGCCGCTGCGATGCTCGGACGACGGTGCAGCATCCGCCGCCGTCGCGACGAGGGAACGCCGATGTCCTCCTCCGAGAGCTCTCCTGCACCGTTGCGCTGGGCCGAGCGGCTCGAGCAGAGCGAACGGCTCGACCCGTGGGTCGCGCGTCTCCGGCCGCTCGCCGACCGTCTGCTGGACGACGAGGGACGCGCACGCCTGCTGCACGGCGTGCCGGTGGGGCACGCGCTGCACCCGCTGCTCACCGACCTGCCGCTCGGGCTGTGGATGTCCTCGACGGCGCTCGACCTGGTCGGGGGTCCGCGGGCCACGGGCGCGGCCGACCGGCTCCTCGGCCTCGGCGTGCTCGCGGCCGCCCCGACCGCGGTCACGGGGCTGGCCGACTGGGCGCTGGGGAACCGACGCGTGCAGCGCGTCGGGGCGGCGCACGCCCTGCTCAACACCGTGGCCCTCGGCCTGTACGCCGTCTCGTGGCGGCAGCGTCGTCGCGGGGCCCGGGCGCGCGGGGTCGCGACGAGCCTGGTCGCGGGCGTGGTCGTGACGGCCGGCGGGTATCTGGGCGGCCACCTCACGCTCAGCCTGAAGGCACCGCCGCCCGTCGCCGAGACCGCCGCGCTCTGACGAGCCCGGCACGTCGGGCGACGCCCGGGCGCCGCCGGCGTCAGGAGGCGACGGGTGCGGGCAGGTCGCCCACGTCCCGCGTGTGGTACTCGCCCGGGAACGACACCGGCGCCCCGGCCGTGACGGTGAACTGCTCGTCGTGGTGCCACGCGGTGACCGGAGGACCCGACCGGACCGCGTACGTCACGACGTCGGGCCGGATGTCGACCTCCAGCACCGAGCCGCGGACCTGCAGCGGGAAGCAGAGCCGCCGCGCGCGCGTCGGCAGCATCGGCGCGAAGCGCGTGCCACGCCACCGGTAGCCCGCGAAGCCCTGGACGACCGCCATCCACGCGCCGCCCGCGGAGGCGACGTGCACGCCGTCGCGCAGGTTGCCCGCACGGTCCGCGATGTCGACAGCCGCGGCGTCCACCAGGTACTCCTCGGCCGTCCGGTACTTGCCGACGTCGGCCGCAGCGATCGCCTGGATGCACTCCGAGAGCGAGGAGTCGCCGGTGGTCAGCGGGTCGTAGTACTCGAAGATGCGGCGCCGCTCCTCGCGGCTGAAGCGCTCCGGCAGCAGGACGGTCGCGAGGACGACGTCGGCCTGCTTGATGACCTGGTGCCGGTAGATGACCAGCGGGTGGAAGTGCAGCAGCAGGGGGTAGCGGTCGGCGGGGGTGCCGGCGAAGTCCCAGGGGAGCTGCTCGAGGAACCGGTCGTCCTGCAGGTGCACGCCCGCCTTCGGGTCGAACGGCACGTACATGCGCTCCGCCGCCCGCCGCCACGTCGCCTCCTCGTCGTCGCGGAGCCCGACACGCTGGGTGAGGCGCTGCAGGTCGCGCGGGTGCTCGGCCCGCAGCCACGCAACGGCGTCGGCCGCCATCCGCAGGTTCTCCGCCGCCATGAGGTTCGTGTAGAGGTTGTTGTCGACCACCGTCGAGTACTCGTCGGGCCCGGTGACCTTGAGCAGCACGAACCGCCCGTCCCGCCGCTCGGAGAAGAACCCGAGGCCCGCCCACATCCGAGCGGTCTCGACGAGCAGCTCGACACCGTGCCGCACCATGAGGTCCGTGTCGCCCGTGACCTCGACGTACTGCGCCAGCGCGTAGGCCACGTCCGCGTCGATGTGGTACTGCGCGGTCCCGGCCGCGTAGTACGCCGACGCCTCCTGCCCGTCGATGGTGCGCCACGGGAACAACGCACCGTCGCACCCGACCTCGCGCGCCCGCGCGCGTGCGGCGGGCAGCATCCGCACACGGTGCATGAGCAGGCTGCGGGCCACCCGCGGCGACGTGTGCGTGAGGAACGGGAGCAGGTACGCCTCGGTGTCCCAGAAGTAGTGCCCCTCGTACCCGGTGCCCGTGAGCCCCTTGGACGGCACGCCGTGGCCCTCGCTGCGCAGCGACGCCTGCAGCAGCGTGAACTGGTTGAGGTGGATCGCCTGCTGGGCGCCACGCGCGCCGTCCCACACGATCTCGCTGCGGTCCCAGAAGTCGGCGACCCACTGCTCGTGCGCCTCGAGCGCCGCAGCCCGGCCCGCCGCCCGCGCCCGGTGCATGGTCATGCCGGCACGGTTCACCAGGTCGGGCGCCGAGTCCTTGCCGTAGTGGTAGGCGAGCCACTTCGTCACGCCGACGGCGATGCCGACCTGCGCGTCGACGTCGAACACCACGCGGGCCCGCTCGGCGTCGACGCGCGTGCCGACGTGCACGGCGCCGCCGTCGACCTCGTGGTCCATGCCGGCAGCCACGGTGAGCCCCGACTCGGCCGTGCGATAGGTCCGGATCACCCGCAGGCCCTCCGCGCGC
>NZ_BIMR01000052.1 GCF_004306155.1 Cellulomonas biazotea
CCGGGAGGCGGGGTGGGCAGTCGCGTCCCCCGTCGCCGTGCGGTGAGCGGTTTCCAGACGGGACGGGACGCGCGGTAGCGTCCGACGCGAGCGAGGTCCTGCCCGCGTGGCCGGTCCCGGTCCCGAGCGTCCGCCCGTCATCGCCGAAGGAGCACGATGGCCCTGTTCGACCTGCCCCTGCCCGAGCTCGAGCGGTACCGGCCGGAGCTCGTCGAGCCCGCGGACCTCGACGACTTCTGGGCGACGACCCTCGCGGAGGCGCGCCGGCACGAGGTGCTGGTCGACGTCACGCGCGTCGACGCGGGCCTGCGGCTGGTCGACACGGACGACCTGACGTTCGCCGGGTTCGACGGCCAGCCGGTCCGGGCGTGGGTGACCCGCCCGGCGGGCAGCGCGGAGCAGGGCGACCTGCTGCCGGCGGTCGTGGAGTTCATCGGGTACGGCGGCGGGCGCGGGTTCGCGCACGAGCGGCTCGCGTGGGCGGCGGCGGGCTTCGTGCACGTCGTCATGGACACGCGCGGGCAGGGGTCGACGTGGGGCAACGGCGGGCACACGCCCGACCTGGCGGGCTCGGGCCCGGCGTCGCCGGGCGTGATGACTCGGGGGATCGAGGACCCGGAGCGCCACTACTACCGGCGCCTGATGACGGACGCGGTGCGTGCGGTCGACGCCGCGCGGGCGCTGCCGGGCGTCGACCCGCGGCGCGTGACGGTCGCGGGGATCAGCCAGGGCGGCGGCGTGGCGCTCGCGGCGGCAGGGCTGTCGGACGGCCTGGTGGCCGCGATGCCGGACGTGCCGTTCCTGTGCCACTACCGCCGGGCCGTCGACATCACCGACGCCTTCCCGTACGGCGAGCTCGTGCAGTACCTGGCGGTGCACCGCGGCAGCGAGGAGCAGGTGTTCCGCACGATGTCGTACTTCGACGGCGTGCACCTGGCGCGGCGGGCGACGGCGCCTGCGCTGTTCTCGGTCGCGCTGCGCGACGGGACGTGCCCGCCGTCGACGGTGTTCGCGGCGTACAACCACTACGCCGGGCTGACCCCCGCGCGGCCGCGGACGGAGATCGAGGTCTACACGTTCAACCAGCACGAGGGCGGGCAGGGGCACCAGCTCGAGCGGCAGCTGCGGTGGCTGCCGTCGGTGCTGGCGGACGCGGTCGCTCCGGACGGTCCGGCCGTGGCGGTCGCGGCGGGCTGAGGTCCGCCCACGGATCTCCCGCCGCGAGAAAGCTACGCACTAGTAACTTACGCTCCCGTAGGTTACGGTCGGGTCATGAGCTCCACCGGCGACGGCCTCGTCCTCGACCTCCCGCCCGGGGTCCCGCGCGAGGTCGAGGTGCCCGACGAGTCGCTCGTCGCGGCGCTCGACCGCGCCGCCGCCACGTGGCCCGACCGCGTCGCGCTCGACTTCCTCGGCGCGACCACCACCTATCGCGAGCTCGCCGACGCCGCCGCGCGCGGCGCCCAGGTCCTGCTCGACCTCGGCGTGCAGCCCGGCGACCGCGTCGCCCTCGCGATCCCGAACTGCCCCGCGCACGTCGTCGCGTTCTACGCCGCGCTGCGCGTCGGTGCCGTCGTCGTCGAGCACAACCCGACGTACACCGCCGACGAGCTCGCGCACCAGCTCGCGGACTCGGGCGCGGTCGTCGCGCTCGTCTGGCAGAAGACCGTCCCCGCGGTGCGCGCGACGCTCGACCGCACCGCGGTCCGCGCGGTCGTCGCCGTCGACCTCTCCGCCGACCTGCCCTGGCGCAGCCGGTTCGCCCTGCGGCTCCCCGTCGCCAAGGCCCGCCGCACGCGCGCCGCGATGTGCGGCCCCGTGCCGCCCGGCGTGCCGTCCTGGCACCGGCTCGTCGCGTCCGCCCGGCCCGTCCGCGACGACGTCCCCGGCCCCGGCGCCGACGACGTCGCGCTGCTGCAGTACACCGGCGGGACGACCGGCACCCCCAAGGCCGCCGTCCTCAGCCACCGCAACCTCGTCGCCAACGCCCTGCAGGGGCACGCCTGGACCGGCGCCGTCCCCGGCACCGAGGTCGTCTTCGGCGTCCTGCCCTTCTTCCACGCCTTCGGCCTCACCCTGTGCCTCACCTACGCCGTGCGCGTCGGCGCGACGCTCGTCGCGTTCCCGTCGTTCGACCCCGCGCTCGTCCTCGCGGCGCAGCGTCGCCGGCCCGGCACCTTCCTGCCCGCCGTCCCGCCCATGCTCGACCGGCTCGCCGCCGCCGCCGAGAAGTCCGGCACCGACCTCACGTCGTTCCGGCACGCGATCTCCGGGGCGATGGCCCTGCCCCCCGCGACCGCGCAGCGGTGGGAGGCCGTCACCGGCGGGCTCGTCGTCGAGGGGTACGGCATGACCGAGACGTCGCCCGTCGCGCTCGGCAACCCCCTGACGGCCGAGCGCCGGCCCGGCACCCTCGGCCTGCCGTTCCCGTCGACCGAGATCCGGGTCGTCGACCAGGAGGACCCGACGCGCGACGTCGACGCCGCGACCGGCGGCGAGCTGCTCATCCGCGGCCCGCAGGTCTTCCAGGGGTACTGGCAGCGGCCCGAGGAGACCGCCGCGCAGCTCCTGCCGGGCGGGTGGCTGCGCACCGGTGACGTCGTGCGCGTCGACGCCGGCAGCGTCGTCCTCGTCGACCGGATGAAGGAGATGATCGTCACCGGCGGCTTCAAGGTGTACCCGTCGCAGGTCGAGGACCACCTGCGCACCATGCCGGGCATCCTCGACGTCGCCGTGGTCGGCGTCCCCGGGGGTGACATGGGGGAGTCCGTCGTCGCGGCCGTCGTGCTCGACGCCGACGCGTCCGGCGTGGACCTCACCGCCGTCCGCGAGTGGTGCGAGCGGCGCCTCGCCCGGTACGCCCTGCCGCGCCGGCTCGTCGTGCTCACCGAGCTGCCGCGCTCGCAGGTCGGCAAGGTCCTGCGGCGCGTCGTGCGTGACCAGGTCCTCGCGGGCGAGCCCGCCTGACGCAGCTCCGGCACACGCCCGCACCGACGCGCCCACCGGTCGGCTCCGACGGCGCGCGCCCACCGGGTGCGGCACGATGGACCGGCACTGTCACCCACCGAAGGAGTTCGTCATGTCCGCAGCGCTGCCCGAGGTCTCGGGATCGTTCGGCGAGAAGCCCACGCTGACCTTCCCCGACGCGCAGCCGTCCGGTGAGCTCGAGGTGCTCGTGCTGTCCCGCGGCGACGGCGCGCTCGTCGAGGCCGGCGACACCATCGAGGTGCACTACCTGGGCCAGTCCTGGGCCGGTGGCGTCTTCGACAACTCGTACGACCGCGGCTCGTCGATCAGCTTCGGCATCGGCGTCGGCCAGGTCATCTCCGGCTGGGACGAGGGCCTCGTCGGCCAGCAGGTCGGCTCGCGCGTCCTGCTGTCCATCCCGTCGCACCTCGGCTACGGCGACCGCGGCGTGCCGCAGGCCGGCATCAAGGGCGGCGACACGCTCGTCTTCGTCGTCGACGTGGTCGGCACCAGCAACTGAGCGCCACGCGGCCCCCGTCGCCCCGGCACCACCGGAGCGGCGGGGGTCGCGCCATGCCGTGCGACGATCAGCCGGCCCGCCCGCACGGGCCGAGCGGCCGGACGGCGCGGCGGCCGAGCGGCGGGGCCGGACGTCAGCGGGGCAGCACGTGCCGCTCGACGAAGTCGTTGCGGAACACCCCGTCGGGGTCGGTCCGTGCCACGAGCGCCGCGAAGTCGTCCCACCGCGGGTAGAGCCGGGCCAGGTCGCGGTCGACGTCCGCGAAGAGCTTGCCCCAGTGCGGTCGCGCGTCGAACGGCGCGAGGGCCGCCTCCAGGGCCGGCAGGACCGCCTCGACCTGCGGCTGCAGGGGCTTCCACGTGAAGTGCAGGCCGACGCGGTCGTCGCCGTACGCGGTCGACAGCCAGAGGTCGTCGGCCGCGACCGTCCGGACCTCGGTGACCTGCAGCAGCGGCGTCACGACCGACGACAGCTCCCGCACGGCCGCGAGAGCCGCGACGGCGTGCGCGCGCGGCACCAGGTACTCCGACTGCAGCTCGTCGCCGTTGCTCGGCGTGAACTCCAGGCGGAAGTGCGGGATCCGCTCGTGCCACGGGCCGGGCTCGCCGAGCTGCGGCGTGCAGGACACCGGGTCGATTCCGGGCAGCGGGTGCCGTGGGCCGTCGGCCGGGCGTGCGCCGAACAGGTCGTCGCGCAGCACGCCGTGGCCGTCGGTGACGCGGGACTTGCGCCAGACCTGCTGGACCGTGTCGCCCGACCAGTCGGTGAACAGGCTCACGGAGTCGGCACTCGCGGTGAGGTCGTCGAAGCGGTCGAGCGCTGCCGTCCACGGCAGGTCGACGTGCACCTGCTGCGCGACCTGGAACGTCGGCTCGACGTCGAGCGTCACGCGCGCCGCGACACCGAGGGCGCCGAGCGCCACGACCGAGCCCGCGAAGCCGTCGTCGCCGCGCGCCACGTGCCGCAGCTCGCCGTCCGGCCCGACCAGGTCGAGCGCCGCGACCGCGGTCGACAGGTTGCGCGACCGGTCGCCCGACCCGTGCGTGGCCGTCGCGACCGCGCCCGCGACCGAGATGTGCGGCAGCGACGCGAGGTTGTGCACCGCCCAGCCCGCGGCGTGCAGGTGCCGCGCGAGCGTGCCGTAGCGGGTGCCGCCCGTGACGGTCACCGTGCGGGCGGCCTCGTCGATCGTGAACCCGGGGTCGAGCCCTTCCAGCGAGACGAGCACGCCGGGGCCGTCCGCCAGGTCGTTGAAGCAGTGCCGGGTGCCGAGCGCGCGCACCCGCGGGGCCGCCGCGACGACCTCCTGCAGCTCCTCGACCGTGCGCGGTGCGAGCACCCGGTGCGCGCGGTAGGTGTAGTTGCCGGCCCACGTCGTCAGCGTCACGGGTCCCCGGTCCTCTCGTCGGCGTCCGACCAACCTACGTGACGCCCGCGGCGTCACCAGCTGGCGGGTGCCGTCACGAAGACGTCGAACAGCGCGGGGTCGTGCGCGTGCACGAGCACCATGAAGACGACCAGGTCGAACAGCAGGTGCACCGTCACGACGTACGTGAGCGACGCGGTCTTGCGGAAGATCCAGCCCTGCACCAGCGCGAACGGGATCGTCAGCAGCGGGCCCCACTCGCGGTACCCGAGCTCCCACAGGAACGACACGAACACGAGCGACTGGAGCACGTTCGCGACCGGGAACGGGAAGTGCACGCGCAGCAGCGCGAGCACGGTGCAGACGAAGAACAGCTCGTCCCAGATGCCGACCGCGTTGACGCCGACGAACAGCCGCGCGATCTCCTGCGGCGAGTCGACGACCGGCCAGTTGAGGTACGCGCCCGAGCCGAGGAAGTACCAGGGCAGCAGCAGGTAGGCGAGCACCACGACGACCAGCAGGTAGACGACCTGCGTGCGCGTCCACCGGCGTCCAGTGCGCAGCGGGAACCGGATGACGTCCTGCTTCAGGACGAACCGCGACAGCACGTACGGCACCAGGACCGCGCCCGACAGCGCCACGGCGAACCGGGCGATGCCCGCGTCCGACAGGTCCGCGCGCAGCGAGATCGTCGTGATGACCGTCATGCCGAGCGCCACGAGCGTGAGGTCGCGCCCCAGCGCCCGGTCGACGGAGAACGCCAGCGCGACGCCGGCGACGAGCGGCACGTACCCGAGCGGGCGGACGTGCACCGCGAACAGCAGCACCGCCGACCCGCACACGAGGGCGGCCGCGAGCACGCGCGCGACGTCGCGCGGCGTCAGGGCGAGCGTCGGGACGGCGGTCGGGGCGGGCGTCGGTGCGAGGGCGTCCACGCGCTGCAGTCTGCGGTGCGGACGCGGGTGTCCGCGACCGCTGGCGCGATGACACGCTGGGCAGATGCCCGAGCCCGCCGCGCCCGCCGACCTGCCCCGGGTCGTCGTCACCTACTGCACGCAGTGCCGCTGGCTGCTGCGCGCCGCCTGGTACGCCCAGGAGCTGCTCACGACGTTCCACCGCGAGCTCGGCGAGGTCGCGCTGCGCCCCGCGACGGGCGGGGTGTTCACGGTCGTCGTCGACGACACGGTCGTGTGGGACCGCGCGACGGACGGCGGCTTCCCCGAGATCACCGTGCTCAAGCGCGCGGTCCGCGACCTCGTCGCGCCGGACAAGCCGCTGGGGCACTCCGACCACCGCTGACCGGCCCCCGTGACTCGCCCCGGAGCGCCAGAGGAGCCGTCAGGACCCGTCCTACCTGCGCAGACGTCCTGGACCGCGGTCCGGCCCCACGTGGACGGGCGTGGACCGGCGGCGACAGTCACGGCTACCTTCACCGCCAGGCGCACCGCTCCACCGCGGGGCGCGCGGACCGTCACCGGAGGCGGTCGGTCAAGCGGTCACGGGGGCCCGCGACCGGTCGCAGGGTGGGCGGACGGCAGGGAGAGGGGCGCTCCCGCCGTCCGCCCGCCCGAGGACTCAGGCCCCGGTCGGCCGCGGGCAGGACACCCCGGTCCCGCCGAGCCCGCAGTACCCGTTCGGGTTCTTGTCGAGGTACTGCTGGTGGTAGCCCTCGGCGTAGAAGAACGTGCCCGCCTCGTCGGCCGGGCGGATCTCCGTCGTGATCTCGCCGAACCCCGATCGCGTCAGGCGCGGCTGGTACTCCGCGCGGGTGCGCGCCGCGGCCTCGGCCTGCTCGGGTGTCGTCGTGTAGACCGCCGAGCGGTACTGCGTGCCGACGTCGTTGCCCTGCCGGAAGCCCTGCGTGGGGTCGTGCGACTCCCAGAACGTCCGCAGCACGTCGTCGTCGGACAGCACCGTCGGGTCGTAGGCGACGAGCACCATCTCGGTGTGGCCGGTCAGGCCGGTGCAGGTCTCCTCGTAGGTCGGGTACGGCGTGAAGCCGCCCTGGTAGCCGACCGCGGTCGTCACGACGCCCGGGAGCTGCCAGAAGGCCTTCTCCGCACCCCAGAAACAGCCCATCGCGACGTACAGGACGCGCGTCCCCTCGGGCCACGGGCCCGCCAGCGGGGTGCCGAGCACCGTGTGCGTCGTCGGGACGTCGTACGCGTAGCCGTCGCGCCCCGCCAGGGCGCGGTCGCGGTCCACCATCGTCGTGCGCAGCGCAGATCCGAACAGCCAGTTCATGGTCGCTGGTCCTCTCCGGGAGACCGGCGGTTCGCCTGGTCCATCCCGGCCAGCACAACCGTGCGTGCGCGTCCCGTGTTCCCGCCCGCGCGCCCGCGGGAGGGCCTCCTGCCCGCGCGACGCGAGCGCGTGCGCCGGGCCGCGGACCGCGCCACGGCCTAGCCTGGGGCGGTGACCACGAACCACCTGGACCAGGGCGACGACCGCCCGCCCGCCGGCTTCGCGACCCGCGCCATCCATGCAGGTCAGGAGCCCGACCCGACGACCGGTGCGGTCGTCCCGCCCATCTACCAGGTGTCGACGTACAAGCAGGACGGCGTCGGCGGGCTGCGGGGCGGATACGAGTACTCGCGGTCGGCCAACCCGACCCGCACCGCGCTCGAGCGCGCGCTCGCCGACGTCGAGGGCGGCGCCGCCGGGTTCGCGTTCGCGTCGGGGCTCGCCGCCGAGGACACGCTGCTGCGCGCGGTCCTGCGCCCGGGCGACCACGTCGTCGTGCCCGACGACGCCTACGGCGGCACGTACCGGCTCATCGCGCGCGTCTTCGGCCCGTGGGGGATCGAGCACACGCCCGTCGACCTCACCGACACGACCGCCGTCGCGGCCGCGGTCCAGCCGGGGCGCACCAAGCTCGTCTGGGTCGAGACGCCCACCAACCCCCTGCTCAACGTCGCGGACATCGGCGCGCTCGCGGCCCTCGCCCGCGGTGTCGGTGCGCTGCTCGCCGTCGACAACACGTTCGCCACGCCGTACCTGCAGCAGCCGCTCGCGCTCGGCGCGGACGTCGTCGTGCACTCGACGACCAAGTACATCGGCGGCCACTCCGACGTCGTCGGCGGTGCGCTCGTCGTCGCGGACGGTGCCCAGCTCCCCGTCGGGCTCGACGGGCCCACCGGAACGACGCACCTCGCCGACGCGATCGGCTTCCACCAGAACGCGTCGGGCGCCGTCGCCGGTCCGTTCGACGCCTGGCTCACGCTGCGCGGCCTGCGCACGCTCGCGGTCCGGATGGACCGGCACACCGCCAACGCGCAGCGCGTCGCCGAGTTCCTCGACGCGCACGACGCCGTGACGTCGGTGATCTACCCCGGCCTGCCGAGCCACCCCGGGCACGAGCTCGCCGCGCGGCAGATGCGCGGGTTCGGCGGCATGGTGTCGTTCCGCACCGGCAGCGAGGCGTCCGCGCTCGCGGTGTGCGCGGCGACCGAGGTGTTCACGCTCGCCGAGTCGCTCGGCGGCGTCGAGTCGCTCGTCGAGCACCCCGGCCGCATGACGCACGGGTCCGTCGCCGGCACCGCGCTCGAGGTGCCCGACGACCTCGTGCGGCTTTCCGTCGGGATCGAGGACGTCGACGACCTCGTCGCCGACCTCGACCGCGCGCTCGCCGCGGGGAGGGACGCGTGACCGCGTCCCCCGAGGCGTCGCCGGCGCCTGCGCCGGTGTCCGAGGCGGCCCCCGCGGACGCCGGACGGACCACCGGCGACGCCGTGCCGTCCGCCGTGCGCGCCGCCGCGTCGTGGTCGTGGCGGCTGCTGCTCATCGGCGCGGCCCTGGCCGTGCTGCTGTGGCTGATCGCGCAGCTCAAGGTCGTCGTGGTGCCCGTCGCGATCGCGCTGCTGCTCACCGTGCTGCTCACCCCGCTCGTCGGGTGGATGCACCACCGGCTGCGCCTGCCGCGCGGTGCCGCCGCCGGCATCGCGGTCGTCCTGCTCGTCGGGGTCGTCGGGACGCTGCTCACGCTCGCGGGACGCTCGGTCGTCAAGGGCATCGGGGCGCTGTGGGACCAGGCGTCCGAGGGCGTCGACAAGATCCTCGACTGGCTCGCCACGGGTCCGTTGCAGCTCTCGACCGACGACCTGCAGGGGTGGATCGACCGCATCCAGGAGTCCGCGTCGGGCGCCGGCTCGAGCGTCGTGTCCGGGGTCCTCACCGGCGCGACGACCGTCGGGCACGTCCTGGCCGGCGCGATCATCGCGCTGTTCTGCACGTTCTTCTTCCTGCTCGACGGCCGCACCATCTGGGCGTGGGTCGTCGGGCTCCTGCCGCGCGGGTCGCGCGAGCACGTGCACCAGGCGGCCCGCCGCGGGGTCGTGACGCTCGGCGCCTACACGCGCACGCAGATCCTCGTCGCGGCCGTCGACGCCGTCGGCATCGGCGTGGGCGCGGCGATCCTGGGCGTCCCGCTCGCGCTGCCGCTCGCGATCCTCGTGTTCCTCGGGTCGTTCGTGCCGATCGTCGGTGCGGTCGTCACGGGGTCCATCGCGGTGCTCGTCGCGCTCGTCGCGCAGGGGCCCGGGGCGGCGATCATCATGCTCGCGATCGTGCTCGGCGTGCAGCAGCTCGAGGGCCACGTCCTGCAGCCGTTCCTCATGGGCCACGCCGTGTCGCTGCACCCCGTCGCGGTCCTGCTCTCGGTCGCGGCCGGGTCGTTGATCGCGGGCATCCTCGGCGCGCTGTTCGCGGTCCCGATCGTCGCCGTCCTCAACACCGTGGTCCTCTACCTGCACGGGCACGACAAGTTCCCGCAGCTCGGCACGAACGACCACGTCCCCGTGCGCGGTCGAGGTCATCCCGTGCTCGACCGGGCCATCGCGCAGGTCGCCGAGCGCGAGTCCGAGGCCGCCGCGACGCAGGCGACCGCCGACGAGCTCGGCAGCGACCCGGCGACCGGCAAGGACGAGGGCGCGACCGTGCAGGGCGCAGGGGACAGCCCCGGCACCGCCGGCGGCACAGGGTCGGAGAGCCGGTCCGACGACGACAGCACCGCCCGGTGACCGGCCTCGCCGAGGTCGTCGCCGCGGCGCGCCTGCTCGAGGGCGTCGCCGAGGTGACGCCCGTGCAGCTCAGCCGCGCGGTCGGCCACGTCGCGGGCGTCGACGTCTGGCTCAAGTGCGAGAACCTCCAGCGCGCCGGGTCGTTCAAGATCCGCGGCGCGTACGTGCGGATGTCCCGCCTGACCCCCGACGAGCGCGCGCGAGGCGTGGTCGCGGCCAGCGCGGGCAACCACGCGCAGGGCGTCGCGCTCGCCGCCCGCCTGCTGGGCATCGACGCGGTCGTCTACATGCCGGTCGACGCAGCCCTGCCGAAGATCGCCGCGACGCGCGACTACGGCGCGCACGTCGAGCTCGTCGGGACGACGGTCGACGAGGCCCTCGCGCACGCGCGCGAGCACGCCGAGCGCACCGGGGCGGTGCTCGTGCACCCCTTCGACCACGCCGACGTCGTCGCCGGCCAGGGGACCGTCGCGCTCGAGATCGTCGAGCAGGTGCCCGACGTCGCGACCGTCGTCGTGCCCGTGGGCGGCGGCGGGCTCGCCGCGGGGATCGTCGCCGCGCTGGCCGAGGCCCGGCCCGACGTCCGTGTCGTCGGCGTGCAGGCCGCCCGCGCGGCCGCCTACCCGGCGTCGCTGCGCGCGCACCACCCCGTGCCCGCGCCCGAGCTGCGCACGATGGCCGACGGCATCGCGGTCGGCGTGCCCGGCACCGTGCCGTTCGAGGTCCTCGACCGGCACCACCTCGAGGTCCGCACGGTGTCCGAGGAGGACATCTCGCGGGCCGTGCTGCTCGTCGCCGAGCGCGCCAAGCTGCTCGTCGAGCCGTCCGGTGCGGTCGCCGTCGCGGCGCTCATGGCCGACCCGGGCGCGTTCGACGGCCCGGTCGTCGCACTGCTGTCGGGCGGCAACATCGACCCGCAGGTGCTCCTGCGGGTCGTGCGGCACGGGCTCGCGTCCGCCGGGCGGTTCCTGCAGGTGCGGGTCCGCATCGACGACCGGCCCGGTGCGCTCGCGGCGCTGCTCCAGGACCTCGCGGCCTCGGGCGGCAACGTCATGCACGTGTCGCACGTGCGGACCGGCGCCGACCTCGCGTACGACCAGGTGACGATCGAGACGCAGGTCGAGACCAAGGGGCCCGAGCACTGCGTGCAGGTCCTGCAGCGCCTGCGCGCCGCGGGCTACGAGGTGCAGCCCGACTGACGCCACCGACGACGATGCGGCGCCCCCCGAGGTGGGGAGCGCCGCATCGGCGGTGGTGCCAGGGCCCGCGCAGGTGCGCGGCGGGCCGTCAGGCGTCGAACGGCTTGGCGTCGACGATCTTCACCGGGATGTCCCGACCGTTCGGGGCCGTGTACGACGTCGTGTCGCCGACCTTCGTGCCGTTGATCGCGGCGCCGAGCGGGGACGTCGGCGAGAACACGTCGATCTCCGCCGTGCCCGCGATCTCCCGCGAGCCGAGCAGGAAGACCATCTCGTCGCCCGCGACGACGGCCGTGACGACCATCCCGGGCTCGACGACGCCGTCGTCCGGCGGGGTGCCGATCTGCACGTTGCGCAGCTTGGCCTCGAGCTCGCGGATGCGGGCCTCCTGCTTCGCCTGCTCCTCGCGCGCGGCGTGGTAGCCGCCGTTCTCCTTGAGGTCGCCCTCGTCGCGGGCCGCGGCGATGCGCGCCGTGATCTCGCTGCGACCCTCGCCCTTGAGGCGGTCGAGCTCGGCCGTGAGGCGGTCGTAGGCCTCCTGCGTCAGCCAGGTGGCCGCAGTCGTCTCGGTCACGATCGCTCCTTCCATGCGTGGGTGCGCCGACCGGTGCCGGCGGTTCGCCCCGGTGCCGCGGCCGCTGCAGGACGCGCGTGGGCGGGGTACGGGAGAGCACGCCGTTCCCACTCGGTCGCGTCGACCAGCGGTCACGCCGGACCGGGGCGGCGTGGGTGAAACGACCAGGATAGCAAACGGGGCGTCGCGTCAGCCCTCGTCCACGGGCGAGCAGCCGCCCACGACGCCCGACACCGCGAGCTCCGCGGTCTGCACCGTGACCGTCACGCGCTGCGTCGCGGCGTCGGCCGGTCCCACCTCGACCGTCCGGACGCCGACCTGCGCGTACGACTCGGACAGCGCCTGCACCTGGCACTCGACGCTCGCGCCGGGGTCCTTCGTGACCTCGAACGTCACCTGCGTCGACGTCGGGCCGTCGACGCGGAAGCCGACGTCCTTCCACGTGACCGGCTCGCGCACGACACCGACGGCGACCCACGCCAGGACCGCGACCGCGACCAGGACGAGCGCCACGAGGCCCACGCGCCGGAGGGCGGCCGACCGGGACGTAGGCTCGGGTCCGTAGCGCCCGGCGGGCGGGCGCACGGCGGGGGTCTGGCTCACGGGACTCCTCGTCGGCGGGACGGCACGACCGCACCACGGCCCCGACGGGACGGTGGTGCGTCGTGTGCGCGACCATTGTCCCTCGTCCCCCGACCTCGTCCCGACAGGAGGAACCCGGTGACCGGAGAGCGGCTGCGCCTCATGGCCGTGCACGCCCACCCCGACGACGAGTCCAGCAAGGGTGCCGCGACGACGGCGATGTACGCGGCGCACGGCGTCGACGTGCTGGTCGTCACGTGCACCGGCGGCGAGCGCGGCGACGTGCTCAACCCGCGGTACGGAACCGTCGAGGGCGGCCTCGACGGGATGCGGGCGGTCCGTGTCGAGGAGATGGCGCAGGCCGCGAAGGCCCTCGGGGTGCGTCAGCACTGGCTGGGCTTCGTCGACTCCGGGCTGCCCGAGGGTGACCCGCTGCCGCCCCTGCCGGACGGGTGCTTCGCGCTGCAGCCGCTCGAGGTGGCGTCCGCGCCGCTCGTCGAGCTCGTGCGCGAGTTCCGGCCGCACGTCGTCACGACGTACGACCCGTCGGGCGGCTACCCGCACCCCGACCACATCATGTGCCACCGCGTCGCCTACGAGGCGTACCACGCGGCCGGCGACGCGGAGCGCTACCGCGACCGGGGCGAGCCGTGGGCGCCGCTCAAGCTCTACTACAACCACGGGTTCTCGCTGGCGCGCATGCGCGCGATGCACGAGGCGATCGTCGCGGCCGGCCACGAGTCGCCGTTCGGCGACTGGATCGACTCCCGGCAGGCCCGGGAGATCCCCGAGCGGACGGCGACGACGTTCGTGCCGTGCGCGGACTTCTTCGAGCAGCGCGACGCCGCCCTGCGCGCCCACGCGACCCAGATCGACCCCGACGGGTTCTTCTTCGCGATCCCGCGGGAGATCGAGCTCGCGCAGTGGCCGACCGAGGAGTTCGAGCTCGCCGACTCGCGCGTGCCGACGACCGTGCCCGAGGACGACCTGTTCGCCGGGATCCGCGGGACGGGCGCCGCGTGAGCGCGTTCACCGTCGCCGCGCTCGGCGTGCTGACCGCGGCCCCGAGCCCGTCCCCGTCGGACGTCGAGCTCACCGATCCCGGGGCGGGCTCGCCCGGGTTCCTCGGGTTCGTCGTGACGTTCCTGCTCGCCGTCGCCGCGATCGGGCTGTTCCTGTCGCTGACCAAGCAGCTGCGCGTCGTCGACCGGCGCGCGAAGCAGCTCGGTCTCGACGACGCCGCGGAGTCGGACGCGGACGCGACGGACGAGTCGGACGGCCCGGACGGCGCCGCCCCGGGTGGCGGCGCGGCGCGCGGCGGCACGAGCGGGTCCGGCGGCCCGACGCACGGCGAGGCGCGCGGGTCCGGCG
>NZ_BIMR01000053.1 GCF_004306155.1 Cellulomonas biazotea
GGCGGTCGAGGCCGCAGCGTCGCCGGCGTGCACGCACCACACGCGCGCCGCGTCGGCGTCGGCGGCGACCGCCGCGTCGGCCCCGGCGTCCCCCGTCGCGGTGTGCACGAGCCACGCGGCGTCGAGGTCGCCCGGCCGGTAGTCGCGGGCCTCCCAGCGCACCGCGCCCCGCGCGACGAGCTCCGCGAGGTCCTCGCACACGCGCGGCGCGACCACGACGACGTCGGCGCCGTCGTCGACCAGCCGGGACGCCCGACGGGCGGCGACGGGACCGCCGCCGACGACGACGACCCGTCGCCCGGTGAGGTCGAGGAGCAGCGCGTGACGAGGCATGGCGCCCAGTCTGCCGGTGCCGGGCGTCGCGGCGGTCATCCGTGTCTCTCCAGTCCTGTCGGGCGTCCGCCGGTCGCGGGTCGGGCGTCGGTCACGACGTCCGACGAACGGCCCCGTCGGTCGTCCGTCAGATCCCCGCCCCGGCGAGCCAGTCGTCGTCGGCCGCGCTGGGCGGGGGCGTCGGCGTGAGGCGGTCGAGGAGCGTCGGGCCGACCATGCCCGCGGCGAGCGTCGTGCCGTCGGCCGGGTCGACGAGCAGGAACCCGCCGGTGCGCCGGTGGGTCGCGTAGTCGTCGAGCAGCACGGGCTCGGCCAGCCGCAGCCGGACCCGCCCGATCGCGTTGAGCGTGAGTGCGCGCGGAGCCGTGTCCGACGACGTGTCCGTCGCGTCGACGGTGTGCAGCGTGTCGATGCCGTCCCACACCTCGACGGTCTGGGTGTCGATGTCGAGCCGCGCGTTGACCTCCCGCAGCAGCGCCCGGACCGTGCGCGTGCCGACGCGCAGCAGGACGCGCGCGCCGAGGACCGACCGGCGCTCGGCGAGCCAGCACACCGTGCCCTCGAGGTCGGAGCCCACGGTCGCGGGGGCGCCGGTCGGCACGAGGACGTCGCCGCGCGCCACGTCGACGTCGTCCGCGAGGCGCAGCGTCACCGACTGCGGCGCGTGCGCCTCGTCGAGCGGGCCGTCGAACGTGTCGATGCCCGTCACCGTGCTCGTCTTGCCCGACGGCAGCACGGTCACCTCGTCGCCCACCCGCACGACGCCCGACGCGATGCGGCCCGCGTAGCCGCGGTAGTCGGGGTGCTCGGCCGTGCGCGGCCGGATGACGACCTGCACGGGGAACCGGAAGGTCTCGGCGTGCGCGTCGCGGTCGACCGGCACGGCCTCCAGGTGCTCCAGCAGCGTCGGGCCGTCGTACCAGGGGGTGCGGTCGGAGCGGTCGACGACGTTGTCGCCGGCCAGGGCCGACAGCGGCACGGCGTGCACGTCGGGCAGCCCGATCGCGTCGGCGTACCGCGCGAACTCGTCGGCGATCGACCGGAAGACGGTCTCGTCGAAGTCGACGAGGTCCATCTTGTTGACCGCCAGGACGACGTGCGGGACCCCGAGCAGCGCGGTGATGGTCGCGTGCCGCCGGGTCTGCTCGAGCACGCCCTTGCGGGCGTCGACGAGCACGATCGCGAGCTCGGCGGTCGAGGCGCCCGTCACCATGTTCCGCGTGTACTGCACGTGCCCCGGGGTGTCCGCGAGGACGAACGCCCGGCGCGCGGTCGAGAAGTACCGGTAGGCGACGTCGATCGTGATGCCCTGCTCACGCTCGGCGCGCAGGCCGTCGGTGAGCAGCGCGAGGTCGACGGTGCCCGCCTCGGCACCGCCGCGTGCCGCCGTGGCCCGCTCGACCGCGGAGAGCTGGTCGGCGAGCACGGACTTCGTGTCGTACAGCAGGCGGCCGATGAGGGTGCTCTTGCCGTCGTCGACGGACCCTGCCGTGGCGAGGCGCAGCAGGTCGCGGTGCGCGTGGTCGGAGGCGGAGACAGCCCCCGCGACGGACGCCGCGGACGGTGCGGTGGAGGTCGTGGTCGTCGTCATCAGAAGTAGCCCTCGCGCTTGCGGTCCTCCATGGCGGCCTCCGAGGCCCGGTCGTCGGCGCGGGTCGCCCCGCGCTCGGTGAGGCGGCTCACGGCCACCTCCGCGATGACGTCGGCGACCGTCGAGGCCGTCGACTCCACCGCACCCGTGCAGCTCATGTCGCCGACCGTGCGGTACCGCACGGTGCGGCGCTCGAGCACCTCGTCGCGGCGCGGGCCGCCCCAGCCGCCCGGCGCGAGCCACATGCCGTCGCGCAGGAAGACGTCGCGCTCGTGCGTGTAGTAGATCGACGGCAGGTCGATCTCCTCGCGCTCGATGTAGCGCCAGACGTCGAGCTCGGTCCAGTTGGACAGCGGGAAGACGCGCACGTGCTCGCCCGGCTTGTGCCGGCCGTTGTACAGGTCCCACAGCTCGGGTCGCTGCCGCCGCGGGTCCCACTGACCGAACTCGTCGCGCAGGGAGAACATCCGCTCCTTGGCGCGGGCCTTCTCCTCGTCGCGGCGCCCGCCGCCGAACACCGCGTCGAAGCGGTGCGCGGTGATCGCGTCGAGCAGCGGCACCGTCTGCAGCGGGTTGCGCGAGCCGTCGGGGCGCTCCACGACCCGGCCGTCGTCGATCGCGTCCTGCACGCTCGCGACGACGAGCCGCAGACCGAACCGTGCGACGGCGTCGTCCCGGTAGTCGATGACCTCGGGGAAGTTGTGGCCCGTGTCGACGTGCATGACGGTGAACGGCACGGGGGCCGGCCAGAACGCCTTGCGCGCCAGGTGCAGCATGACGATCGAGTCCTTGCCGCCCGAGAAGAGCAGCACGGGCCGCTCGAACTCGCCGGCGACCTCGCGCATGACGTGGATCGCCTCGGACTCGAGGGCGTCGAGCTGGGTCAGGCGCGAGGGGCGCGCCGCCGCGGTGGGGGGAGCCGTGGCCTCAGTCGTCATGTGTGCAGACCGCATTCCGTCTTGGAGGTACCGGACCAGCGTCCGGCCCGCGGGTCCTCGCCCGGGGCCGTCGCACGCGTGCAGGGGGCGCAGCCGATCGACGCGTAGCCGGCCTGCCGCAGGGGGTTGAGGACGACGTGGTGCTCGGCGACGTAGGCGTCCACGTCGGCCTGCGTCCACGCCGCGACCGGGTTGAGCTTGACCTTGCCGCGCCGCGCGTCCCACCCGACGACCGTGATGTCGGTGCGGGTCGGGGCGTCCTCGCGGCGCATGCCCGTGACCCATGCGGTGTACGGGGCGAGGCCGCGCTCGAGCGGCTCGACCTTGCGCAGCGCACAGCACAGGTTCGGGTCGCGGTCGTGCAGGCGGGGTCCGTGCTCGGCGTCCTGCTCGGCGACGGTGCGCAGCGGCAGGACCGTGCGCAGCCGGATGTCGGTGAACTCGGCGTAGTAGTCGCGCGTGCCGATGGTCTCGGCGAAGTGGTACCCGGTGTCGAGGAAGATGACGTTCGCGCCGGGGACGGCCTTCGCGACGAGGTCGACGAGCACCTCGTCGCCCATCGACGACGCGACGACGAGGTCGTCGCCGAACGTGCGGGCCGCCCAGGCGAGGATCTCGCTGGGGTGCGCGCCCTCGAGCTCGACGCCCGCGCGCTCGGCGAACGCGCGGAGCTCGTCGGGCGACAGGTCCGCGACAGCGGGTGTCTCGGTGCTCATCGGGCCCCCTCCGCCGACAGGCCGACGAACCGCAGCGCGAACGCGCGCGCGCACGACCGGCACTCCCACTGGCCGTGCGTCTCGCCGGCCGGCCACAGGTCCTCGCTCGCGCAGAACGGGCAGTAGTACGGGACGGCGCGCTGGGCGGACTCGCTCATCGCAGGTCCTCCTCGGCGGCCCGCTGCACCCACTCGGCGAACAGCTCGCCCTCGAGGCGTTGCTCGTCGAACCGGCGCGTCACGCGCTCCAGGTAGTCGGGCAGCTCCGAGGACGGCACGCGCAGCCCGCGCAGCGTCTTGCCGAGGCCGCTCGTCAGGCCGAGCCCGCCGCCGAGGTGGACCTGGTAGCCCTCCTCGCCCTGCGCCAGCGCGCCCTTGAGGCCGATGTCGGCGGTCTGGATGCGCGCGCACGAGTTGGGGCAGCCGTTGACGTTGATGGTGATCGGCTGGTCGAAGGTCGGCAGCCGCTTCTCGAGCTCGCCGACGATGAGCGTCGCGCGCGCCTTCGTCTCGACGATCGCGAGCTTGCAGAACTCGATGCCCGTGCAGGCGATCGTCCCGCGGCGGAACGTCGAGGCGTGGCGGACCAGCAGGCCGAGCGCCTCCAGGCCGTCGACCAGCGCGTCCACGCGGTCCGCGGCGACGTCGAGCACGACGAGCTTCTGCTCGGTGGTGAGCTGCACGCGGTCCGAGCCGGCGGCGTCGACGAGGTCGGCGACCGCGTCGAGGACCTCGCCCGAGACCCGACCCACCGTCGGGGCGGCGCCGACGTAGAAGCGGCCGTCCTTCTGCGGGTGCACGCCGACGTGGTCGCGGCGGCCGGTCGGCGGCGGGGGAGGCGCGGGGCCGTCGGCGAGCGTGAAGCCGAGGTACTCCTCCTCCAGGACCTGCCGGAACAGCTCCGGGCCCCAGTCGGCGAGCAGGAACTTCAGGCGCGCGCGGGTCCGCAGCCGGCGGTAGCCGTAGTCGCGGAAGATGCTGACGACGCCGACCCACACGTCGGGGATCTGCTCGAGCGTGACGAACGCGCCGAGCCGCTTGCCGAGCATCGGGTTCGTGGACAGCGCGCCGCCGACCCACAGGTCGAAGCCGGGGCCGAGCTCAGGGTGCTCGACACCGACGAACGCGACGTCGTTGATCTCGTGCGCGACGTCCTGGTGCGGGGAGCCGCTGACCGCGGTCTTGAACTTGCGCGGCAGGTTCGAGAACGACGGGTCGCCGATGTAGCGCTGCTGGATCTGCAGGATCGCCGGGGTGCCGTCGATGATCTCGTCGGCGGCGACGCCCGCGACCGGCGAGCCGAGGATGACGCGCGGCACGTCGCCGCACGCCTCCTGCGTCGTGAGGCCGACGGCCTCCAGACGGCGCCAGATCTCGGGGACGTCCTCGATGCGGACCCAGTGCAGCTGGATGTTCTGCCGGTCGGTGATGTCGGCCGTCCCACGGCCGAACTCCGTGGAGATCTGCGCGACGGTCCGCAGCTGGGCGAGCGTGAGCGTCCCGCCGTCGCAGCGCACGCGGAGCATGAAGTAGGAGTCCTCGAGCTCGTGCGGCTCGAGCGTCGCGGTCTTCCCGCCGTCGATCCCCGGCTTGCGCTGCGTGTACAGGCCCCACCAGCGCATGCGTCCGCGCAGGTCGTCGCCGGGGATGGAGTCGAAGCCCTGCTGGGCGTAGATCGTCTCGATGCGGTGGCGGACGTTGAGACCGTCGTCCTCCTGCTTGAGCTTCTCGTTGCCGTTCAGCGGCTCGCGCTGGTCGTCGAACGCCCACTGACCCTCGGGGCGAGCGGCGGGCGGGGCGATCCTGGTCTGCGCCATCGGGCGCTACCTCCGGGGGATCATGGCGTGCGGCTGCACCCACCGCCCGGGGGGCGGCTCTCGGGACGCAGACCGCGCGCCCGAGATGGGGGGACGAGGGCGGGGTCAGTCTCTCCGCGGACAGCAGCAGCGCATGCACGGGTCCGCGGCGGCGCAGCAGCACCGACACATGGCGGGGGACCCGGTCGCGATCACCTGTCGAGGCTGTCAGACGATCGGGTGACACGGGAGACGCCATCCGCATGATGAGACGACCGCACCGACATGTGGGACGGGCGTCCAGCGAGGGTGTAAGAGGCCGCCTCCCAGGCGGCCTCGCGCGGGCTGCGGTGACGCCGATCACGCGGGGACCTTCGTCCCGCGGGGCGGACGTAGGCTTGCCCACCGTGACCGCCGTCGACCCCGCCGCAGGCCCCTCGGGCTCCGGCAGCGCACCCGCCGGTGACGGCCGCGGGGTACCGCCGTCGCTCACCGGACGCACGCCCGTCGTGCCGCCCGCGCGGCTCCTCGCCGAGCTCGTCCCGCCCCGGCACTTCGCGGGCGAGTCCTTCGACACCTACGTGCCCGACGCCGCGCACCCCTCGCAGCGCGCCACGGTCGAGCGCCTGCGCGCCGCCGCCCGCGAGATCACCGCCGGGGGCGGGCCCGCGCGTGGGCTGTTCCGGCGCGCCGCGCGCCGCGCGCCCGTCGCCGTCTACCTCGACGGCGGGTTCGGCGTCGGCAAGACGCACCTGCTCGCGTCCCTCGCGCACGCCGTCGGGGCCGACGACGCCGCGTTCGGCACCTTCGTCGAGTACACCAACCTCGTCGGCGCGCTCGGGTTCCTGCCGACCGTCGAGGCGCTCGCCGGCAAGAGGCTCGTCTGCATCGACGAGTTCGAGCTCGACGACCCCGGCGACACCGTCCTCATGTCGCGCCTGCTGCGCGAGCTCGCCGACCGCGGCGTCGCCCTCGCCGCGACGTCCAACACGCTGCCCGGCTCGCTCGGCGAGGGCCGGTTCGCCGCCGACGACTTCCTGCGGGAGATCCAGGCGCTCGCGGCTCGGTTCGAGGTCCTGCGCGTCGACGGCGAGGACTACCGCCACCGCGCCGTCGTCACCGACGCCGACGGGCTCGCCGACGACGCCGTGCGGCGCGCGGTCGCCGGCGTGCCGGGCGCGACCCTCGACGCGTTCGGCGACCTGCTCGACCACCTCGCACGCGTGCACCCCAGCCGGTACGGCGCGCTGCTCGACGGCGTCGAGCTCGTCGGCCTGACGGGCGTCGTGCCCGTGCCCACCCAGGACGTCGCGCTGCGGCTCGTCGTGCTCGTCGACCGGCTCTACGACCGCGACGTGCCGGTCCTGCTCGGCGGGGCGGGCGAGCACGACCTGTTCTCCGCCGACATGCTGCGCGGCGGGTACCGCAAGAAGTACTACCGGGCGCTGTCCCGGCTCGGCGCGCTCGCCGCCGACGGCGCGGCGCGGGTCGCGGCCGACCCGGCCTGAGGCGCCGCCGGAGGACGCGCAGCCGCGGCGTCCCGCAGGCGCCGCCGGGCTAGTCGCCGAGGGTGGGCGTCAGGACGACCGTCGCGCCCGCGGGGACGACGACGTGCGGCGGCGTCCCCGGCTCGACCGCGCACGGCGCCCACGTGGCCGCGACGTCGAGCGGGGCGTCGGCCGGCAGGGGCACGCGGCGGGAGTCGTCCGTCAGGTTGGCGACGACGCGGGCCGCGCCGCGGTGCAGGACGAGGACGCCCTGCCACGGACCCGCTGCGTCGTCGGGGCCGTCCCACGTGAGCTCGGTCGCGGCGAGGTCGCCCGACGCGAGGTCGGGGGTCGTGCGGCGCAGCGCGACGAGCTCGCGGTACCAGGCGAGCAGCCGTGCGTGCGACGGCTCGTCCCGCTCCGTGCGGTCGAGGACGCTGCGGCGGAACGTCGCCTCGTCCTGCGGGTCCGGCACGTCGACCGGCCCGCCGTACAGGTCGGTCCAGCCGTGCCCGCCGAACTCGCCACGGCGGCCCGCGCTCACCGCGGCGCCCAGGTCCGGGTCGGGGAACGACGTGAAGAACTGGAAGGGCGTGCGCGTGCCCCACTCCTCGCCCATGAAGAGCATCGGCGTGAAGGGCGACAGCAGAAGGAGCGCCGCCCCGGCGGCGAGGGTGTCGACGGGGAGGCGGTCGGCGGGGCGGTCGCCCGTCGCGCGGTTGCCGACCTGGTCGTGGGTCTGCGTGCTGACGACGAAGCGGTGCCCGTCGGTGCCGGTCGGCACGGGCCGCCCCCAGCGTCGCCCGCGGAACGTCGACCAGCCGCCGTCGTGCACGAAGACCTGCGTGAGGGCGTGCCGGAGGGTCGCCGGTGCGCCGAAGTCGACGTAGTAGCCGTGCCGCTCGCCGGTGAGCAGCGCGTGCAGGGCGTGGTGCACGTCGTCGGCCCACTGCGCGGTCATGCCCCAGCCGCCCGCGTGCGTCGGGGCGAGGCTCACGACGTCGTTGAGGTCGGTCTCGGCGACGAGGGAGAGCGGCCGGCCGAGGCGGTCCGACAGGTCGGCGACCTCGTCGGCGAGCTGGGCGAGCAGGTGCCGGTCGGAGCCGTCCTTCAGCTCGTGCACGGCGTCGAGGCGCAGCGCGTCGACGTGGAAGTCGCGGAACCAGCGCAGCGCGCTGTCGACGATCCAGCGCCGCACGACGTCCGAGCCGGGCTGGTCCAGGTTGATGGCCGAGCCCCACGGCGTGTGGTGCGCGTCGGTCGCGTACGGGCCGAACAGCCCCGTGTAGTTGCCGGACGGTCCCAGGTGGTTGTGCACGACGTCGAGGCACACCGCCAGGCCGAGCCCGTGCGCGGCGTCGACGAACCGCTGCAGCGCCTCGGGGCCGCCGTACGGCTCGTGCACCGCGTACAGGCCGACGCCGTCGTACCCCCAGCCGCGGGGGCCGTCGAACGGTGCGACGGGCATGAGCTCGACGACGTCGACGCCGAGCGCGACCAGGTCCGGCAGCGCGTCCGCCGCGGCGTCGAGCGTGCCCTGCCGCGTGAAGGTCCCGACGTGCAGCTCGTAGAGGACCCGGCCCCGGACGTCGAGACCGGCCCAGCCGTCGTCCGTCCAGGCGAAGCGGCCCGTGTCGAGCACGCGGCTCGGGCCGTGCACGCCCGCGGGCTGCCAGGCGCTGCGCGGGTCGGGCCGCGCCGGTCCGTCGTCGAGGGCGAACGCGTAGTCGGTGCCGTGCGGCAGGTCGCGCCCGTCGGGGTCGGTCCACCAGCCGTCGGCGTCGGCGACCAGCACGCGCCGCTCGCCGGTGCCGGGCAGCACGAGGTCGACGCGCGAGGCGTCCGGCGCCCACACCCGCGGGTGCACGGTCTCAGCCCTCCGCCCGGACGAGCAGCGCCACCGGGAGCCGGTCGAGCAGCGGCCCGACCTCGCGCACGCCGCCCGTCACGGCGCGGTCCGTCAGGACGTCGTGCCAGTCGCCGTCGGGCAGCGCGACGGTGTGCTCGCCCCAGCCGCCGAGCCGGTCGACGGACGCCTGCAGGCGCGTCGCGACGACCGCGACCCGGGGGTCGCCACCGACCGTGCGCGCGTACGTGAGGCTGTGCCCCGACGAGTGCGCGAGAGGCACGTAGCCGCTGTCCGGGCCGACGAACGCCTCCGGGACGTCGCGCCGCAGGCGCAGCGCGCGCGAGGTGACGAGGAGCTTCTCGTCGGCGAGGTCGCGCGGACCGGCCCCGTCGTCGAGGCGGGCCAGGCGCGCGGCGAGCGCGTCGGTGTCGACCGGGCGGCGGTTGTCGGGGTCGACGAGCACGGTCGCCGGGACCTCGGTGCCCTGGTAGACGTCGGGCACGCCGGGCAGGGTCAGCTGGACGAGCTTGGTGCCGAGCGTCGCCGTCCGCACCGCGCCCCGGGTGCGCACCTCCCAGCCGCCGAACAGGTCCGCGACGGCCGGATCGGCGAGGGCGGCGCGTGCGGTGTCGAGCACCGCCCGCTCGTACGGCTCGTCGGGCGCGGTCCACGTGGTGCGCGACTTGGCCTCGCGGATCGCCTTGACGAGATACTCCTCCAGGCGGTCGGCCGAGATCGGGCCGTCCTGCGTCCACGTGCCCGCGAGCGTCTGCCACAGCAGGTACTCGGTGCGGCCGTCGAGCAGGGTGCGACGGAACGGGGCCGATGCGGCGCGCAGACCGTCGACGAGCGCCGACCACTCGAGCGGCAGCTCCGACAGGACACCCAGGCGGGCACGCGTGTCCTCGCCGCGCTTCGTGTCGTGCGTCGAGAGGGTCGTCATGCCGAGCGGGGCGGCGACCTGCTGCTCCGTGGCCCACGCGGCCAGGTCCGTGGGCGTCAGGGCGAACCGCTCCGGCTCGCCGCCGACCTCGCACAGCCCGACCAGGTGCGTCCAGCGGTAGAACGCGGTGTCCTCGACACCCTTTGCGGTGACCGCGCCGCACGTCTGCTGGAACCGCACGACGAGCTCGTCCCGCCGTCGGCCCCGCGTGCGGCCGGCGCTGCCGACCTCCCGTCCGAGCAGCAGGTCGACGAGCACGTCCATCGTGTCGGAGCGCTCGGGCGACAGGCGCGCGCGGGCGATCCGCGCGGCAGCCTCCACCACCTCGATCGACTCGGGGTGCACCGGCTCGCCCGGCACCACGTACGCGCGGTACCGGTCGAACGCGACGAGCAGCTCGACCAGGCACTCCTCCAGGGCGCGCCACGTGTGGTCCCGCAGGCGCAGGTCCTCCGTGCAGATGTCCGCCGCGAGCGCCGTCAGGCGGTGCACCTCCGCGTACAGCGGGCCGTCGACGATCTCCCGCTTGCCCTGCTCGGCGATCGCGGCGAAGGCGTCGGACGTGTCGCCCGTGAGGCGGTGCATGGTCGCGCCCAGCACGGCGGCGCCGCCCGGGTCGACGAACGTCTGCTGGATGCGCCACAGCGCCTCGTAGCCCGTGGTGCCGGCGGTCTCCCAGTCGGCGGGCAGCCGCTCGTCGCCCTGCAGGATCTTCTCCACGACGACCCACGCCTCACCGCTCGCCTCGCGCAGCCGCGCGAGGTAGCCCGTCGGGTCGGCGAGACCGTCCGGGTGGTCGATCCGCAGGCCGTCGAGCGTGCCGTCGGCGAGCAGGTCGAGCACCAGGCGGTGCGTCGCGTCGAACACCTCGGGGTCCTCGACACGGACCGCGACGAGCGTGCCGACGTCGAAGAACCGCCGGTAGTTGAGCTCCTCGTCGGCGACCCGCCAGTACGCGAGCCGGTAGTGCTGACGCTCCAGCAGCTCCGTGAGGGGCAGCGACTCGGTGCCCTCCCGGACCGGGAAGACGTGGTCGTAGTAGCGCAGGACGGTCCGCAGGCCCTCGCCGGGGATGTCGGCCTCGTCGAGCCGCAGCTCGTCGCGCGCCAGCACCGTACCGATCCGGTCGCCCAGCACCGGCATGAGGACGTCCCCGCCACCGGCGGACCAGTCGACGTCGAACCACGACGCGTACGGCGACTCGGCCCCCTTGTCGAGCACCGACCACAGCGGGCGGTTGTGCCAGACCGGTGTCGGCACCGCCATGTGGTTCGGCACGATGTCGAGCACCAGCCCCAGGCCCGCGTCGTGCGCGACGGCCGCGAGCCGCCGCAGCGCCGCCAGCCCGCCGAGCACGGGGGAGACCTCGTCGTGCGCGACGACGTCGTACCCGTGCGTCGACCCCGGCGCCGCCGTGAGGACCGGCGACAGGTACACGTGCGTCACGCCCAGCGACGCGAGGTACGGGACCCGGTCCGCGACGTCGTCGAGCGTGAGGTCCGCGCCGAGCTGCACCCGGTACGTCGAGACGGGCACGGGCCGCCCCGGTCCCGGCAGCCGGCGCGCCGGCGTCGGCCGGCCCCCCGGGCGGGCGTCGGTCACGCGCTGGGTCCCGTCCGTGTGCCCTTCTTGCGCGGCACCGACTCCGCCGTCCGGCCCTGGGCACCTTCCCGCTGCGCCTTGGAGGCCTCCCGCGACGTCTCCGCGACGACCCCGATGCCCGACGCCGACGGTGTCTGCGCGAGCGGCGGACGGGTGAGCACGACGACCGAGTGGTGCGCGAGCCCGACCTCCTCGCCCGCCTCCAGCACGTCCCCTGGCGACACCTGCGAGTCCGTGTCCAGCACGACCGTCCACTGCGCGCCGTAGCGGCCCGACGGCACGACGAACGTCGCCGCCTCCGGCTGGCCGTTGAACAGCACCAGGAACGAGTCGTCGACGATCTCCTCGCCGCGCACGTCCGGCTCCGCGATCGCGTCGCCGTTGAGGAATACCATGACCGCGCGCGCCATGGCGCTGTTCCACGCCTCCGGGCTCATGTGCTCGCCCGTCGGGGCCAGCCACTCGATGTCCTTGAGGTCCGAGGCGTCGTTGTCGTCGGGCTTGCCCGCGAAGAACCGGCGCCGCCGGAACACCGGGTGGTCCTGCCGCAGCCGCACCACGCGCCGCGTGAACTCCAGCAGGTTCGTCTGCCGCTCGTCGAGGTCCCAGTCGACCCACGACAGGGGACCGTCCTGGCAGTACACGTTGTTGTTCCCCTGCTGCGTGCGCCCCAGCTCGTCACCGTGCGCCAGCATCGGGATGCCTTGCGACAGCAGCAGCGTCGCCAGGAAGTTGCGCTGCTGGCGCGCGCGCAGGTCGAGCACCTGCTCGTCGTCCGTCGGGCCCTCGACGCCGCAGTTCCACGACCGGTTGTGGCTCTCGCCGTCGGCGTTGCCCTCGCCGTTCGCGTCGTTGTGCTTCTCGTTGTACGAGACCAGGTCCGCGAGCGTGAAGCCGTCGTGCGCCGTCACGAAGTTCACGCTCGCGATGGGCCGGCGGCCCGTGTGCTCGTACAGGTCCGACGACCCCGACAGGCGGCTCGCGAACTCGCCCAGCGTCGAGGGCTCGCTGCGCCAGAAGTCGCGCACCGTGTCCCGGTACTGGCCGTTCCACTCCGACCACAGCGGCGGGAAGCCGCCGACCTGGTACCCGCCCTCGCCGACGTCCCACGGCTCCGCGATGAGCTTGACCTGCGAGATCACGGGGTCCTGGTGGACGAGGTCGAAGAACGCGGACAGCCGGTCGACCTCGTGGAACTGCCGGGCGAGGGTCGCCGCGAGGTCGAAGCGGAACCCGTCGACGTGCATCTCGGTCACCCAGTACCGCAGCGAGTCCATGATGAGCTGCAGCACGTGCGGCGACCGCATGAGCAGGGAGTTGCCCGTGCCCGTCGTGTCGAAGTAGTGCGCCTGGTCGTCGTCGACGAGCCGGTAGTAGTTCGCGTTGTCGATGCCACGGAAGCTCAGGGTCGGGCCCAGGTGGTTGCCCTCCGCCGTGTGGTTGTAGACCACGTCGAGGATGACCTCGATGTCCGCCTCGTGCAGGGCCTTGACCATGGCCTTGAACTCCTGCACCTGCTGCCCGCCGCCCCCGTACGCCGAGTACTCGTTGTGCGGCGCGAAGAAGCCGATCGTGTTGTAGCCCCAGTAGTTCGACAGGCCCTTGTCCTGCAGCACCGGGTCGTTGACGAACTGGTGCACCGGCATGAGCTCGACCGCCGTCACCCCGAGCGACGACAGGTGCTCGATCACCGCGGGGTGCGCCAGGCCCGAGTACGTGCCGCGCAGCTCCTCCGGCACCGCCGGGTGCTGCTGCGTCAGGCCGCGCACGTGCGCCTCGTAGATCACCGACTGGTGGTACTGGTGCTGCGGGGGACGGTCGTGGCCCCAGTCGAAGAACGGGTTCACCACGACCGACTTCATCGTGTGCGGCGCCGAGTCGTCCTCGTTCGTCGCCGTCGGGTCGTCGAACCGGTACGTGTACAGCGACGGGTCGTTGTCGACCTCGCCGTCGATCGCCTTCGCGTACGGGTCGAGCAGGAGCTTCGACGGGTGGCAGCGCAGGCCCCGCGACGGGTCGTACGGGCCGTGCACGCGGTACCCGTACCGCTGGCCCGGACCCACCGCCGGCAGGAACCCGTGCCACACGAACGCGTCCACCTCCGTGAGGTCGACGCGCGACTCGGAGCCGTCCGCCTCGAACAGGCACAGCTCCACCCGTTCGGCGACCTCGGAGAACAGCGCGAAGTTCGTCCCGGTCCCGTCGTACGTGGCGCCCAGGGGGTAGGGGCGTCCCGGCCAGATCAGCATCCGCCCAATGTGCCAGGCCAGCGCGCATCCGGCGCGGGGGGGAGCGACCCCCGGGGGGTGGACTTCACCACACCGCGACGGGCCGCCCCCCGTTGCGCCGCGGCCCCTGACCTGCTGCGCTGGGGTCGGTGCCGCCGCGCCGGCCGACGACGCGCCGCACCGCCCACCTGCAGCCCTACCGACGGAGGTCGCCGTGAACGCTCGGGTCGTGGTCGTCGGAGCAGGGCTCGGGGGTGCGAAGACCGTCGAGGCGCTGCGGGACGGCGGGTACGACGGGCGGCTGGTCCTGCTCGGCACCGAGACCGAGCGCCCCTACGAGCGGCCGCCCCTGTCGAAGGGGTATCTCGGCGGCAGCGAGGAGCGCGACGCCGCCTTCGTCCACCCCGCCGACTGGTACGCGCGGCACGACGTCGACCTGCGCCCCGGCACGACCGTCACCGGGATCGACCTGCGCGCCCGCGACGTGCTCGACGCGTCCGGCACCCGCACCGGGTTCGACCACCTCGTCCTCGCCACCGGGTCCGAGCCGCGCCGGCTCGACGTCCCCGGGGCGGACCTCGACGGCGTGCGGTACCTGCGCACGCTCGACGACAGCGACCGCCTGCGCGCCTCGCTCACCCCCGGCCGGCACGTCGTCGTCATCGGCGGCGGCTGGATCGGCCTCGAGGTCGCCGCCGCGGCCCGCACCGCCGGGTGCGAGGTCACCGTCCTCGTGCGCGACCCGCTGCCGCTCCTGCGCGTCCTCGGCCCCGAGCTCGCCACGATGTTCTCCGACCTGCACCGCGGCCACGGCGTCGACCTGCGCACCCGCACCGACGTCACCGAGCTCGTCCCCGCCGGCGACGGCACGCACGTCGGCGCCGTCGCGCTCGCGGACGGCACCCTCGTCGAGGCCGACCTGGTCGTCGTCGGGATCGGCGCCGCGCCGCGCACCGCGCTCGCGGAGGCCGCCGGGCTGCACGTCGAGGACGGCGTCGTCGTCGACCGGCACCTGCGCTCGTCGCACCCGCACGTGCTGGCGGTCGGCGACATCGCGCGCGCGGAGCACCCGCTGCTCGGCACGCACGTGCGCGTCGAGCACTGGGCGAACGCCCTGAACCAGCCCGCCACGGCCGCCGCGACCGTGCTGGGGCGCGACGAGCCCTACGACCGCCTGCCGTACTTCTTCACCGACCAGTACGACCTCGGCATGGAGTACGTCGGCCACGTCGACCACGGCTACGACGAGGTCGTCGTCCGGGGGGACCTGGAGGCGCGCGAGCTCGTCGCCTTCTGGCTGCGCGGCGGGCGGGTGCTCGCCGGCATGAACGTCAACGTGTGGGACGTCGTCGACGACGTGCAGGCGCTCATCCGCTCCCGCGCGGTGGTGTCCCGCGACCGGCTCGCCGACCCGGACGTGCCGCTCGCGTCGCTCGTCACGGCGGGCTGACACCGCCGCCGGCCGTCCGGCGCCCCGCGAAGCCGGCCGACCGCTCAGCGCGACGTGCTGACGGGTGACGGGTCGTCCGTCACGTCGGGGACGGCCGCCTCCACCGCGAACGCCACCGGACGGACGCGTGCGGCGAGACCGTCGACCGCCCGGACCTGCGCGTCGGCCTGCGCCCGCAGCGCGACGAACCGGGCCGCGTCGAGCCGCAGCGTCGGCGCCCACACCTCGAGCGTCGCCCACAACGACCGCTTGCCCGCGATCCCCGACCGCAGCGCCTCGAGCTCCAGGTGCAGCGACAGCGGTGACCGGCTGACCAGCCGGCCGTTGGGCTTGAGCCGCCCCACCCGCTCCGCGACGCGCGCCGCCGTCGGCTTCCACGGTGACAGGTGCACGTCCAGGTGCTGCGCGAGCCCGCGCACCACCCGTCGCTCCTCGTGGAGCTCGGCGCACAACGGCCCGAGGACGTCGGCCGCGGGGGTGCCCGCGTAGCGGTCCAGCATCCACTCGACCCGCGAGATGACGCCCGACGCCCCGGTCAGGTGGTCGCTGAGGTAGGTGCGGAGCAGGCGCGGGTCGGGCGGCGCGGTGGGCGTCGCGCTCGGCAGCGCTGTCGGCGTCGACGTCACTTCAGGCGGCCCGCGAGCAGCTGCTTGCCCTGCTCCGCGCCCTTGCGGCTCTCGCCCTGCGCGCGGCGGAAGAACTCCGCGAGCTCGGTGTCGCCGTCGCGCTCGGCGTCCTTCGCGTACGTCTCCAGACGCAGGACGTTGTCGAGGCACGCCTGCGTGAACCACAGGATGTTGTAGGCCTTGTCCTTGGTGCCGGTCAGCTGGCCGGACTCCTGCTCGAAGCTCATCGCGAGCACCTCCGGCGCCCCCGGAGGGGCGGCCTGGTCGAGGGGGCGGCGTCGTCGCCGCCGGACGGGCTGCTGCTTCACCCGACCACCATCGTCGGCCCGCGGCCCGCGCGGCGCATGTGGGGGAGGCGTCGAGCGCGCGGCGGGCGGTCTGCGGTGTGTCCGTCCGGCGGGTGGTGCTCAGCGGCCCGGAGCGCCGCCCGGTCCGAAGCCGATCGCGAAGCCGCGGGCCTGGGCCCGCCCCGCGGCCGGGTCCGCCTCGACCAGGTAGGCCGAGCCGAACTCGCGCTCCATCGACTGGTACTTGTCGAGCGGCGCCGCGATGAGCAGCTGGAACCCGAACGACTTCAGGGCACGGATGGCGCGCCGCGTGACGTCCGGGTCGGACTTCACGAAGCCCTCGTCGACCATGACCGAGCCGAACATCGGCACCGCCTCGATCCCGCCGAGCTGGTAGCGCAGCGCCGCCCCGAGGGTCGCGGCGATGAGCTCCTGCCCCTCGCCGCCCGACGTCGCACCGACGCCCTCGTAGACGCGGGCCTGGTCCTCGCCGCGGCGGTGCTCCTCGGCGGCGATCCGCACGTGCCGCTTGACGTCGAGCACGTCGCGCTGCCAGTCGCGGTCGACCGGGTCGGTCGAGTCGAGCCGGTCCATGAGCCGCGCGATGCGCGCGAACCGCGCCTCGAGCTCGCCGTCCTCCAGGTCGGCGCCCGGCGCGTGGTCGAGGATCGCGTCGATCTCCGCCTTGAACGCGCGCGACGCGGGCGGCTCGACGTCGGTCGTGACGATCTGCAGGTAGCCGTCGTGCCCGAACGGGACGGTGCGCAGCACCTCGTTGACGGGCGCGATGCGGTCGTCGATGACGAGGCGCTCGTCGCGCAGCGTCTGCACGAGCGACGTCAAGCCCATGGTGTTGAGGTTGTGCATGAGCTGGCGCCACTGCGCGAGCGCCGCGGGCAGGTCGTCCGCCTGCAGCGTCGCGAGGAGCTCCAGGAAGTCCGGCGTCGCGTCGACGTCACGGGTCAGGACGCCGGCCTCGTCCGGCCAGGTCCGCAGGAAGTCCGCGAGCGTCGTCGTGATCGCCGCGTGCGCGCGCCCCCCGGCGGACTCCGCGGTCGCGACGCGACGCTCCACGGCCTGCTGCATCGCGGCCCGCAGGCGGCCCACCGACTCCAGGGTCGGGTGCGCGTCGCACTCGTCGGCCAGCGCCGCGAGGGCCGCGGTCTGCGTGTCGTCCGGCTCGGTGACAGCCTCCAGCCGCCGTGCGAGGCGGTCCTCCTCGTCGACGCTGCGCGCCCACGACCGCTCGGCCCGCTCCGCGGACTCGTGCGCGGACCGCGCCCGGTGGGTCGCGTCGTTGCGGGCCTCGACGAGCGCTGCGACCTCGCGGTCCAGGACGGCGAGCGCGTCGCCGTCCGCGAGGTCGGCGCGGCGTCGCTCGGCGGCAGCGACCCGCGCCTCGGCGGACCCGACGTCGACCTGCGCCCAGACGACGTCCGCGACGTGCGCGTGCGCGTCCCGGCGGGCCCGGGCGTGCTCGCGCGACGCCTCGGCGGTGTCCCGCGCCCGGGTGAGCTCCGCGAGGTCGTGCTCGCGGCGGCTGATCGCCTCGGTCAGGTCGCGGACCGTGTCGGCGTTGTCGAAGCCGATGACCTTGTCGCGGCGCGCGTCGGGGCGGTCGTCCTTCTCGTGCAGGCCGCCACGGTGCTTGACCTGGCCGTTGACCGTCACGGCCTCGCGGTGCAGCGCCAGCTCGGCGGCCTCGTGCACGCAGCGGTGCGAGAACCGTCGCACGAGCTGCTCGCGCAGCCACGGCGCGAACGGGCCGTCCGCGACGACGACCTTCTCGGCCATCGTGCCGGGCTGCGGGTCCTCGGCCGCGACGCCCGCGCCCGTGTCGACGACCGTGTAGCGGACGCGCGCGCGCAGGTCGTGCGCGTCGACGAACCGGGCGACGGCGGCCCGGTGCTCGGCGTCGACCAGCAGGCCCAGGCCGAACCCGCCGAGCAGCCGCTGCGCCGCGGGCCGCCAGACCTCCTCGCCGGCGGCGACGTCGAGCAGCTCGCCGACGAACGGCAGGTCGGCCTCCGTCAGGCCCGCACCCTCTGCGACCGCGGCGCGCACGGCGAGCGCCGCCGCCGGGACGTTCGAGCGGCGCGTCTCGTAGGAGCGCAGGTCCGCGCGCAGCGCCGCCAGGTCACGCTTGGCCTCCTCGACGGCCGCGATCCGGCCGTGCAGGTCGCCGCGCGCGACGTCGTCCTCGCCGGCCGCGACGCCGCCGCCGTCGGCACCGGTCGTGCCGACCGCTCCGTCCGCGCCGTCGGACTGCAGCGCCGCGAGCGCGGCTGCGGTCGTCGGCACCGCGACGTCGAGCGTCGCGCACCACCGCGCCAGGTCCGCCG
>NZ_BIMR01000054.1:0-12594 GCF_004306155.1 Cellulomonas biazotea
GGGGGGGGGGGGCCCACGGCCCCGACCCGGGCGACGCGGCCTCCCCCGGCCCCGCCGCCAGCCCGCCCGACGATTGGGGCGTCGTGCCCGACGACACGTTCACCTTCGCGCCCTCCCGGGCCCACGCGCGCACGCTCGCGAGCCGCGTCCCGCTGCCCGAGCGCCCGCCCGTGCCGGCGTCGGCCGCGTGGCGCGAGGGCGACCCCGTGGGACGACGCCAGTTCGCCGACCTCGGCCCGTTCGCGCTGGAGTCCGGGGGCCGCCTGCCGGCGGTCCGCCTCGCGTACGAGACGTGGGGCACGCTCAACGAGGACGGCAGCAACGCGGTCCTCGTCCTGCACGCGCTCACCGGCGACTCGCACGTGACCGGTCCCGCGGGCGACGGCCACCCCACCGCCGGCTGGTGGCAGTCGATGGTCGGCCCCGGCGCCCCGATCGACACCGACGAGTGGTTCGTCGTCGCCCCGAACGTCCTCGGCGGCTGTCAGGGGTCCACCGGCCCCGCGTCCACCGCACCCGACGGCCGCCCCTGGGGCGGTCGCTTCCCGCTGCTCACCGTCCGCGACCAGGTCGCCGCCGAGGTCCGCCTCGCCGACCTGCTCGGCGTCGACTCGTGGGCGCTGGTCATCGGCGCGTCGATGGGCGGCCTGCGCGTCCTCGAGTGGGCTGTCTCCGCCCCCGAGCGCGTCCGCTCGATCGCCGCGATCGCGACCGCCGCGCAGACGTCCGGCGACCAGATCGCCGGGTTCCACACCCAGCTCGCCGCGATCCACGCCGACCCCCGCTACCGCGACGGCGACTACTACGACGCCGCCGACGGCGACGGCCCGCACGTCGGGCTCGGCATCGCGCGGCAGATCGCGCACCAGACGTACCGCAGCGCGTTCGAGCTCGACGAGCGGTTCGGCCGCATCCCGCAGGGCGCCGAGGACCCGCTGGAGGGCGGACGGTTCGCGGTCCAGTCCTACCTCGACCACCACGGCGACAAGCTGACCCGCCGGTTCGACGCGAACACGTACGTCGCGCTGACCCGCACGATGATCACGCACGACCTCGGCCGGGACCGCGGCGGGGTCGCCGCGGCGCTCGCGCAGGTCACCGCGCGCGCCCTCGTCGTGGCGGTCGACTCCGACCGGCTGTTCCCGCCCGCGCAGTCCGCGCGCATCGCCGCCGGCATCCCCGGCGCCGCGCCCGTCGCGACGATCCACTCCGACTACGGCCACGACGGCTTCCTCATCGAGGAGGACGAGGTCGGCGCGGTCGTCGCCCAGTTCCTCGCCGACGAGGTCCGCACCGGCTGACGTCGCCGGCTGACCCCGTCGGCCGACCTCGCCGGCCGACGTCCCCCGGCCGGCGAGGTCACCACCGGCTCACCCGGTCGGACCGGGGCGCGGCGGGCATGATGGACGCATGCCCAGCACTGACCTCGCCGCCGCGTCCGCCGCCCTGCACGCCCAGTGGGACCGCCTGCGGACCTGGGTCGGCGAGGTGGTCGACGACGACGTCCGCGACGCGCCGTCGGTCCTGGAGGGCTGGTCGGTCGCCGAGCTCGTCGCCCACCTGGGCAGGGCGATGGACGCCCTCGCGGCGTGCCACCCCGTCGCGCCCGGCACCGTGCCGTTCACGCTCGGCGAGTACGTCGGGACGTACGTCGCGCGCTCGCAGGACATCGCGGAGACGACCCGGGACCTCGCGGTGCAGATCGCGCCCGACCCGCTGCGGGCCGTCGACGCCATGGCTGACGCCGCGTTCGCGCGGCTCGACGAGCTCGGGCCGCAGGACGTCGTGGTGCAGGCCCGCCGCGGACCCGTCCGGCTGTCGACGATGACGGTCTCGCGCGTGCTGGAGCTCGTCGTGCACGCCGACGACCTCGGGCGGTCCGTGCAGCGCGCCCGCGGCGCCGGACCCGGCCAGGACCCCGTCGACCCGGGCGCGCTGCGGCTCGTCGCGGACGCGCTGCTCGACATCGTGGTCGCACGCGGCGGGTGGAGCCTCGAGGTCGACGACGCGCGCCGCTGGGTCCGGCTGGCCGCGGGACGCACCCCGTACGACGTCGACGAGCTCGCGCGGGCGCTGCGTCCCGAGCACACGTCGGAGGCCGTGCCCGACCTCGGCCGGATGCTGCCGCTGCTCTGACCCGCACGCCCGGCAGCGGCGGCACGGTGACGCGCACGGCGAGCGCAGGTCCCCGGTGCCGCGGGCGGCGCGCGGCTACGGTGGCCAGGTGATCGCCGCCTACGCCGCCCGGTTCTCCCCCGACGACCCGCTGGCCGCGCTGGAGGTCGGCGAGCAGCCGGCACCCGCGCCGCGCGACGGCTGGACGGTCGTCGACGTGCGCGCCTCCGCCCTCAACCACCACGACCTGTGGTCGCTGCGCGGCGTCGGGCTCCGGGCCGAGCAGCTGCCGATGATCCTCGGCACCGACGCCGCGGGTGTCACGGCCGACGGCCGCGAGGTCGTCGTGCACGGCGTGATCGGCGGCCCGTCGGGCCACGGGGTGCCCGCCGACGAGCCGCGGTCGCTGCTGTCCGAGCGGTACCCCGGCACGCTCGCGGAGCAGGTCGCGGTGCCGGCGTGGAACCTCGTCGACAAGCCCGCGGAGCTGTCGTTCGTCGAGGCCGCGTGCCTGCCGACGGCCTGGCTCACGGCCTACCGGATGCTCTTCACGACGGGCCGGGCGACCCCGGGCCAGCGCGTGCTCGTGCAGGGTGCGGGCGGCGGGCTCGCGACCGCGGCCGTCGTCCTCGGGGCCGCCGCCGGGCTGGAGGTCGTCGTGACGTCCCGCGACGAGGCCAAGCGTGAGCGGGCCCTCGCGCTCGGCGCCGCGGCGGCGGCCGAGACCGGCGCGCGCGTGCCGCGCGTCGACCTGGTGCTGGAGAGCGTCGGGCGGGCCACGTGGTCGCACTCGGTGCGCTCGGTGCGGCCCGGCGGCACGATCGTCGTCGCGGGCGCCACGAGCGGCGACGCCGAGCACGCCGAGCTGCAGCGGATCTTCTTCCAGGAGATCACCGTCGCCGGCACGACGATGGGCTCGCGCGACGACCTGCGCCACCTGCTCGCGTTCCTCGCCCGCACGGGCGTCCGCCCCCTGGTCGACTCGACCTTCCCGCTCGCCGACGCCCGCGACGCCCTCGCCCGCCTTGCCGCGGGCGAGCAGTTCGGCAAGATCGTCGTCGAGCCCTGACGTCACGGCGCGCGTCCCCTTGCGGGAGCGGGACGGCACGGCAGGATCGGTGCCAGGTCCCGGCCCCGGGACCGCGGCGGAGACAGGAGGGCGCGTGACGACGTGGTCGGCCGACGTCCTCGGCGACGGCTACCAGGTGCACACGCTCCCCCTGCGCCCCGACGACGAGGGCGAGGTCGTCGCGAGCCTCGTCCGGTACGCGCCGCCGACCGACGAGCCCGTCCGTCCCGTGCGGGCTGTGCTCTACGTGCACGGCTGGTCGGACTACTTCTTCCAGACCGGGCTCGCCGAGCACTGGCACGCGCGCGGCGCCGCGTTCTACGCGCTCGACCTGCGCAAGTACGGCCGCAGCCTGCGCCCGTGGCAGACCCCCGGCTACGTGGACGACCTCGGCACGTACGACGAGGAGCTCGAGGCAGCGCTCGAGGTCGTGCGCGCCGACCTGGGCCTCTACGGCCGCGTCATGGTCATGGGCCACTCGACGGGAGGGCTGGTCGCCGCCCTGTGGGCCGACCGGCACCCCGGCGAGCTGCACGGCCTCGTCCTCAACAGCCCGTGGCTCGAGCTCCAGGGGTCGTCCGTGCTGCGGCACGTGAGCGGGCCGGCCATCGCCCAGCTCGCGCGCTTCCAGCCGAAGGCGCCGCTGCCGAACATCGACCCCGGCTACTACGCGCGCACGCTGTCGTCCGACACGGGCGGCGAGTGGACGTACGACCGGACGTGGCGCCCCGTGCCGTCGTTCCCCGTCCGGGCCGGGTGGCTGCGCGCCGTCATGGCGGGGCACGCGACCGTCGCCCGTGGCCTGCACGTGACCGTGCCGATCCTCATGCTCGCGTCCGCCCGGACCGTCATCAGCCCGCGCTGGAGCGAGGAGATGCGGGCCGCCGACGTCGTGCTCGACGTCGAGCTGCTCGCCCGCCGGGCCGTGCAGCTCGGCCCGCTCGTCACCGTCGTGCGCGTCACCGGTGGCCTGCACGACCTCACGCTGTCGCCGCACCCGGTCCGCGCGCGGTTCTACGCCGAGCTCGACCGCTGGACCGCCGCGTACGGCTGGGGCTGACCGCGCAGGTCAGGACCGCCGAGGCCGGGACCCCCGGTCAGGACCGCGCGGGCGCGGGCCCGCGAGCGTCAGGAGCGCTCGACGCCCGTCGCCTCCGCGAGGGTCGGGCCGCCGTCGCCGAGCCGCCACGCGCGCCAGCCGTCGACCGCGTGCTCCGCGCCGATGACCTCGGCCGCCGCGGCGTCCGGGTCGGCGTGCACGGTGCCGTCGGGCAGCTCGACGAAGCCGTCGGACCGCAGCAGCGCCTCGAACCGCTGACCGCGCCGCTCGCGGACCCAGACGAGGGTCGTCACGGCGCGGCGGCGCTTCGCGAGAGTCGCGAGCTCCGGGTGGGGCTCGTCGGCCGCGGGCGGCACGTCGCGCAGCGCCTCGTCGCGGGCGACCGGGTCGAGCACGCTCGTCGGCGCCGTCACGGCGTCCTTCTCCCGGGCCACGTCGATCCGGTAGGGCGCCGGGGCGGGACGCGTCGGTCCGCCGGGTCCGCCGGGGACGACCCCGGTGGGGGCGCCGGTCGCGTCGAGAAGGTCGCGCAGGCCCGCCAGGCCGGTCGGGGCGCCGAGGTCGCTCGCGCCGGTCGCGGTGCTGCGGGTCGGGGCGTCGAGGTCGGCGGGCGCGTCGGTGTCGGCCGGCGCCTCGGTGTCGACCGGACGGGTCGCCCCGGCCAGCGCCGCGTCGCGTGTGGCCGTCGTCGGGGCCGTCGTGGGCAGACGACGGTCGGGCGTGGCGGTCGCGCCGGGCGTGTCCGACACGGGGATGAACGGTCGCGGGCCGGCGACCTGCGGCGGCTCGGCGGCGGTCCGCGGCCGCAGCTGCTGCTCGGCGGCCGTACGCAGGCCGTAGATGGGCGTGAGCGTGACCGGTGCCGGAGCGGTCGTCGTGGTCGCGGGCGTGGCCTGCGTGGGCGGGTTGACGAGGTTCGTCGGGGCACCGTTCGTGCGGCCCGACGTGCCGGGTGCGCGGCCGTCCTTCGGGGTGTCGCCCTTGGTCTCGCGCGCCGGGCCGAACGGCAGCGGCGTCGGCTCGGTCACCGTGGTGCGGCGGGCGATGGGCGTCGGCGCGGGCGGCGTCGGGCGCGGCGGCGGGGTGACCGCACGCAGCTCGCCCGTCATCGGGCGGCGGCCCGGGGTCGTGCGCTCCGCCTCGTACGCCATCGCGGTCGCGAACGCCTCGCTGGACCGGACCAGGCGCAGCGCGGTCGGCTCGACGGGCCGGCGGGCACCCTCGTGCGTCGCGAGCGGCGACACGTCGATGAGGCGGCTGTCGTCGACGCCGCGCACGACGCCGACCTGCAGGACGTCGACGTGCCGGCCGGGACCGCGCAGGAAGCCGAGGGTGTCGGACGCCTCGGCGGCGACCTCGGAGCAGAGCACGACGAGCCGCACGCCCTCGCGGCGGCTCGCGGCCGTCCCGGACGCGACCTGCTCGCGGAACGCCGCGTAGTCGACACCGAACCGGCTGGGGTCCGCGTGGTAGGCCCGCGCCAGGTCGGTCGTCGTGAGGCGACCCGCCGCACCGGCGTGCCGCAGGGCCGCGACGACCGCGTCGTCGTCGACGACCTGGACGACCTCGACGACGACGGGTCGGCCGGTCGCGTCGAGGGCCAGCAGCTCGGGCAGGTCGGCGTGGTCGGGTGCGCTCGCGCGCCAGCGGACCGCGAAGAGCGGTTCGCCGGCGACGGCGCTGAGATGGTGGGTGAGGACCGCGGAGCACTCCTGCGCGAAGGACCCCGCCAGGGGCTGCATCGGCTGGACGAGGCGCGGGCGCCCCTCGTCGAGCTCGAAGATGGGCATCGCGGTCCGGCCTTCCTGGGCAGGCGGTGGCGGCCGCTCACCCCGTTGGTCGCACGCCCACCCCCGACCGGATGTGCGTGCGTCCACACTGTCCCACAGCATCCGTGGTGCGTCAGCCCGTCGAACGGGTGGTGCGGCAGGATTCCGCCCCGCCCGCCCGGTTTGGTGCGGTGCGTCCTTCGTCACCCGTCCGAGTGGTGGGCGCTCGTCCGGTCCGTCCCGGGCCGGACCAGGTCAGTCGTGCGCGAGCGCGGCCTCCACGCGGTCCACCTTGCCGGTGAGCTCGCCGGAGTGCCCCGGCCGGATGTCGGCCTTGAGGACGAGGCTCACGCGCCCGCCGTGCCGGCCCGCGGCGGCGGTCGCGCGCTTGACGACGTCCATCACCTCGTCCCACTCCCCTTCGACGGTCGTGAACATCGCGTCGGTGCGGTTCGGCAGGCCCGACTCGCGGACGACGCGCACCGCGTCGGCGACGGCCTGGGTCACGGACTCGCCCGTACCGAGCGGGGCGACGGAGAAGGCGACGAGCATGCGGCCCACCCTGGTCGTGCGCGTGGCTCGTGTCCACCCGCGACCGCCGGTCGTACGCTCGCCCCGTGCTCACGACGCGGCTCGCGGCGGCCGCCGTCGGCGTGCTCGTCGCCACCGTGCTGCCGGGGTGCGGGCGGTCCGGCCAGGCGCCCGAGGCGGTCGAGGCGTCGGCCCGCTGGGACGCGGGCGACCTGCTCGACGCCTACGCGTTCACGCTGACGTCGTCCTGCGGGGAGCGGCTGCTGCTCGGGACCTACCGGGTCACGGTCGTGCACGGCGACGTCACCGACGTCACCGGCCTCGACGACGTCGGGGTGCGCATCGCGCGCATGGGGCAGGACCTCACGCGGCTCGTCCCGACCGTCGGCGGGCTGCTCGACCGGATCGCGTGGGACGACGCCGACGACGTCGCCGAGGTCACGTTCGACGCGGTCACCGGCGTGCCGACGTCGGTGACGTTCGACCCGCGACGCGACACGGCCGACGACGAGGAGTGCTACACCGTCGCGGACGTGCGCGCGTCGCCCTGACCGGCCCGCCCGACGCTCGCACGCGCGACGGTCACACGCGCGACGCGAGCAGCTCCGCGAGGTGCAGGCCCCGGACCCCCGCAAGCTGGTCCGCCTGCGTCCGGCACGAGTACCCGTCGGCGAGGAAGACGTCGCCGGGCGCGGCGTCGCGCAGCGCGGGCAGCAGGGACGTCTCCGCGACCGCGACCGACACGTCGTAGTGACCCTTCTCCATGCCGAAGTTCCCGGCCAGGCCGCAGCAGCCCGCGAGCGCCGAGAACTGCGCGCCCGCGTCGGTGAGCAGGCGACGGTCGGGGGTCCACGTCATGACGGAGTGGTGGTGGCAGTGCGGCTGGACGACGGCCGTGACGTCCGACAGGTCCGGCACGGACCAGCGGTCGCCGGGGCCGATCGGGGCGGGCGCGGTGAGCAGCTCGGCGAGCGTGCGGGTCTCGCGGGCGACCGCCACGGCGCGCGGGTCGTCGGGCAGCAGGTCGCGCAGGTCGCTGCGCAGGACGGCGGTGCACGACGGCTCCAGGCCGACGATCGGGACGCCGTTGACGGCGAACGGGCCGAGCACCTCGAGCAGGTGCGTGAGCTGCTTGCGGGCGCCGTCGAGCTGGCCGGTGCTGATCCACGTCAGGCCGCAGCACGCGTCGTGCTCGGGGACGAGGACCTCGTACCCGGCGCTGCGCAGGACGGTCACGGCGGCGTGCGCGACGGACGGCGACAGCGTGTCGCTGAACGAGTCGACCCACAGCAGCACCGGGGGGCGTGCGGCGGTCGTGGTGGCGTCCGTGCCCCCGTCGCTGCGCGGCGCGGCACCGGGGCGCCCGTCCTCCGTCGTCTCCCGTGCCTTCCACGCCCCGCCCGAGGTGACCGTGACCGCGCCGCCCGCGCCGTGCCGGGCCCACGCCCGGAAGGGCGTGCGCGCGAACGTGACCATCTTCCGGCGCGTGTCCATGCCGCCCGCCGCGAGCACGGCCTTCGCGACCGGCCGGACGCCCAGGACGGCGTTGACCAGCGCCGACACCCCCGGGACGGCCGTGACGAGCCGGGCCCAGCGCGGCAGCCAGCCGAGCGCGTAGTGGTTGACCGGCCGCAGCCGCCCCGCGTACGTGCGGTGCAGGACCTCCGACTTGTACTGCGCCATGTCGACGCCCGCGGGGCAGTCCGACGAGCACGCCTTGCACGACAGGCACAGGTCGAGGGCCTCGTGCACCTCGGGCGACGACCAGCCGCGCTCGACGAGCGTGCCGTTCGCCATCTCCTGCAGGACGCGCGCGCGACCGCGCGTGGAGTCCTTCTCGTCCTTGGTCGCCTGGTACGACGGGCACATGAACGACCCGGTGGCGCGGCCGTCGGCACGGCACTTGCCGACGCCGACGCAGCGGTGCACGGCGGTCGTGAAGTCGCCCGCGTCGTGCGCGAAGGAGAAGCCGCTGCCCGCGAGCAGGGACGTCGCGGCCGGGCGGCGCAGGTCCGCGTCCAGGGGGCGGGGCCGCACGAGGACGCCCGGGTTGAGCAGGTCGCGCGGGTCGAGCAGGTCCTTGAACGCGCCGAACAGGTCGATCGCCCGGTCCGAGTACATGACGGGCAGCAGCTCCGAGCGGGCCCGGCCGTCCCCGTGCTCGCCGGACAGCGAGCCTCCGTGCGACGCGACGAGGTGCGCGGCGTCCGTCATGAACGCGCGCAGCGGGTCGCCCGAGCGCTCCATCGGGACGTCGAGCCGCAGGTGCACGCAGCCGTCGCCGAAGTGCCCGTACGCGAGGCCGTCGACGCCGTGCGACGCCATGAGCGCCTCGAGCTCGCGCAGGTACGCGCCGAGCCGCTCGGGCGGCACCGCGGAGTCCTCGAAGCCCGGCCACGCCTGCTCGCCCGACGGGGTGCGACCGCCGAGGCCCGCGCCGTCCTCCCGGATCCGCCACATCGCGACGGCCTCCGGACCGGGCGGGAACAGGCCGACCGCGTCCGTGCCCGCGTCGGCCGCGAGCGCGCGCGCCCGGCCCAGCGCCTCGTCGAGCGTGTCGCCGCCGACCTCGACCATGAGCCAGCCCGCGCCGGGCGGCAGGTCGGGCACGGCCGCGGCGCCCTTGACGCGCCTCACGACGTCGATGAGCCGCGAGTCCATGCCCTCGATCGCCAGCGGGCTGTGCGCGAGCAGCGCGGGCACCGCGTCGGCGGCCGTCGGCATGTCGGGGTAGCCGAGCACGACGAGGACGGGCGCGGCGGCGATCGGCACCAGTCGGACCGTCGCGCCGAGCAGCGTCCCGACCGTGCCCTCGGTGCCGACCAGCGCCTTCGCGAGGTCCGTGCCCTTCTCGGGCAGCAGGTGCTCCAGCGAGTAGCCCGACACCTGCCGGCCGAACCGGCCGAGCTCGGTGCGGATGACGTCGAGGTGGCCGCGCACCAGGGCGTCGAGGCCGGGGACGGCGTCGAGCGCGCCCGCACCGCTGCGGGCGTCGAAGCGGCGGCCCGTCCCGTCGAGCACGTCGAGGGCCAGCACGTTGTCGGCGGTCCGCCCGTACGCGACGGCCCGGGGACCGCACGCGTTGTTGCCGATCATCCCGCCGAGCGTCGCGCGGGTCCACGTCGACGGGTCGGGGCCGAACCGCAGGCCGTGCGGTGCGGCGGCCTTCTGCACGGCGGCCATGACGACGCCCGGCTCGACGCGCGCGGTGCGGGCCTCCGGGTCGAGGTCGAGGACCCGGTTCACGTGCCGGGAGAAGTCGAGGACGATCCCCGTGCCGACCGCGTTGCCCGCGACCGACGTGCCGCCGCCGCGCGACGTCAGCGGGACGCCGAGGGTCCGGGAGACCTCCGCCGCGGCGAGGACGTCGTCGACGTCCCGCGGGAACGCGACGACCTGCGGCACGACGCGGTAGTTCGACGCGTCGGTCGAGTACTCCGCGCGGCGGCGGGACGAGTCGTCGACCACGCCGTGCAGCGCGGACCGCAGGGCGTGCACGACGTCGTCGGTACGCACGGCGGTGTCGGTCGGGGCAGCCACGGGTGCAGTGTCGCACCGCCGACCCGGGACCCCGGGCGCCGCCCCGCAGGCTGGACGCCCGCCCCCGAGCTCGGCCGCGGGCGCCGAGGTCGTCGGTCGCGGCCGAGTTCGTCAGCCCTGACCGGCGACCTCGGCACGGACCGGCGACCTCGGGGTCGACCGGCGGTCCCGACCCTCAGTCGAGGGCCGCGTCCAGGGTGATCTCCGTGCCGGTCAGCGCCTTGCTCACCGGGCACGTCGCCTTGGCCGTCTCCGCCGCCTGCGCGAACCCGGCCTCGTCCAGCCCCTCGACCTCGCCGCGGACCGTCAGGGCGATGCCGGAGATGCGGAAGCCGCCCGCCGGGTCGGGACGCAGCGTGACGTCCGCCGTGACCTGCAGCGCGACCGGCGTGCCACCGGCCTCGGCGATCACCGCGGAGAGCTGCATCGCGAAGCACGACGAGTGCGCCGCCGCGATGAGCTCCTCCGGGCTGGTCGTCCCGCCGGCGTCCTCGGCGGCCCGCTTCGGGAACGACACGTCGTACGTGCCGACGCCCGAGCTGGTCAGCTCGACCTGGCCACCGCCCTCGTTGAGCGTGCCGTTCCAGGCGGTGCGTGCGGTGCGCGTGGGCATACCGGTCTCCCTCGGTGTGGTCGTCGACCCCGCCGGTGCGGCGCGGCCGCGTCCCACGCTAGGAGGACCGCCGTCAGCGCGCGCGTTCGAGGTGCCCGGCGACGATCTGCGTCGGTGCGCCCGCCTCCTGCAGCGTCCACGCGGCGCGTGCGTGCATGGTCCGGCGGCGACGCTCGTCGAGCCCCGAGTACAGGGCACCGCGCACCAGGTCGTGGCGGAACACGAGCCGGTCGGCGCGCGCGTGCACGACGCCCGCCGCGAGCGCGACCCGCAGCGTCCGCCAGCAGTCCGGCACGGGGCAGCCGCTGAGCACCGCGAGGTCCGTCACGACGAACGACGTGCCCAGCACCGACGCGTGCGCGAGCAGGTCGACGACGTCCTCGTCGAGGTACTCCAGGCGGCTGCGCACGAGCGCGTCGAGCGCCGGCAGCCACGCCGCGCCCTGCACGTCGACCACGCCGTCGCGCGCCTCCAGCGCACCCGCCGAGCGCGCCGTGCGGACCACGTCGGTGACCAGGCGCGGGTTGCCGCCGGTCGTCGCGAGCGTGCCCCGCAGGGCGGGCCCGACCGACCCGCCGACGAGCCGCTCGGCCAGCTCGACGGTCGCGAGCGGTCCGAGGGGCCGCAGCTCGAGGTAGCGGGCGCCGGCCCGCACCCACGCGTCGACGACCGTCGACAGGACGGCCCGGGACGGCACCGGCCGCATCGTCAGCACGACGAGCGCGCGCGGGACGTCCCCCTCGTGCGCCAGGTCGTGCAGCACGCCCAGCGAGGCGGCGTCGGCGTCGTGCACGTCCTCCAGCACGAGCACCCACGGGCTGGAGTCGCCGCGGCGGCGCAGCAGGGCCGCGAACAGCTCGGCGGCGCGGTGGTGTCGCTGCGCGGTCGACGCACCCGCGGCGGGCACGGACCGGCCGTCGGCGTGCAGCGCGTCGAGCAGGTCCAGCAGCTCGGTCTCGACGGGTCCGCGCGCGACGCCGGGCGGGTGCACGAGCAGCGCGTCGGCGAGCAGCGCGAACGGCGCCGGCCGGTCGGGCGTGGCGCGGGCCGCCCGCAGCTCGAGGCTCAGCAGGTGCGCGCTCGACGTCAGGGCCTCGACGAGCCCCGTGCGGCCGATCCCGGCCTCGCCCTCGACGAGGACCGTGCCGCCCTCGCCCCCGGCGGTCGACGCGAGCAGCGCGTCGAGGTCGTCGAGCTCCGCGGTCCGCCCGACGAGCGGCCACGTCCGGCCGGGCTGGGCCGAGGTGCTCATGCGCCCGATCGTAGGGCGCGGGGGCACGTCGCGGCGGTACGACGGGCGGTCGACCCGCGGGGCGTCGTCGGCCGCCGACCGCCCGGGGCTTCGCCCGGTGGGACGACGACGGCCCGGGCGGGGGAGCGACCGGGCCGTCGGGTGCCGAGGCCGGAGGGAGCCTGGGCGGGCGCCGAGGGGCGCCGGGAGGGGGGACGTCAGCCGACGTACTCCCAGTGCCACGCCTCGGGCTTGCTGCCGCCGCGCTCCGCCCAGGACGGGTGCTCCCAGGAGAACTGCCCGGCGTTCGCCTTCATCCACGCGAACTGCTTGGTGCCGAACGACTCGATGCCGCCGCCGAAGTCGATCGCGACGCCCGTGCCGTGGTTCGACGTGCCGGGCGCGGCGCACAGCCAGCCCTTGGTCCGGCGGCACGCGACCTGCCCCGCGTACGAGCGGTACGAGTCGGAGATCGTCATGTTCGTGCCGAACGCGGCGACGTAGGCGGTGTTGAGCTGCTCGAGCGACTCGGCGGCGTCGCAGCGGAGCTGGACGGAGGCGTCGAACGACACCCCGCACAGCGCCGACGCGGGGATCTTGCCGTTGGCGTACCCGAGGAGGGACGCCTTCCACGCGGCGCGCTGGGCGGCCTGCTCGGCGGCGACC
>NZ_BIMR01000054.1:12604-12719 GCF_004306155.1 Cellulomonas biazotea
TCGGGGGAGCGACCGGGCCGTCGGGTGCCGAGGCCGGAGGGAGCCTGGGCGGGCGCCGAGGGGCGCCGGGAGGGGGGACGTCAGCCGACGTACTCCCAGTGCCACGCCTCGGGCT
>NZ_BIMR01000055.1 GCF_004306155.1 Cellulomonas biazotea
CGCTGCTGCTCCCGGGTGCCGAGCCGTTCACGGACGGCTGGCAGATCAAGGAGGAGCTCGACCACCAGGTCGACGCCGTGGTCGACGCGGGCGACGCGGGCACGGAGCCGACGACGGTCGTCGACTGGACCGAGGGCGCACCGGAGGTCGTCCGTGTGGGCGCGGGTGACCCGAGCCGCTTCGCCTGACGCGACCATGCCGTCGCCGCGACCAACCGATGGGTTGGGGGTCCCTCCTGGCAAACGCTCTTGCGGTAATCTCCGGTGCGCGCCGCTGCCCGGAGCGCGGCCTCAATGAAAGCGAGAGAACGTGAGGGGCAGCGCGATCGCACGCGAACTGCGGCGCGTGGACGCCTGGGTGCAGATCGGTCGCGTGGTGCTGATCGTCTTGGCCGCATCCGCTGCCGCAACACAGATCATGGCAGCGCGGTACCCGGGCACAGCCAAGGATCCGTCGCTGTGGCCAGGGGCAGCAGTGCTGACGGGTGTGGTCCTGATCGTTGCGACGGCGGCCGAGTCGGTGTGGGGTCTCTTTCGAGTGCGTCATCGCGGTCGCTCTGAAGCCAACGCGCTCCAGATCGAGAAGCAACTCGTGAGTGTCCTTGTCCAGGTGGCCAAGGAAGCGCACATCGACGTTGATGTCGCGGGCTGCAACGTCTGGCGCATCTACACGCCGCGTCACGGCGCGCCCGCCCTGCACCGCGTAGGCCACCGCCGCCTCAGCGACTACCCACCCATGAGCGACCGGGCGTGGACTAAAGGCAAGGGCGTCATCGGTCGATGCTGGGACAGCGGCCAGACCCGGTTCTGGGACTTCACGGCACTGCAAGAGAAGATGAAGAACAAGACGGAACTCAGTGAGGCAGCATGGAGGGCGATGAAGCCAGCTGACCGCTGGGGCTTCGACCGCGACGAGTACCTAGATGCGATCCGCAAGTATCAGCAGGTGTTGGCGGTTCCGATCGTCGATAGTCAGGGACAGGTGCTTGGATGTATCTCAATCGACATCCCTAGCGACCGACCGGCAGCGAACCCCAGGTGTCTCGACACACCGGAGGTACGCGGCGTCCTGGCCACCGCAGCCGAGACGGTGCGCGGCCTTATCTCCAGTCCTAGACTGTAGGTACCGCAGAGGGAGAAGGTGGCACGATGACATCCCCCGAGCGACGCCAGATCGATGCGGCTCGTGGATACATCCTCAAGTTGCGAAGCATGCACCCGAGCACTGACGTACTCGTGACCCTAGACGAGGCCGAGCAAGAGCTAGACGAGCGCGAACGTCGGCTCGAAGCTGCCGACAAGCGCACGCTCGAGCACGCCTAGACCATGCGCAGTTCAGACGCTGCACTCAGCAGTGCAGCGTCTGGGCTCGCTTGTGTCTGTTTCGTGACCACTCGGCGACCCCAGCCCCACCGGTCGTCGGAGCGCGTCAGCGGGTCTTGAGTCGGTCGCCCTGCCCTCAGAAGCGGTCGGTCGGCGTGCGGATCCCCGACAACCGCGTCGCGCAGGCGATCCTGCACGAGCTCGGCGAGCCGCTGCTGTCGTCGTCGCTGCTGCTCCCGGGTGCCGAGCCGTTCACGGACGGCTGGCAGATCAAG
>NZ_BIMR01000056.1 GCF_004306155.1 Cellulomonas biazotea
GTGCGGGGCCGGGCGCGTCGTGCGACGCCCGGCCCCGCACCGTCGCTCAGCCGCGCGGCAGGGCGCCGGGCAGCGGCGGCACGACCGGCGGGAGCGCACGCTCGGGACCCGCCCGACGTCCGGCGTCGGGTGCCGCACCGACGAACGGCTGCTCGTCGCCGACGCACACCGTGCCCTCGGCGGGCAGGGTGCCGTCGAGCAGGTAGGCACCGACCGCACCGGTCACGCACGCGGACGTCCCGTACGCGGTGTGGCCCCAGCTGTCGCTCGACAGCAGCCGGCTGCTGCCGAGGACCGCGTCGGCACCGACGGCACCGTCGTAGTTCGTCGCCGGGTCCCAGTAGTTGCCGACGACGAGCACGGGGTGCGCGCTGCTGCGCGTGAACGGGCCGCGGTACGCGTCCTCGTCCTGCACGGTCCACGTGGACGACGCGCAGGGTGCCGACGCCCACGTCCACAGCGGTCCGAAGCCGGGCGCGTCGGCGTCCGCCCGGTCGGCGGCACGCGTCCAGCCCGACGCCTTGGCGGGGTTGAGGCCGTCGGTGCACAGCACCGACTGGAACGCGTCCAGGCCGTTCGGGTACGGGAAGCCGAGGCCCAGGGCCGACTCCCGCGCCGCGGCCTGCTCGGCGGCGGCCTGCTCGGACTCCTGCAGTGCCCGGTACCGCTCGACGAGCCGCGCGCTCGCGTCCTGGTGCGCCGCGCCGGCCGGGTCGCCCGCTGCGGCGAGGAGCGAGGCGACGAGCGTGAGGTCCGCGTCGACCCACCGCCAGCCGTCGGGCGCGTACAGGTCGCCGAGCAGGAACGACACGAGCAGCGGGTACGTCAGGGTGACGACGAGCTCGCCCGTCTCCGGGTCGACGACGTCGAGCGGCGCCTGCTTGAGGGCGTCGACGATCGCGTCGTACCCGGACACCGGCTCGCCGAACGACGCGAACGTGCACGCCTCCGGCCCGGCGGCGCCGCAGCGCTCGAGGACCTCCTGCAGGGCCTTCCACGCGCCCTCGCCCGAGCGCAGCCGCTGGGTCTGCGGGATCGACGCGGTCGCCTTCGTCCCGGCCCACGCCGTCGGGTCGAGCACGCCGTCGATGACGAGCGCCCGCACCCGGTCGGGGAAGAGGTTCGCGTACACGCTGCCCAGGTACGAGCCGTACGAGAAGCCCAGGTAGGAGAGCTGCTGGTCCCCGAGCGTGCGGCGCAGGACGTCCATGTCCCGGGCGACCTCGGCCGTCGACATCGAGCCGGAGAGCGGCTTGCCCTGCGTCGAGCACGCCCGCCCGAACGCCTCGGACGACGCCACGTACGCCTTCGACTCGGCGTACCCGACGGGGAACGGCACGTTCATCCCGGCGAGCGCCGCGGCCTGCTGGCCGACGTCCTTGAAGCACTGCACGTTGCTGCTGTAGTTGGTGCCACGCGGGTCGAAGCCCACGACGTCGAACCGGGCCAGCAGCTCCGGGTCGAGGAACTGCGGCGCGGCGGCCGCGATCTCCACGCCCGAGCCGCCGGGGCCGCCCGGGTTGAGGAACAGCGTCCCGATCCGCCGCGCCGGGTCCGTCGCGGGGATCCGGAGCAGCGCGACCTCGGTGGTCGCACCGCGCGGCTCGTCGTAGTCGAGCGGCAGGGCGACGACGCCGCACTGCGCGGTCGGCGCGAACAGCGGGCTGCAGTCGAACCACCCGGGGTCGGGTGCCTTGACGCGGTCGACCCGGGCGGCCTCCGCACGGCTCGTGGTGTCGCCCCCACCCGGCCGGGCCGCGGTCGCGGCCGGTGCCGCGAGGGCGGTGACGGTCAGGCTGACGGTGAGTGCGGCGCCGGCCGCGAGCAGAGTTCGGACAGGACTGCGCAACGGCATGGATCCCCCTGTGACGTGCCGTCGGACACCCCCTGCGCCCAGTGGACCGGCACGCGCCGGGCCCACCCTGCCCGGTATGTCCGACGCCGGACAAGGTGCCCGGCGCGACGGCGCGACGACCTTCACGGAACGTCCCCATGCGGGCGTCCGCGCTCGGCGCGACACTCGACGGCATGGACGTCATGACGTGGGTCGACGGGTACGAGCGGGCGTGGCGCGGCAACGACGCCGCGGGTCTCGACCGCCTGTTCACGCCCGACGTGCGCTACCTGCGGTCCGCGTACGACGAGGGCCTGCGGGGCATCGACGCCGTGCGTGACTTCTGGCCGGAGGACACCCCGTTCACGATGAGCGCGGCGCCCGTGGCCGTGCAGGGCGAGACCGCGGTCGTCCGGGTCGAGGTGCACTACGGCGGCGACGAGCCGCGCGAGTACCGCGACCTGTGGATCCTGCGGTTCGCGCAGGACGGCCGCGTGCGGCACTTCGAGGAGTGGGCGCATTGGCCGGGCATGGCGGGCGCGACGGACTGACCACCGGGCTCGGAGGGAGTCGGAAAATGGCCCGGCCCGCCGGACGGTCGGCGTCGTAGCCTCGCCGGATGACCGCCGGCTACGTGCGCCCGACCTTCACCGAGCCGACCTACCGCGACGAGCACGGTGAGCCGTTCACCTACGGCGACCGGTGGGGCATGGCCGGCCCGCCCGAGGACACCTACTCGCGCGACTCGCACCCCGAGCGCTTCGCTCCGCTGCACGACGTCGCCGACGCGCTGGTCGCGCACCTCGTCGCGACGTACGACGTCGAGGCCGTCCGGGACGACGCCGCGCTCGCGGACATGGGTCGCGACGTCCAGCCGCTGCTGCGCGCGGTGCGCCTCGTCCCGGCCGCGGCTGACGCCGCCCCGTTGACCGTCGGCTGGACGGACTACCCGGGGGTCGTCGTCCGGGCCGGCGCCCTGTTCGAGGGCTGGCTGCCGCACTGCGGGTGCGACGCGTGCGACGAGACGGCGGCCACCGTGGCGGGACAGGTCGAGGACCTCGTGCTGGGCGTCGCCCGCGGGCGGCTGCAGGAGACCGCGAGCGCCGGGGCGGTCGGCCACCGGCTCGACACCGACGACGGGTGGTCGTCGTCGACGGGCGACGGCTCGCACGTCCCGGCCGCCCGGCTCCGGGAGGCCGAGCGTCGCCTCGCGGCGCTCTCCGACGGGTGGCAGCCGTGGCCGCTGCGCGCCGGGCGCCGGACGGGCTGACCCGCGGGCGCGGTCGTCGGCGCCGCCGCGGCGGTCACGGGGCGCGGAGGTCGGCGGCGTCCTGCTGGTGGTTCCCGTACTTGTCGCGCAGGAAGTTGCCGGTGGTGCTCAGGTCCGCCGTCAGGCGACGGTGGCGGCTCGCGTCGAGGGCGTCGGCCTGGACCGCGAGGATCCGCAGCTGCTCGGCCAGCTCCTCGTCGGGGGTGCGCCCGTCGGGCTGCCGCTCGTGCACCTGGCTCGGCGGGATCGCCAGGTAGCTCGTGAGGACGGTGGGCAGGTACCGCCGGGTCATGGCGTCGAGCTCGTACTCGAACCGCGGGTCCGCGGTGGGCTCACGCTGCTCGTCCGCGATCACGGCGTCCAGCACCTGGCAGATGTGCAGCACCGTCGGGTGGGCGTCCGCGGGCAGGCGGTGCCTGTTCCGGTCGGCGAGCGTGCGGACCCGGGCCACGGCCGCGGGCAGGTGCACCGACGCCTCGACGACCGTGTGCTGCGGGCGGGCGCGCTCGACGACGACGGACGTCGCGGCCGGGTCGCGCTTCCACCACCGTCGCCGTGCCGGCAGCCACAGGTCCCGCAGGTGCCAGGAGCGGACGCCTGAGGCGCCCATGGCCGTCAGCGCGAGCAGCGCGGGCCACCCCCAGAACCCGTCGAGCACGAACACCGCCACGGAGAACGCCGCGGCGTAGAGCAGGCCCTCGAGCGTCGCCCGGAGGTTCTTGCGCACCGCGCCGATGACGAGCACGAGGTAGGCGAGCAGGGGCAGGAAGACGAAGACGGCCGCCACCTTGACGGCGTTGCCGAGCGTCAGTCGCGACACGGTCAGCTCCTCCCGACGTGTGCCGTGGCGGCGTCCAGCGCGCGGTCCACGGCCTCGATGAGCTCGACGTTGGTCGTCCTCGCCACGTCGAGCGCCAGGTAGCCCTGGACCGCGACGGCCATCTGCGTCGTCAGGTCCTGGTGACGTCGGCGCACGGGGAACAGCGCGTCGGACTCTAGGGTGGCGGCGTCGTCGCTCCTGCCCTGGGACCGCAGCGCGGCGACGTGCCGCTCGAGGCCGTCGCACAGGTGGCGGACCAGGACGGCCGCCTCGGCCAGCCGCACCATCGCGTGCCACAGGGCGTCGTGCTCGGTCCGGATGGCGGCGTTCTCGCGTCGCAGGTCGTCCTGCTCGGCCAGGAGGGCGTGGACGACGGCACGGAGCTGCCCCGGCGCCGTGAGTGTCGTGCCCGCGCGTGCCGCCGCGCCCGCCTCGCTCCCGGACAGCGCCGCCGCCGGACGCCGCAGGATCCGCCCGACCGCGTCGCCGACCTGCCGCATCGGCTCGTCGCCCATCCGGGCGAGACGCGCGACCGCGGCCTGGAGCTCCGGGCCGTGCAGGGGGGTGTCGAGCAGCGCGTCGAGCAGCGCCTGCGCCGTCGCGGCGTGCTCCTGCTGCGCCTCGGCGTCCACGAGCACCAGGTCGCCGACCTTTTCCGGCCGGTGGACGTGCAGGTCCGACATGTGCCCTCCCCGAGCACTCGGTGTCTGCCCCCGATCATCTCAAACCCCGGCGCGGAACGGTCCTGCGGATGACGGGAGGTTCTCGAGGCCGGGGCCGAGAGCGCGGTCAGGAGCCGGTGACGTCCCGCGCGGCGTCGACCATGCGCGTCGCCCATTCGACGGCCTTCGTGGCGTCCGTCCGGCTGATCGGTCCGGCCTGGTACTGGGCCGCCGTCTTGAGCCCGAGGAGCCGGCGGAAGGTCGACTCGAGCGCCTTGCCTGCGGGACCCGCGGCGGCAAGCTCCGGCGCGGCGGAGCGGTGGTCCTCCGCCTTGCCGGTCCGGCCCGTCAGCTGGAGGCAGATCGCGTCCTTGGCGTTGATGCCGGCGAGCACCGCGGACGACGCCGCGGCGGTGTGGAGCTCCATGTCCAGCTCCAGGCCGGCGGCGTCGAGAGACTCGCGCGCCTTGCGGAGGTGGCTGAGCGCGTCGTCCCGGGCGCCCACGTCAGGCCGCGTTCGGCGCCGGGACCAGGGCGATCGACCCGACGACCGCGCGCCCGTCGCGGCGGATCTCGCTCAGGAGGCGCTCGCCGGTCGCTGCCATGACCTGGAGCTCGTCGCGGGACCGGTCGACGATCTCGCACGGGTTGCCGGTCCAGCGGGTGACGCGCGCCGCGAGATCCGTGACGTTCGCCTGCCAGTCGGCGTCATCGGTGTCCACGTCGGCGGGACGGATGACGAGGAGGTCGACGTCGCTGGCGATGCCGCCGTCGCCCCGCGCGGTGGACCCGAAGACCACGACTCCGTCCGGGGGGCTCGCCCAGCCGCCGGCGTGCTCGGCGATCCGGTGCCACAGCTCGTGGCGCAGGGAGGTGAGCGCCGCGACGGCGGAGGCGGCGACGTGCTCTCGGTTCAGCGAGAAGAGCGACGCGGCCCCCGCCGGGGTCCGGTCGACGAGGCCGGAGTCGGTGAGCTGAGCGAGGATGCGCGCGACGCGCGGCTGGGAGACGCGGGGGCGGGTGAGGTCGGCGACCGCACGGCCGGTGAGCGGCGTCGAGGTGGACGCGAGCACGGCGAGCACCGGGCCGTGGGCGGAGGGCACCACGTCGGCGATCGGGTTCGAGACGTCCATCATCCGCTCCAAGTGAGTCGTGCAGTACTCACATGAAAACTATAGTACTCATGCGGCCCGCGTTCAGCGCGGTTGTCGGCCGGCGCATCGGCAGAAGAGACCCAGCGGCGCTCCGAGAGACGGTGGCAGTGGCGGCGCCGCACTGGCCGGGGTGGTGACCTGGGAGCGGGTGACGGGAATCGAACCCGCGCCATCAGCTTGGGAAGCTGAAGTTCTACCATTGAACTACACCCGCGTGACGACGATCCGTCGTCGGCCCGGACAGCATACCCGGCACGACGAGACCCGCGAAGCCAGGTCCCGCGGCGGGCGTCCCGGAACGCCGGACGACCGGGATCGGAGCGTGAGAGGGTCGGCCGCATGACCGCCGTGCTCCGCCCCTACCAGCCCGTCGACCTGGCCGCGATGTACCGGATCTGCCTGCTGACGGGCGCCGCGGGGGGCGACGCGACGGCCCTGTACCGCAACCCGGACCTCCTGGCGCACCTGTACGCCGGCCCGTACCCGGTGGCCGACCCGGGGCTGACGTTCGTCGTCGTGGACGAGCACGGGGTCCTGGGGTACGTCGTCGGGACCGCCGACACGCTGACGTTCGAGACGTGGCTCGACGACCACTGGTGGCCGACGCTGCGCGCGCAGTACCCGCCGGTCGACGACCCGGGCGACGGGACGGAGGACCACGTGCTGGTCCGCCGGATCCACGACTGGGCGCCCGCCGACGACGAGCTCTACGACCGCTACCCGGCGCACCTGCACATCGACCTGCTGCCGCGCGCCCAGGGGCAGGGGTGGGGCCGGCGGCTCATCGAGGCGCTGTCGGGGGCGCTGCGGGAGCGGGGCGTCCCGGGCGTGCACCTCGGCGTGGACGCGCGCAACACCGCGGCGATCGCGTTCTACGAGCGGGTCGGGTTCCGGCGCGAGCGCACGCACGACTGGGGCGCGACGCTCGTCCTCGACCTCTGAGCGCACGCCCGGCGCGAGCCGGGGCCGCCGCGGGCGTCAGTACCGGAAGTAGCCCGCCACGTCGACGACGAGGTCCGTCGGGGCGCTGTGCGAGTAGAACGAGACCCCGCCGCCGTCGCCGAGCCGGACGACGGCCAGGTTCGCCTCGTCGCGCCCGTACGTGAGGTTGATCGTCGAGACGTCGGGCAGCGGGTTGCCCGCGGTCGTCGGGAACACCCGCACGTGCGTGGTGCCGCTCGGGCCGGCGCCGGTGACGTTGAGGACCGCGGCGGTCGCGCCGGCCGGCACCCCTCCGCTCCCGGCGACCGTGAGGCCGTAGACGCCACCGGGCTGCAGCGTGCCCGGCAGGCCCTGCCCGAACCGGGTGTCGGCGACGCGCACGGGCGCGACGGGGACGAACCCGTTCGCGGCGTCCGCGGCGTAGTACCCGTTGATGTCGGCGATGAGGTGCGTCGCCGCGACGGGGACCCAGAACCGGACGCGGCCGTCGTCACCGACGGGCACGGTCACGAGGTTCGGCTCGTCGCGGTTCGCGGACAGGTTGAGGTTCGACACCCCGGGAGGGGTCTGGTCCTCGCCCGCACCGGGCGCCGGGTACGCCCGGACGTGGGTCGACGCCGTGGCCTCGGTGCCCGTGAGGTTGAGGACGACCGCGAGCGCGTTCGCCGGGACGCCGTTGCCGGTGACCTCGACGTCGACGAACTCGCCGCCGGCGACGGGACCGGGACGGGCGCCCAGGCCGGTGCGTGTGTCGAGCAGGCGCCGCGGGCTCAGGGGCGCGTACGCGGCGGCCCCGACGGGCGAGTAGTAGCCCGCGAGGTCGGCGATGAGGTGCGCGGTCGACGCCTCGGTGCGCAGCGCGACGGCACGGTCCGCGCCGACCGCGACGGTCACGAGGTTCGGCTTGTCGAACCCGGGCGCGAAGTTCACGTTCGACACGTTCGGCACCTGGCCGGAGCTCGCGGGGTACGCCCGCACGTTGCCCGGCCCGGTCGACTCGGTGACGGTCAGGTTGAGGACGACCGCCGTCGCCCCGGCCGGCACGACGCCGCTGAGGTCGAGGCGCATCGGCTGGTCGGGCGCGGGACGCGAGCCGCCCACCCCGGTGCGGGTGTCGAGCACGCGCGTCGGGCTGACCGGCGTGTACCGGTCGCCGCCCGCGGCGACGGTGAACGGCACGCGCACGGGCTCCGGCAGGGTCGCGCCCGCGGCGTCCCGGACGGCGTCGACGATCGCCGTGTAGTGGTGCCCGGGCACGAGGTCGGCCGTCGGGGTCAGGACGACGGCCCGGGTCGCGGCCTCCCACCGCACCGAGGTGGCGACGGTGGACCCCGTGACGCCGTCGACGAGGCGGACGCGCGGCGCGGCGACGTCGGAGGTGCGCAGGTCCCGCTCGAACGTCACGCGGACGGTGGGCCGGACCGCGACACCGGCGGTGTGCGGGTCGGGCGTCGTGTCGCGCAGCCAGCCGGCCTGCGGCGTGGGCGCGCCGACCCGGGTCTGGCGCAGCGCGAGGACGCCCGACTGGGAGACGACCGCGTCGGGCCACGCGTCGCCGTCGAGGTCGGTGATCGCGAGCTGCCCCGGGTGGTCGTAGACCGTGACGGAGATGGGCGTGCGCTGCGGGGTCGAGAGCGTGCCGTTCGTCTGCTGCCGCAGCAGGCTGACGCCCAGCTCGAACGCGTTGACGACCAGGACGTCCTGCCGGCCGTCGACGTCGAGGTCGCCGATCGCGACCGTGCCGTCGGACTCCCCGCCGGCCGGGTACAGCGCGGAGGGCGCGAGCGCGCCGGACGCCAGGATCCCGTCGACCCGGACGGTGTTGCCGTTCATCCGCACGACGTCCGCCCGGCCGTCGCCCGTGACGTCGCCGACCGCGACGGACGTGACGAGCGGCCCGCCGCCGAAGGGCAGGTTCACGGCCGTCGCGAACCCGCCGCCCGCGGCCTGCGGGTGCACGGCGTGGGTCGTCACGACGTCGGGTCGGCCGTCGCCGGTCACGTCGCCGACGGCGAACCGCTGCTGGCCGAGGGTCTCCGCGACCGCGGTGAACGTGCCCGTGCCGTTGTTGGCGAGCACCTGCAGGCTCGGCCGGTTGGTCGAGGCGACGACGTCGAGGTCGCCGTCCTTGTCCCAGTCGACCAGCGCGACGCCGCGACCGTCGAGCTCGGCACCGCCGTAGGACACGACGACCTCGCCCGCGGGCGTCATCGTCCCGCCCGCCTGCTTCAGCAGCAGGACGCCGGTGGCGGTCGTGGCGACCGCGTCCGCGTCGCCGTCGCCGTCGACGTCCCCTGCCGCGAGGCCTTCGCCGACGGTCCGCACCGCGCCCAGCGGCACGTCGACCGGGGTCGCGAGGGTCCCGTTGCCGGCGCCCTTGTACACGTACACGCCGCCGCCGTCCTCGACGGTCATGACGTCCTTGAGCCCGTCACCCGTGAAGTCGGCCGCCGCGAGCGCCCCCACGGACACCCGCGTCGGGTCGGCGGGCGCCCGGAAGGACGACGTGAACAGCGGCTGGGTGCCGCCCGCCGTGAACGACACCTGGTACCGCTGCGACGCCGGCGCGGACCCGTTCGCGTTGCGGACGCCGACCAGGACGCGGCCCGCGGCCGCGACGGACACGTCCACGCGCTCGGCGGCGTCGGTCCTCGTCGCGTCGGCGACGCCCAGGACCCGACCCTGCGCGTCCCGCACCTCGACGACGAGGTCCAGCTCGGGCCCGTCGTCGGCGGCCCCCGCCGTCAGCGGCTCGACGGTGGCCCGGTACGTGCCGGCGGTCGGCGCGTTCCACGCGTACCAGTCGGCGTCGCCCTCGGGCGACAGGGTCGCCGACGTCGGGCCCGACACCGTGCGGGCGTCGGCGGGGGAGTCGTCGCTGGGTCCGGCGTCGCCGAGGGGACGGCTCAGGGGCGTCGCGACCGCGGCCTCCACGCCCCAGCCCGTCGTCGTCGCGGCGGCCGCGTCGACGATCCCCGCGCCGTAGTACGCGTCGAGACCCCGCGGTCCCGCGTCCCGGGCGGTCGTGACGATGCGCCGCTCGACCTCGGCCGGGGGCATCGTCGACGCGCGGGAGAGCAGCAGCGCCGCGACACCGCTCACGAGGGGCGCGGCGAACGACGTCCCGGAGCCCAGCACGTACGTGCCGCCCGCCTGGGGGCCGACGAGGAGGACGCCCGGCGCGGAGACCGACACCGAGTCGCCCCAGCTCGACCAGCCGGCCAGCGCCCCGTCGTCGTCCGTGGCGGACACCGACAGCAGCCCTTCCACGCCGGGGGCGTAGGCGGCCGGGTACTGCGGCACCTGCGTGCCCGCGTTGCCGGCCGCCGCGACGACGACGACCCCCGCCGCCACCGCGCCGCGGACCGCGTCGAGCAGCACCTGCGACGTCGCCGTGCCGCCGAGGGACAGGTTGACGACGTCGGCGCCGTGCGCGACCGCCCAGGAGATCCCGGCGGCCACCCGCGAGTCGGGCCCGTTGCCGTTCGCGTCGAGCACCCGCACCGGCAGGACGGACGCGCCCCACGCGGCGCCCACCGCACCCCGGCCGTTGTTGCCGGACGCCGCGACCACGCCCGCGACGAGCGTGCCGTGGCCGCGGGGGTCGGACGGGTCGGAGTCGCCGTCGACGAGGTCGACGCCCGGCAGGACGCGGCCCGCGAGGTCCTCGTGGCCCGCGGCGACGCCCGTGTCGAGGACGGCGACGACGACGCCCTGGCCGATGCTCACGTCCCACGCGCGCGGCAGCCGCGTCAGCTCCAGGTACGGGCGGGCGAGCCCGCTGTACGGGTCGTTCGTCCACCCGAAGCCGTGCCGGACGTGGTCCTCCTGGACGGCCGCGACGGCCGGGTCGTCGGCGAGCCGCGCGACGACCGCCGCCGGGTCCTCGTCGCCGACCGGGACCTGCACGTAGCCGGTGCCGGGGACGGGCTCGCCGCCGTCGACCCCGGTGCCGTCGAGCCCCGCGGCGTCGAGCGTCGAGCGCTGCTGCACCTCCGACGTGCGCGGCGTGAAGCGCACGAGGACGTGCGTCGCGGGCACGGGGGCGGGATCGGCCTCGGCCTCGGCGGTCGGCTCGGGTGCGGACGCCGTCGGGAGCTCCTGCTGCCGGGCGCCCTCGGCCGGTGCCGCGGGCGGGGTCGGGGACGTCACCGCGGGCGCCACGTCCGCCTCGTCCGGCTGCGTGCCCGACGGTGCCGACGGTCCGGTCGCCGTCGCCGGTGCCGCGGTGTCGGGACCGGCGGGGAGGGCGGTGGACGTCGGCGTCGACGACAGCGCGGCGGACCCCGGGACGAGGCCGACGAGCGCCAGGGTGAGCGCCACGGCGATGGCGGATCGGCTGCTCGGCATGGGCTCGTCCCTGCGGTCCCTCGGGGGTGGGGCGCGTCCGCGGTCACGAGGGAACCCGACGGGCGGGCCCCGGCGTCGGCGTCAGCGTAGGGGGCACAAATGGGCCCTCACGGCACCTGATCGGGTGAACGGGGACGTCTTTCCGGGTGAAGATCACCGGCTTCTCGGGTGATGCGCGGCGTGGCCGGTGGACGAACCGGACGACGCCGGACGAAGCGTCGGGGCAACGGTGTCGGAGGTCCGCGGTAACGTCCCGCGCGCTCGGCACGCCGGCCCGGCGGGCCACCGGAGGGGGAGGTCGGCAGGTGGCGACGACGGCTGAGGGACGCGCGACGGGACGCGCGACGGCACAGGGACCCGCGGCGGTGGGTGCGGGCGAGGAAGCGAGGGGCGCGGCCGTGCGTCCGCCCGTCCAGGGGACGGTCGCGGCGGGGTACGAGGCCGTCCGTGAGGCGCTGCTCGACGCCGTGGCCCGGGAGCCGGGGCTGCAGGCGCAGGTGGCCGTGCACGTGCGGGGCGAGCGGGTCGTGGACCTCGCGGTCGGCCTGCCGCTCGACGCGCTGCTCCCGGTCTACTCGACGGGCAAGGGGGCGGTGCACCTCACGGTCGCGCTGCTCGCGCAGGACGGCGTCCTCGACCTCGACCGCCGCGTCGCCGACGACTGGCCGGAGTTCGCCGCGCACGGCAAGGACGTCCTGACGGTCCGCGACGTCCTCACCCACCGGGCCGGGCTGCTGGGCGTGCCCGAGCGGTTCGGCCTCGACGAGCTCGCCGACGACGACGCGATCGCCGCGCGCCTGGCCCCGCTCGCACCGTCCTGGGCCCCCGGCACCGGCTACGGCTACCACGCGTTCGTCGTCGGGGCGCTGCTCGGCGAGGCGGTGCGACGGCAGACCGGCCTGTCGCTGCGGCAGGTCTATGCGGACCGCGTGCGGGCACCGCGGGGCCTCGACCTGCACCTCGGCCTGCCGGCGTCGCTCGACGGCCGGGTGCTCGACGTGCTGCCGGCGCTGCTGACCGACGCGGAGCAGGCGCAGCGGGCGGCGGCCACCCCGCCGCGCGACAGCCACCTGTCCGTCGCGTTCAACCTCGACGCCGACCCGCCGACCGACATCGTCACCGTCGGCAACACGACGGCCGTGCGCCGGCTCGGCCAGACGTCGGCCGGGGCCGTCGGGAACGCGCGCGGGCTCGCCGGGCTGTACGCGGCCGCGACCGGAGCGGACGGGGCCGGTGCGCTGCTCGACGCCGACACCCTCGCGGCCGTGTCTGCGCTCGCGACCCCGGGCACCGACCTGGTCACCGGGGAGGCGGACCACTTCGGCCTGGGCTTCGAGCGGCCGCAGAACCTCTACCCGTTCCTCGGTCCGACCGCGTTCGGGCACTCGGGCGCGACGGGCGCGCAGGCGTTCGCCGACCCGGCCGGCGGCGTCGCGTTCGGGTACACGCGCCGACGGTTCAGCGCGGCCGGGAACATCGCCCCGGAGGTGGAGGCGCTGGCCCGCGCGGCGGTGGAGGCCGCGGCTCGCTGACGACGGCCGCGGCGCCGGTCCCCGTCACGCGACGCGAGCGGCGCGACGACGACGGGCTGGCCCGACCGGAGTCGCCGTCCGGCGGTGTGCGGACCCGGCGGGCCGGCCCCTGAGGGCCGGCGGCGCCGTCGTCAGCCGCGGACGGTGAGCGAGAACTCGCCCGCGCGCTCCTCGCCGGGCTCGAGCACGAACACGCCCGTGCCCGGCACGCCCGCGGCGTGCAGCGCGAACCCGTCGTTCACGTTCGTCACGGGCTCGACCGCGAAGTACGACCGCCGCCGGGGCGCGTACACGACGAGGTGCGAGTAGACCGGGTCGGCGTGCAGGTCGACGTCGACGTCGGGCTCGTCGTAGTGGACGCGGATCGGCGCGCCCGGGTCCCACCCGGTGAGGACGTCGTCGACGAACCGCGAGCCGAGCGGGCGGCCCGTCCGGAAGTCGGCGCGCCGCGGGATCGTCCCGGCGGGCCCGACGGCCATCGCGTCGACCAGCGAGTAGCCGTGCCGCAGGGGCACCTCGAGCAGCGGGTTGCCGGGCTCCGCGGGCGGCGTCGCACCGACGGGCGCGAGCGTCCGCTGCAGGTACGGGTGGTGCCCGAACCCGGCCGGGAACGACTCGCGGTCCACGTTGCGCACGCTCGTGCCGACCGTCAGCCGCGACCCGCTGACCGTGTACGTGATGCGCGCGCGGAAGCGCCACGGGAAGTTCACGCCGACCAGGTCGGACGTGTCGAGCTCGAGCACGACACGGTCCTCGCGCCGCTCGACGACGTCCCACGCGGCGTGCAGCACGGCCCCGTGGATCGCGGTGCCGTCGGCGCCGTTGCGCTGCAGCTGCCACGACCGGCCGCCGTACGCGAGCACGCCGTCCCGGATCCGGTTGGACCACGGGACCATCGCGAAGCTCGAGCACTTGGCGGCCTCGCCGTGCACGGTCGGACGGGCGGGGCGCAGCAGGTCGCGCCACACCCCGTCGGCGGTGCGGATGCGACCGCCGGCGAGGGACGCGCCGGTGCGCGGGAGCACGTCAAGCTCCCACGCACCGTCGCGGATCGTCACGACGCGCTCGTCCGCGTCGGTCGTGCTCACGCCGGGCGCGCCGGCAGGGGTCGCCGGCGCGATCGGCGTGATCTCCTCGACCATCGTCATGACGTCACCCGTCCGACCCGCGGGTCAGACGGTCACCTCGACGCGGACGGTGCTGCCGGCCGCGGCGTAGGGCACGACGTTGCCGTCGACCGGGGCGCCGTCGACCGTGAGCGTCCCGCGCGCACCGGGCGTGCCCGAGTTGGTCACGGTGATCTCGTACGTCGCACCGCGGGCCACGCGGGTCACCGTGTACGACGGGACCTCCGGGCCGATCTGCGGGTCGACGACCAGGCCGTCGTAGTCGGGCCGGACACCGAGCAGGTACTGCGACACGGCGACGAAGTTCCAGGCCGCGGTGCCGGTCAGCCACGAGTTCTTGGCCTCACCGGCGCGGACGGCCTCCTTGCCGGCGATCATCTGCGCGTACACGTACGGCTCGAGCTTGTGCGTGTCGGAGATCTCCTCGCGGTACGCCGGGGTGATCCGCTTGTAGTAGTCGAACGCCTGCGCTCCGCGCCCCACGACCGTCTCGGCGATGATCACCCAGGGGTTGTTGTGGCAGAAGATGCCGCCGTTCTCCTTGTAGCCGGGCGGGTAGGTGGAGACCTCGCCGAGCTCGATCTGGTACGTCGTGTACGCCGGGTACTGCAGCACCAGGCCGTGCGGCGTGCCGAGCATCTCGTTGACCGAGTCGAGCGCCTGGATCGCGGGCGCCTCGGCGTCGTCCGGGCCGGAGCCCACGCCGATGCCCGCCATCACGGCGAAGCCCTGCGGCTCGATCCAGATCTTGCCCTCGGGCTTGGCGTCGGTGCCGATCGGGTTGCCGTAGTAGTCGTACGCCCGCAGGAACCACTGGCCGTCCCAGCCGTGCTCGAGGACCGCGGCGCGCACCTCGTCGACGTACTTGCGGGCCTCGGACGCGACGTCCGCGAGGCCGCGGCGCTCGGCGAGGTTCGCGTACTCGGCGCCGTAGAGGACGAACTGCGCGGCGATGAACACCGACTCCGCGGCGCCGCCGGCCTGGTTCTCCGTCGTCTGGAACGACTCGCCCGGGGTCGTCGAGAAGCAGTTGAGGTTGAGGCAGTCGTTCCAGTCGGCGCGGCCGATGAGCGGCAGGCCGTGCGGGCCGCGGTTGTCGACCGTGAACCGGAACGAGCGCGTGAGGTGCTCGAACAGCGGGACCTCGGTGCCGGCCTCGTTGTCGAACGGGACGGGCTCGTCGAGGATGCCCCAGTCGCCGGACTCCTTGATGTACGCGGCGACGCCGGCGATGAGCCACAGCGGGTCGTCGTTGAAGCCCGAGCCGATGTCGTTGTTCCCGCGCTTCGTCAGCGGCTGGTACTGGTGGTACGCCGAGCCGTCGGGGAACTGCGTCGACGCGATGTCGATGATGCGCTCGCGGGCGCGCTCAGGGATCAGGTGGACGAAGCCCAGCAGGTCCTGGTTGGAGTCGCGGAAGCCCATCCCGCGGCCGATGCCGGTCTCGAAGAACGACGCCGAGCGCGACATGTTGAACGTGACCATGCACTGGTACTGGTTCCAGATGTTGACCATCCGGTCGAGCTTCTCGTCGGTGCTCGTCACCGAGTACGTCGAGAGCAGGCCCGTCCAGTGCGCCTTGAGGGCGTCGAGGGCGGCGTCGACCTGCTCGCTCGTCGCGAACCGGCCCAGCAGCGCGTGCGCGGGTGCCTTGTTGACGACCTGGTGGGCGTCGTCGGCCCACTTCTCGTCGTCCGGGTTCTCCAGGTAGCCCAGGACGTAGACGAGCTCGCGCGACTCACCGGGCGCGAGGGAGACCTCGACCGAGTGCGAGCCGATCGGGTACCAGCCCGACGCGACCGAGTCGGCGCTCTTGCCGGCGCGCGGGACGGCGGCCTCGCCGAGCCCGTTGTACTGGCCGACGAACGTGTCGCGGTCCGTGTCGAAGCCGTCGGCGCGGGTGTTCACGGCGAACACGGCGTAGTGGTCGCGGCGCTCGCGGTACTCGGTCTTGTGGTAGATCGCCGAGCCGTGCGGGGAGTCCTGCTCGACCTCGACCTCGCCGATCGACAGGTTGCGCTGGTAGTTCGTCTGGTCGTCCTGGGCGTTCCACAGGCAGAACTCGACGAACGAGAACAGCGTCGCCGTCTTCGGGGCGTCGGAGGTGTTCGTGACGGTGACCTTCTGGACCTCGGCGTTCTCGCCGACGGGCACGAAGAACAGCGTCTCGACGCGCAGACCGTTCCGCTCACCCGTGATCGTCGAGTAGCCCAGGCCGTGCCGCGCCTCGAAGTGGTCGAGGTCCGCCTTGACCGGCAGCCACGACGGGGTCCACACGTCGCCGCCGTCGTTCACGTACAGGTAGCGGCCGCCCGCGTCCGCGGGGATGTTGTTGTAGCGGTAGCGGGTGAGGCGGCGCATCTTGGCGTCGCGGTAGAACGAGTACCCGCCCGCCTGGTGGGAGAGCAGCGAGAAGAACTGCTCCGACCCGAGGTAGTTGATCCACGGGTAAGGGGTGTGAGGCGTCGTGATGACGTACTCGCGCGCCGCGTCGTCGAAATGGCCGTACCGCATCGGTGGTGCCCCTCGGGTGCTCGGAAACAGCCGCGCCCGGTCACACCATCCCCGGTCCCGCGTCCGCGCGGGTCGGCGTCGGGTGTCTGACGCGTCATCTGGTCGGTGCGAGAGCGCTCCCACGCGCCTCACGAGAAGGATGATAGCCGTCGGGCGACGTATCGAAAACGTTGCAGCGCCGCACATCCGTGCGCAGGGCCTGGGGACGTCGTGGGAATGGTGTGGGAACCGGCCGGACGGTCGGTCCACGAGCCCCGCGAAGGGCACTACCGTGGCCCCGTGCTGCTCTCCGACCGCGACATCAGGGCCGAGCTCGAGTCCGGACGGGTCGGGCTCGACCCGTACGACCCGCAGATGATCCAGCCGTCGAGCATCGACGTGCGGCTCGACCGGTTCTTCCGCCTGTTCGACAACCACAAGTACGCCGTCATCGACCCCGCGGCGGACCAGCCCGACCTCACCCGCCTCGTCGAGGTCGACGGCGACGAGCCCTTCGTGCTGCACCCCGGCGAGTTCGTCCTCGGCTCCACGTACGAGCAGGTCACGCTGCCCGACGACGTCGCCGCACGACTCGAGGGCAAGTCCTCGCTCGGCCGCCTCGGGCTCCTCACGCACTCGACCGCCGGGTTCATCGACCCCGGCTTCTCCGGGCACGTCACGCTCGAGCTGTCGAACGTCGCGACCCTCCCCATCCTGCTGTGGCCCGGCATGAAGATCGGCCAGCTCTGCTTCTTCCGGCTGTCGTCCGCCGCCGAGCAGCCCTACGGCTCCGCCGCCTACGGCTCCCGCTACCAGGGGCAGCGCGGCCCCACCGCGTCCCGCTCGTTCCAGTCCTTCCACCGCACCGAGGTCTGATGCCGTGACCGACGACCTCCCGCGCCTGCCCGCCGCCGACCCCGCCCTGCGCCGGAGGCACCTGCTCGGCCTGCCCGACGGCATCGGCGCCGACGAGGTCGAGGTCCTCGCCATCTCCCGGTTCGCGCAGGCGCACTGGGAGGACGTCGTCGCCGACGTCCCGCAGCAGCGCGGCTTCGTCCGGCCCGTCACCGCCGCCCTCGGCATCCGCACCGTCACCGCGGCCGCCCCCACCGTCCAGGCGCTGCGGCTCGCACGCCTGTCCCGGCTCGCCGGCCCCTACGCCGTCAGCCCCGAGGACGCCGTCGGGCTCGGCCTGCCCGCCACGACCGTCGTCGTCTACGACCTCGACGCCCCCCGCGAGCGCGGCGCCAAGCCGTACCCCGGCGGCGACCGCGACGGCCTCAAGCGCGCGTTCCCCGACGGCCTGCCCGTCCGCGAGGAGGAGCGCGTCGTGCAGTGGCTCGTCGCGTGCGCCCGGCGGCTCGGCGGCGCCGTGCGCATCGGCGAGAGCGGCGTCGTCCTCACGCCCGACGTCGACGGCACCATCGACCTCACCCTCTTCGCCGACCGCTGGCTCGAACCCAGCCAGGCGCTCGCCGTCGTCCAGTCCGTCGTCCCCCGCGCCCGGCTCTCCGAGGCGTCGGGCCGCTGGGAGGGCCCGCAGGCGGGCGTCGGTCGCGCGTCGACCAGCGGCGCCGGCGGCGTCACCGAGGCCGGCGGGTCCGGGCTGCGTGCCGCGCTCGAGCGGTACGGCGTCGAGGACGCCGACGAGCGGCAGCGGCTCATGGCCGAGGCCGCCGCGTTCGACGAGATCATGCGCGCCACCCCGCCGCCCGCCGAGTCGTACGGCGTCCTCGTCGACCTCGGGGTCGACGGGACCATCTCCGTCGAGGCCGCCACCGAGACCGAGCTCCCTCCGCTGCTCGGCGACCTGCCCTGGACCGCCGGCGGCGTCGTCGCATACCGCGTGCACTGGGAGCCGCTCCTCGTCGAGGAGCTCGAGATGGAGAAGCCGTCCTTCCCGCACAAGGTCGCGCGCGGGCGGGCCGCCCCGCAGGTGCAGGCCGTCGCACGGGCGCTGCACGGCGCGCTCGGCGGGGAGATCGCCGACGAGGCGGACTTCCTGGTCGACCCCGCGGACCTGTGAGCGGTGTGGTCGCGGACGACGGTCGCCGGGACCGGGCCGACGAGTCTGGCGCGGCTGGTCGCGCCGGGGTCGGCGGGCGCGGTCCTGACGTGACGGCGGGCGGGGGCGTGACGGCGGGCGTGGGCGCGACGGCGGGCAGGGATGCGACGGCGGGCGGGCACGCCGGGTGGACGACCACCGGGTCGCGCGTCGTCTACGAGAACCGGTGGATCCGGGTCCGGGAGGACGACGTCGTACGGCCCGACGGCGGCGCCGGCGTCTACGGCGTCGTCGAGGTCCGGCAGCCGTCCGTGTTCGTCGTCGCGCTGACCGACGACGACGAGGTGGTCCTCGTCAGCCAGCGCCGCTACACGACCGGAGCCGTGTCGGTCGAGGTCCCCGCGGGCGGCACCGACGGCGAGGACCCGCTGGTCGCGGCCCGCCGCGAGCTCGCCGAGGAGACCGGGCTGACCGCGCGCGAGTGGACCGAGGTCGGGCGGATGGACGCCCTCAACGGCATCGCCGACGCCCCCGAGCACGTGTTCCTCGCGCGCGGGCTCGCCCCTGTCGAGGGTGGTGACGACGGTCGCGGGCGCGTCGAGGAGGGCATCGACAGCGTGCGCACCGTCCCGTTCGCCGACGCGCTGCGCCTGGTCACGGACGGCACGATCCGCGACGGCGAGACGATCGCGGCCCTGGCGTTCGCGGCCATCCACCTCCGCCGCTTCCACTGACGAGCCGCGACACCCCACCACCCGGCCCTGCGCCCGCCCGTCGCCCCGGGCCGCCGAGCGCTCGAGGTCGCTGGTCCTGGTCGACTTCGCTGGTTCTGCCTGACGCACTCGACCGGAACCGGCGAAGTGGCGCTGCCGGGGAGTGCGGCGGCGGGCGCGTGGTGGCCGGGGTGACCCCACGCGGCGGGCCACACGGGGGTGGGCGTCGGGATGCCGGGGGCGCGCGGAGCGCGTAGACACGGCGCATGGGTGTGCTGATCCGCTCCACCGTCCTCGGGCTCGCCGCCGGCGGGCGCGCCTCCTCCGCGATCCGGACCCCGGTGCTCGCCGGCACACGCGGGCGGTCCGGCGCGGGTCCGGCCCTGCTGCGGGCGCTCGCGAACCTCGCGGTCCTCGGGGAGACCGTCGGCGACAAGCTGCCGACCACCCCCGCCCGCACGGGGACGCCGCAGGTCTACGGCCGGCTCGTGGCGGGGGCGCTCGGTGCGGTGGCGCTGTCGGTCGTCGAGCGGCGGCGGCCCGGCGCGCACGTCGTCGCGGCCGTCGTCGGGCTCGGTGCCGCGTGGGCCGGGTCGTACGCGGGCACGGCGTGGCGCCGGTGGGCCGCCGAGGAGGGTCCCGACGAGCTGCGCCCGGACTGGCGGGCGGCGGCGATCGAGGACACCGTCGTCCAGGCGTTCTCGACCCTGCTCGTCCGCACCTCCCGCCCCTGACCCCCCCCCGCGGAGTCCCGGCGAGATCGTCACTTCCGTTCGAGGTCGTGACCTGCAGGTACCGATCTCGAACGGAAGTGACGACCTCGGTGCCCGGTCGCGTGGCGGGTGGGCGTCAGGCGGCGTCGGCGGGCTGGGGGGTGGGGGCGAACTGGGTGCGGTAGAGCTCCGCGTAGAGGCCGTCGCGGGCGACGAGCTCGGCGTGGGTGCCCTGCTCGACGACGCGGCCGCGGTCGACGACGACGATCGCGTCGGCCTGGCGGACGGTCGACAGGCGGTGCGCGATGACGAGCGACGTGCGGCCGGTGAGCGCCTCGTCGAGGGCGGCCTGGACCGCGGCCTCGGACTCGGAGTCGAGGTGGGCGGTGGCCTCGTCGAGCACGACGACGTCGGGGGCCTTGAGCAGCAGCCGGGCGATGGCCAGGCGCTGGCGCTCGCCGCCGGACAGGCGGTAGCCGCGGTCACCGACGACGGTCTCCAGGCCCTCCGGCAACCGTGCGACGAGGTCCCAGACGTGGGCCTGGCGCAGCGCGCGCACCAGGTCGGCGTCGGTGGCCTCGGGGCGGGCGAAGCGCAGGTTGGCCGCGATGGTGTCGTGGAAGAGGTGCGCCTCCTGGCTGACGACGCCGACGGTCGCGCGCAGCGAGTCGAGCGTGACGTCGCGCAGGTCCGCGCCGGCGATGCGGACGGCGCCGCGCGTCGGGTCGTACATGCGGGTGACGAGCTGGGAGAGGGTCGTCTTGCCGGCGCCGGACGGGCCGACGAGCGCGACCATGTGCCCGGCGGGGACGGCGAACGAGACGTCCGTCAGGGTGTCGTCGGACGGGTCGTTGCGGAGCGTCGCGACGGACTCCAGGGAGGCGAGCGACACCTCGTCGGCGGTCGGGTAGCGGAAGCCGACGGCGTCGAGCTCGACGTCGGCGCCGCGGCGTGCGACGTCGGCGCGCAGGTCGTGGGCGTGCGGGGCGTCGGTGACGGACGGCTCCAGGTCGAGGACCTCGAGCACGCGCTCGAAGCTCACGAGGGCGGTCATGACGTCGACCTGGACGTTCGACATCGCGGTGAGCGGGCCGTAGAGGCGGCCGAGGTAGGACGCGAGCGCGACGACGACGCCGACGGTGAGCTCGCCGCGGATCGCGGCGAGGCCGCCGAACCCGTAGACGACGGCGGTCGCGACGGCGGCGATGGTCGTGAGGCCGACGCGGAACCACGTGCCGTAGAGGGCCCGCTTGACGCCGACGTCCCGGACCCGTCCGGCCTGCTCGGCGTACGCGGCGGACTCGCGCGCGGGGTCGCCGAAGACCTTGACCAGGTGGGCGCCCGCGACGTTGAACCGCTCGTTCATGGTCTGCGCGGCCTGGGCGTTGAGCTCGTAGCTCTCGTGCGTGACGGCGGCGATGCGCGGCCCGAACCAGCGTGCGGGCAGGACGAACGCGGGGACGAGGACGAGGGACAGCAGCGTGAGCCGCCACGACATGGAGAGCATCGCGGCGAGCACGAACGCGACGGTCAGGGCGTTGCTCACGACGTTCTGCAGCGTGGACGTGAACGCCTGCTGCGCGCCGAGCACGTCGCCGTTGAGGCGCTGGACGAGCGCGCCCGTGCGGGTGCGGCTGAAGAACGCGAGGGGCATGCGCTGGACGTGGTCGAACACGGCGGTGCGCAGGTCGAGGATGAGGCCCTCGCCGATGCGGGACGACACCCAGCGGTCGGCGACGGACAGGCCGGCGGACAGCAGCGCGAGCGCGGCGACGGCGGCGGCGATGAGGACGACGAGGCGCGAGTCGCCGGTGGCGATGCCGTCGTCGATGAGGTGCTTGAACAGCAGGGGCGGGAGCGCGCCGGCGGCGGCCTCGAGCGTGATGAGCACGAGGAAGACGGCGAGGGCGCGGCGGTGGGGGCGGGCGAACGCGAGGATGCGGCGCAGCGTGGAGCGGGACAGGCGTCGGCGGCCGACGGAGCGGTCGCGCGCGAAGCCGCGCATCTGCGGGTTGCCGCCGCCGCGGCCCATGCCGGCGCCGGTGCCGGGCGTGGCGGGAGGGTGGTGGGGGAGAGACATGGGGCGTCTCCCTTCGTCGGGGGAGCGCGTGGGGGGTGGCGCGCGATAGTGAGGTTAACTCACTATGTCGTTGGTTCACAACCGCTGCGGGTGCGGGTACCGTCACGGCCGTGAGCCCGCACGACGACGCCGCCGCCACCGCAGCCAGCCCGCCCGCGGCGACGGACGGCCCTGTGTCGACGGACGCCCTGGTGTCGACGGGTGGCCCGGTGTCGACGGGTGGCCCGGTGTCGACGCGCGGCTCTATGCCGACCGGCGGCGACGAGTCCGCCGAGCTGCTGGACCTGCTGCACCGGCTGCTGCGCGACATCCGGCGGTCGGCGGCGGCGTCGCTGGGACCCACCAGCCAGGCGCCCGGGCAGGTCCGCCTGCTGCGCGTGCTGCAGCACTGCGACGAGCCGCTGCGGCTCGGTCACGTCGCGTCCGCGCTCGACGTCGCGCCCCGGTCCGTCACGTCGAAGGTCGACGCCGCCGAGGCCGACGGGCTCGTCCGGCGCATCGCCGACCCCACCGACCGCCGCGCGACTCTCATCGAGCTCACCGACGCCGGCCGGTCCCTGCTCGCCGACGTCTCCGCACGTCGCCACGAGGGCGTCGCGGGCCGCCTCGGCCGCCTCGCTCCCGACGAACGCGCCCAGCTCCTCGCCCTCCTGCGCCGCCTGGCGGACGACCCCACGCCCTGAGGTCATCCTCACGGCGTGGGGCCGCCCGACGGTGGTCAGAGCGTGGTCAGGAGCAGAGGGCCGTGTCGATCACCGCGTCGACGTGCTGCAGCGCGTCGGGGTCCGGCACGGACGACGGGAGCGCCGTGACGGCCACGGCGGCCGCGCGGCCGTCCGTCGTCACGCCCTCGCGCGTCGAGTAGCCGAAGATGTCGCCGCCGTGCCCCCACGCGACGCCGCCGCAGCTCAGGGCCGTCTCGGTGATCCCGAGGCCGTACCGCACGGGGCCCCAGTCGGCCGGGACGGGGACCGTCTTCTGCATCTCCGCGAGCTCCGCGGCGCCGACCAGGCGGCCGTCGAGGATCGCGGTGTAGAGGCGGACCAGGTCGCTCGGCGTGCCGACGACGTCGCCCGCACCCCAGGCCGCGGCGGGGTCGAGGACGGTGACGTCGCGCAGCGGACCGCCCGGGGTGTCGGCGTGGTAGCCGTGCGGGTGACGCCCGCGGATCTCGCGCTCGCCGACGGCCGGGACGTACGTGTCGCGCAGGCCGGCCTTCTCGATGACGCGGTGCGTGAGCTCCTCGTGCAGCGGGCGGCCGGTGACCTTCTCGACGAGCAGCCCGGCGACGACGTAGTTCGTGTTGCTGTACGACCAGCCCGCACCGGGGGCGAACGTCGCGGGGCGCGTCATGGCGGCGTCGAGCAGCGCGCGCGGCTGGACGTACGTGTCGACCATCGCGTCGACGCTCGACAGCCCGTCGGCGAGGAGCACGTCGAGGTACTCGGGGACCCCGCTCGTGTGCTGCAGCAGCTGCCGGACCGTGATCGCGGTCCCGTCGACGCGTTCGGCGCCCTCACGCCCGTTGTCGAGCAGGCCCGGCAGGTACGTGGCGACCGGGGCGTCGAGGTCGACCCTGCCCTCGCCGACGAGCTGCAGGACGGCGACCGCGACGAACGTCTTGGTGTTGCTCGCGAACCGGACCTGCCCGTCCGTCGGGACGCGGGCGCCGGTGCTCAGCTCGCCGACCCCGGCGACGAGATGACGGGTGCGGCCGCGCTCGTCGCGGACCGTCGCGAGCGCGGCGGGGAAGCCGTCCTCGCGGACGAGCGCGTCGACCGCGCGACGCACGGCGTCCCGTCCGTGCGCCCCGCGAGCCGGGTCGGTCGGTTCCGGCGCCTCCGCGGTGGCGGGCGGCGCGTCCGCCGCCACCGCGGGTGCGACGAGCGTGCCGCCGACGAGCGCACCCGCGGCGAGCAGCGCGGCCGCACCCCGGAGCG
>NZ_BIMR01000057.1 GCF_004306155.1 Cellulomonas biazotea
CCCCGGGTGCAGGCGCCGCGCGCCCTCGCCGGCCCGCGACACGTGCACGCCGTTGGTCGAGTCCAGGTCGGTGACGAGCACGTGCTCGCCCTCGACCCGCACCTCGGCGTGGGTGCGGGAGATGTCCTGCTGCGGGCTCGGCACCGTGACGAGCCGCGGGAGCTCACGGTTGGTCACGCGGGCCACCTGCGGCGCACGCCCGAGCAGCACCGCACGGTCGAGCGTGACGACCAGGCCGGTCGACAGGTGCAGACGGGCCGGCTCGACGGGCGCGGGCACGTGGAACGGCCCGGGCACCTCGTCCGACGCCCAGCTCGGGAGCTGGTCGCGGATCGCGGCCAGGTCCGACGAGAGGATCGTCAGGCCGTCGTGGTCGTCGGGCGAGGCGGGCGGCACGTCGGGCTCGCCCGCGTCGACGACGGGGAGCAGCTCGACCTTGCCGAGCCGGTCGGGCTGCACCAGGAACGACTCGGCGGCCGCGACGACGTCGTAGGGCGCGACGGGCGCACGCAGCGGCCGGTCGTCGGCGGCCTCGGGGCGGTCGGGCTCGATGGACGGCACGACGGTCGCCTCGACCTGCGCCACGGGGGTCTCCGCGACGTCGAGGACCTCCGTCACCGGGGCGGTCTCGTGCTCACCGTCGGACGCTGCCGCGTGGCGCGCGGGCTCGTCGTCTGCCGGCTCGTCCCGCACGACCGCGGAGGGCTCCGACGGCGCGTCGTCCGGCTCGACGTCCGGCACGAGCACGGGCTCGTCGACCGGCTCGGCCACGGCCTCGTCGACCGGCTCCACCACGGGCTCGTCGGCCGGCTCGGCCGCGAGTTCGACGACCGGCACCACGACGGGCTCGGCCACGGGCTCGGCGACCGGCTCCACGACGGGCTCGGGCACGACGACCTCGGCGACGTCGACCCGCACCGCGCCCGCAGGCGCGACGCCGTCGACGAGCGGCAGCGTGGGACCGTCGGCGGTGTCCGCCGTACGTGCCACGAGCACCCCGACGGACTCGAGGACCTGCTCCGACCACGTGCGCACGGCACCGGCCCGCTGGACCTGGCGCGTGCCGTCGGTCTCGGTGACCTCGACGACCACGTCGCCGCGCAGCGCGAGGTAGACGCGCGTGCCGTCGACGGACGCGACGGCGAACGGCGGCAGGGCGGCGAGCCCGTCCCGGGCGAGCACGTCGAGGGCCGCGACGACACCGAGCGGGGCGGCGTCCCACAGCGCGCGGGCGAGCCCCGCGTCGGCCCCGGGACCGACCAGCGCGACGAAGCCCGGACGGACCACGGCCGTCCACTCGCCGGCGGTGTACTGGGGCACGCTCATCTGGGGCTCTCCTGGTCGAAGGCGTCGGTGGACGCGGACGGTGCGGCACCAGCATCGTCCGTCGTGGCGGGGTCCGGTGACGAGGGCCGCGCGGGCGAACGTGGCACCGTCGCCCCGTTGAGCATCTCGTCCCACAGGTGCGGCCCGAGGTCGGCACCGAGCCGCGGGACGGTGATGTGGACGTCGTCGTGCGCGCCGCCCGCGGTCGCGACGTCGACGACGACGGCGCTGACGTTGTCGCGCGCACCGCGCGTCAGGGCGTGCCGGACGAGGGACGTCGCGGCGTCCTGCGGGTCGGCGGTCGCGCCCAGCACGGCGGCGATGTCGGTGTCGGCCAGCTCGCGGGTGAGCCCGTCGGTGCAGATGAGCAGCCGGTCGGTGAGGCCTGCGGGCAGCAGCCAGTAGTCGGGCTCGGGAGCCTCGCCGGTGCCGAGCGCGCGGGTCAGCACGTGCCGCTCGGGGTGGGTCTCCGCGTCGCTCGCGGTGATCTCGCCGAGGTCGATGAGCTCCTGGACGACCGAGTGGTCGACGGACACCTGCTCGAGGACCTCGTCGGACCAGCGGTACACGCGCGAGTCGCCGACGTTGAAGACGAGCCAGTACGACCCGCCCTCGTGCTCGGTGACGGCGACGCCGGACACGGTCGTCCCGCCGCGGCGGCCGCCGGTGAACTCGCCGCGGATGCGCGCGGCGGTGCGGGTGAAGCAGGCGTGGATGTCGTCGGCGGTCGCGGCGAGCTGGCCCGCGAGCTGCGCGAACTCCTCGACGGCGATGCGGCTCGCGAGGTCCCCCGCGTCGTGCCCGCCCATGCCGTCGGCGACGAGGAAGACCGGCGGGTACGCCAGCAGCGCGTCCTCGTTGACCTCGCGGACGAGCCCCCGATCGGTCGCCGAGCCCCAGGACGTGCGCACGCAGCCCCCTTCCCCGGTCCGGACGACACGCGTGGTCGTCGGCGCACATGGTGCCTCACTGCGGGCGGTCCGGCACAACTCGGACCGACCGTCGGTCAGATGCCCAGCTGGAACACGCCCCAGTAGGCCAGGACGACGAGCAGCACGCCCGACCCGACGACGACCGCCCACCCGGCGGCCGTGCGCAGCACGCCGCGCGCGACGGGCACGTGCACGACGCGCAGCCGGTGCACGCGCCGGGCGAGCAGCACGCCCGCGACGACGACCGCGATCCCGAGGATCCGGACGCCCAGCCAGCCGCCCTGCACGACCCAGTCGTTGCGCTCGTAGTCGAGCGCGAGCCGCGCGATGGACACGAGGTACACCACGAGGGCGACGACCGTCAGGAGGACACCGGCGCCGAGCGCGGCCAGCCGGACCGCGACACCGGGCCCGAAGCGCGCCGGGGCGGGCCGGGGACCGTCGGGTGCGGCCGGCTCGACATCACCCGTTCGGCGTAGTCGCGCGGTGACCGCCTCGGCACCACGCGCACCGCCGACCAGGAGCGGCGCGAGCAGGATGAGCCCCGCCGCCGCGGCGACGGTCCCGAGCACGACGTCGCCGTCGCGCAGCCACCACGGCTCGGGCACGGGTGTCGCGACGTACGTCTGCACGGGCTGGGCGCCCGCGATGCGCGGCTGGCTCGCGGCGGTGCCGGGCAGGCCGCGCACCCAGCCGGACAGGTCCGCGAGGAACTGCGCGGACACGTCGCCACCGACGCGGATGCCGTGGTTGGCGCCCTCGTAGTAGCGGACGGTCACGTCGCCGTTCCCGCCGATCGCGGTGTCCCGGATGATCTGCTCGGCACCCTGCACCGTCGGCATGGACGCGTCGCCCGTGCCGTAGACGACGAGCACCGGCTGCGTCATGCGGCGCTGGTACGGCGTGACGTCGAAGTCGGCGTACTCGAACCCGCCGCCCGGCAGGGACATCCCGACGGCCCGCGGGATGGCCCGGAACACCCCGTGCGGCACACCGGTGTTGCGCAGGTAGGAGTCGACGGCGAAGGCGGCCTGCTCGCGCGGCGGCACGACGGGCGACGACACCAGCACGACGAACCCGAGGTCGGGGTCCTCGGCGGCCATCACGGGCGCGATCCAGCCGCCCTCGCTCTCGGCGTAGATGCCGACGCGGTCCGCGTCGACGTCGTCGCGCGCGCGCAGGACGTCGACGGACGCGCGGTAGTCGGCCGCCATCTGCACGTAGTCGCGGTGCCGCGTCGTGTAGGTGTCGAGCCGCTTGTCGGGCACCATCGCGACGACGCCTGACGCGGCGAGCGCGCGCGCCTGCTCGACGAAGGCGACCTCGAACCGGCCCGTCCCGGCGCCGTGCACGAACACGACCCCGGGGGCGGGCTCGTCGAGGCCGACGGGGACGCTCACCTGCGCCTGCACGGTCGCGCCGTCGAGCTGGACCTCGACGATGCTCGTCTCCACGTCGTAGGTCCGCGCCGGCGGAGCGTCGCCGACCGCGGTCGAGCTCGTCTGGACCGTGAGGGGGTCGGTGAGGGGCACGGGGTCCCACTGCGGGCCCATGACGGCCCCGAGCCCGGCGAGGACGACGACCCCGAGCGCGGTGCTCGCGAGGACCCGGTACGGCGCGCCGCCGCGCCGCTCACCGGCCTCGACGCGCCGCTCGGGGGTGCGTGGTCCTCGCCGCAGCACGATCAGAACCCCAGCCTGCCGAGCTGCTTCGGGTCGCGCTGCCAGTCCTTGGCGACCTTGACGTGCAGGTCGAGGAACACGCGCGCACCGAGCAGGGCCTCGATGCCGCGGCGCGCCTGGCTGCCGACGTCGCGCAGGCGCGCGCCGCCCTTGCCGATGACGATCGCCTTCTGGCTGTCGCGCTCGACGAACAGGTGCACGCGCACGTCGAGCATCGGGGTGCCGTCGGCGGTCGGCGTCTCGCGCGGGACGATCTCGTCGACGACGACCGCGAGCGAGTGCGGGAGCTCGTCGCGCACGCCCTCGAGCGCGGCCTCGCGGACGAGCTCGGCGACCATGACGGCCTCGGGCTCGTCCGTGAGCTCGCCCTCGGGGTACAGCGCGGGGCCCTCGGGCAGGTGCCCGACGAGGACGTCCTCGAGGACCTTGACCTGGTACCCGGACACCGCGGACACCGGGACGATGTCGGCCCACTCGCCGAGGTTCTGCACCGCGAGCAGGTGCTCGGCGAGACGCCCCTTGCCGACGAGGTCGCCCTTCGTCACGACGGCGACGACCGGCGTGCCGCGGCCGTCGCGGGCCAGCTCGGTGAGCTGCTCGGCGATGAACCGGTCGCCGGGACCGACACGCTGGTCGGCCGGCAGGCAGAAGCCGACGACGTCGACCTCCGTGAGGGTGTCCTTGACGAGGTCGTTGAGCCGCTCCCCCAGCAGCGTGCGCGGACGGTGCAGCCCCGGGGTGTCGACGAGCACGAGCTGCGCGTCCTCCCGGTGCACGATCCCGCGCACCGTGTGGCGGGTCGTCTGGGGACGGCCGGACGTGATCGCGACCTTCTGCCCGACGAGGGCGTTGGTGAGCGTCGACTTGCCCGCGTTGGGGCGGCCGACGAAGCAGGCGAATCCTGAGCGGAAGGTCATCGGGTGGCTCCGTGCTGGTCGGTGGGCACGCCTTCCGCGGGCGTGCTGGTGGGTGGGTCGGTCGGGTGCGCGAGGCTGACGAGCACCGTCGACAGCGTGCGGCGGCGACCCCGGGCGTGCTCGGCGACGAGGTGCAGCCCGTGGATGTCGCCGGCGGAACCGGGCAGCGGGACCTTGCCGAGCGCCTTGGCGAGCAGCCCGCCCGCGCTGTCGACGTCCTCGTCCTCGACGTCGAGCCCGAACAGCTCCCCCAGCTCGTCGCGGCCGAGCCGGGCGGGGACGCGGTAGACGCCGTCGCCGAGGTCCTCGACCTCGGGGGCGCTCGGGTCGTGCTCGTCGGTGAGCTCGCCGACGATCTCCTCCAGGGCGTCCTCGATGGTGACGAGCCCGGCGATGCCGCCGTACTCGTCGACGACCATCGCGATGTGCGACGAGCCGGCCTGCAGCTCGCGCAGCAGCTCGTCGACGGGCTTGGACTCGGGCACGAAGACGGCGGGTCGTGCGAGGGCGTGCACGGGGGTCGCGAGCAGCGCGTCGGCGTCCGGGTCGGCGACGCCCGGTGCGAGGCGCAGCCGCCGGACGACGTCCTTGAGGTACAGCACGCCGCGCAGGTCGTCGACGGAGTCCCCGACGACAGGCACCCGCGAGAACCCGGACCGGCGCAGCAGCGCGAGCGCCTTGTGCACGGGCGTGTCGGCGTGCGCGGTGACCATGTCGGTCCGCGGCACCATGACCTCGCGCACGAGCGTGTCGCCGAGCTCCAGGACGGAGCGGAACATGTCGCGCTCGTCGTCCTCGATGACCTCGGACTCGCTCACGCGCTGCACCATCTCGCGCAGCTCGTCCTCGTCCTGCGCGGGTCCCGCGTACGACGCGGCACGCCCGAGACCGCCGAACGCGACGGTCACGGCGACGAGCGGGCGGGACAGCAGCGCGACGGTCGAGACCGGGTGGGCCCGGCCGATGCTGCGCGGGCTGACCCGCACCAGCAGGAACGCGACGACGGCGACCAGCGCGACGGTGACGAGCAGCACCGCCCACCAGGTCAGCGAGCCGGACGCGACGACGAGCGTCAGGCAGACGGTCGCGGTCATCTCGGCGAGCAGCCGGACGAACGACGCGGCCGCGACGACCCGCGTGTGGTGCTCGACGAGCCGCTGCACGCGGGCCGCGGCGTGGTGGCCGTCGGCGACCAGCTCGGTGACGGCGGCGCGCGAGACGCGGGCGACCGCGACCTCACCGGCGGACATCGCGGCCGCGAAGGCGATGCCGAGCACCGCCAGCGCGACCAGCAGCCCGACGGGGACGTCGGTCATCGACCCGCCAGGAACGTCAGCAGCAGCCGGCGCTGGAGGGCGAACATCTCCTTCTCCTCCTCCGGCTCGACGTGGTCGTAGCCGAGCAGGTGCAGGATGCCGTGCGTCGTCAGGAGCAGGAGCTCCTCGGCCGTCGAGTGCCCGGCGGTGCGGGCCTGCTGCGCGGCGACCTCGGGGCACAGCACGACGTCGCCGAGCAGCCCGGCGGGCGTCTGCTCGCCCTCGCGGCCGGGGCGCAGCTCGTCCATCGGGAACGACAGGACGTCGGTCGGCCCGGGCTCGTCCATCCACTTGACGTGCAGGTCGGTCATGACGTCGGTGCCGACGAGCATGATCGACAGCTCGGTCTGCGGGTGCACGTGCATCGCGTCGAGCACGAACCGCGCGAGGGCCGCGAACTCCGCCTCGTCGACGTCGAAGCCCGACTCGTTGTTGACCTCGATGCTCATCGGGTCCCGCTCCTGTCCCAGCGCGCGTACGCGTCGATGATGTCGCTGACGAGCCGGTGCCGGACGACGTCGGAGGACGACAGCCGGCAGAACGCGACGTCGTCGACGTCGGTGAGGATCTGCTCCACGACCCGCAGGCCCGACGTGGTCCCGGACGGCAGGTCGACCTGCGTGACGTCGCCGGTCACGACGACGCGCGACCCGAAGCCGAGGCGCGTGAGGAACATCTTCATCTGCTCGACGGACGTGTTCTGCGCCTCGTCGAGGATGATGAACGAGTCGTTGAGGGTGCGCCCGCGCATGTACGCCAGCGGCGCGACCTCGATCGTGCCGGCCTCCATGAGCCGCGGGATCGACTCGGGGTCGACCATGTCGTGCAGCGCGTCGTACAGCGGCCGCAGGTACGGGTCGATCTTCTCCGAGAGCGTGCCGGGCAGGAACCCGAGCCGCTCCCCCGCCTCGACGGCCGGGCGGGTGAGCACGATGCGGTTGACCTGGCGGGCCTGCAGCGCCTGCACGGCCTTCGCCATCGCGAGGTACGTCTTGCCGGTGCCCGCCGGGCCGATGCCGAACGTCACGGTGTGCCGGTCGATCGCGTCGACGTACTCCTTCTGCCCCGACGTCTTGGGCCGGATCGTGCGGCCGCGCGCGGTGAGGATGTTGAACGTCAGGACGTCGGCCGGGCGCGCGGTGGAGCCGGCGCTCAGCATCGCGACGGAGCGGGTGACGACGTCCGGGGTCAGCGGGGTGCCGCTCGCGGCCATCTCGACGAGCTCGTCGACGAGGCGGGCGACGAGCGCCACGTCGCCGACCGGGCCCGCGAGGGTGACCTCGTTGCCGCGGACGTGCACGTCGACGGTGGTGAAGCCGGACTCGATCGCGCGGAGCACCTCGTCGCGCAGGCCCAGGAGCTCGACCATCGACACGTCGGCCGGGACGCTGATGCGGTGCTCGACACGCGCGGGAGATCCGGCCTGGCGAGGGTTGGGGGTCGACTGCGTCATGGGGTCGGCGTGCGCCGTGCGCTCCTTCTCTCGGGCGTCGCCCTGCGGGGACGCGTCGCTCCCCGGGCGGGATCGACCCCCAGTCTACCGGCGTGTCGCACGCGGACGCCGAGCGCAATACCGCACGAGCACGGCCCGCGGGCGGGCCCGGGCCGCGCCACCCGGGACCTTCGGACTGGGCGACGCCGCCGGCCGGGGACAGACTGGCGGGGAGGGCCGGGCAAGGGCGCCCGGCCGCACCCGGAGGTGCGCGGTGGCGACGTACGTGTGGGACTTCACGCAGGGCGACAAGGACCAGAAGGACCTGCTGGGCGGCAAGGGCGCGAACCTCGCCGAGATGACCCGCCTGGGCCTGCCGGTGCCGCCGGGCTTCACCATCACCACCGAGGCGTGCCGGGCGTTCATGCGCACGGGCGCGGTGCCGCGCGAGCTCGCGGTCGAGGTGACGACCGCGCTGCGGCGCGTCGAGGACAGCCTCGGCCGGCGCTTCGGCGACCCGGACGACCCGCTGCTCGTGTCGGTGCGGTCGGGGGCCAAGTTCTCGATGCCCGGGATGATGGAGACGGTCCTCGACGTCGGCCTCAACGACACGACGGTGCACGGCCTGGCCCGGTTCAGCGGCGACGAGCGGTTCGCGTGGGACTCCTACCGGCGGCTCGTGCAGATGTTCGGGCGCACGGTCCTCGGCATCGACGGCGCGCTGTTCGCCGACGCGCTCGACGCCGCGAAGACGGCCCGCGGCGTGACGTCCGACGTCGACCTCGACGCGGGCGCCCTGCGCGAGCTCGTCGGGACGTTCCAGGAGATCGTGCGCGCGCAGTCGGGGCGCCCGTTCCCGCAGGAGCCACGCGAGCAGCTCGACCTGGCGATCGTCGCGGTGCTGGGCTCGTGGAACACCGAGCGCGCGCGCCTGTACCGGCGCAAGGAGCGCATCCCCGACGACCTCGGGACGGCCGTCAACGTCGTGCCGATGGTGTTCGGCAACCTCGGCCCGACGTCGGGCACGGGCGTGGCGTTCACGCGCGACCCCGCGACGGGCAAGACGGGGAACTACGGCGACTACCTGGCCAACGCGCAGGGCGAGGACGTCGTCGCGGGCATCCGCAACACGCTGAGCCTGGAGGACCTCGCGGGGCTCGACCCCGCCGCGTACGGCGACCTGCGGCGCGCGATGCGGCAGCTCGAGACGCACTACCGCGACCTGTGCGACATCGAGTTCACGATCGAGCGCGGCACGCTGTGGATGCTGCAGACCCGGGTCGGCAAGCGGACCGCGCCCGCGGCGTTCCGGATCGCCACGCAGCTCGTCGACGAGCACCTCATCACGCTCGACGAGGCGCTCGCACGGGTCAGCGGCGCGCAGCTCTCGCAGCTGCTGTTCCCCCAGTTCTCGGCGGACGCCGACCGCACGCTGCTCGCCCGCGGGATGGCTGCTTCCCCCGGTGCCGCGGTCGGCGCCGCCGTGTTCGACTCCGCGACGGCGCAGGAGCGTGCCGCGCGCGGCGAGGACGTCGTCCTGGTGCGGCGCGAGACGAACCCCGACGACCTCGGCGGCATGATCGCCGCGGTCGGGGTGCTCACGGCGCGCGGCGGCAAGACGTCGCACGCGGCCGTCGTGGCGCGCGGCATGGGCCGCACGTGCGTCGTCGGCGCGGAGGCGATCGACATCGACGCCCTCGCGCGCTCGTTCCGGG
>NZ_BIMR01000058.1 GCF_004306155.1 Cellulomonas biazotea
ACTTTCGTGACTTGACGGGCGGTGTGTACAAGGCCCGGGAACGTATTCACCGCAGCGTTGCTGATCTGCGATTACTAGCGACTCCGACTTCATGGGGTCGAGTTGCAGACCCCAATCCGAACTGAGACCGGCTTTTTGGGATTCGCTCCACCTCGCGGTATCGCAGCCCTTTGTACCGGCCATTGTAGCATGCGTGAAGCCCAAGACATAAGGGGCATGATGATTTGACGTCATCCCCACCTTCCTCCGAGTTGACCCCGGCAGTCTCCCATGAGTCCCCGGCATAACCCGCTGGCAACATGGGACGAGGGTTGCGCTCGTTGCGGGACTTAACCCAACATCTCACGACACGAGCTGACGACAACCATGCACCACCTGTACACCGACCTTACGGGGAGCACATCTCTGCACTTTTCCGGTGTATGTCAAGCCTTGGTAAGGTTCTTCGCGTTGCATCGAATTAATCCGCATGCTCCGCCGCTTGTGCGGGCCCCCGTCAATTTCTTTGAGTTTTAGCCTTGCGGCCGTACTCCCCAGGCGGGGCACTTAATGCGTTTGCTGCGGCACAGAACTCGTGGAATGAGCCCCACACCTAGTGCCCAACGTTTACGGCATGGACTACCAGGGTATCTAATCCTGTTCGCTCCCCATGCTTTCGCTCCTCAGCGTCAGTTGCGGCCCAGTGACCTGCCTTCGCCATCGGTGTTCCTCCTGATATCTGCGCATTCCACCGCTACACCAGGAATTCCAGTCACCCCTACCGCACTCTAGTCTGCCCGTACCCACTGCAAGCCCCAGGTTGAGCCTGAGGTTTTCACAGCAGACGCGACAAACCGCCTACGAGCTCTTTACGCCCAATAATTCCGGACAACGCTTGCGCCCTACGTATTACCGCGGCTGCTGGCACGTAGTTAGCCGGCGCTTCTTCTGCAGGTACCGTCACTTGCGCTTCTTCCCTGCTGAAAGAGGTTTACAACCCGAAGGCCGTCATCCCTCACGCGGCGTCGCTGCATCAGGCTTTCGCCCATTGTGCAATATTCCCCACTGCTGCCTCCCGTAGGAGTCTGGGCCGTGTCTCAGTCCCAGTGTGGCCGGTCGCCCTCTCAGGCCGGCTACCCGTCGTCGCCTTGGTAGGCCTTTACCCCACCAACAAGCTGATAGGCCGCGAGCCCATCCCTGACCGAAAAACTTTCCAGACGTTACAGATGCCTGTACGTCTCGTATCCGGTATTAGCGACCGTTTCCGGTCGTTATCCCAGAGTCAGGGGCAGGTTGCTCACGTGTTACTCACCCGTTCGCCACTGATCAGACAGAGCAAGCCCTGTCATCACCGTTCGACTTGCATGTGTTAAGCACGCCGCCAGCGTTCGTCCTGAGCCAGAATCAAACTCTCCGTAAATGTCTACATGGCACCCACCCACCGAAGCAGATGAGCAACCGACACACGAAACAGCCCCCGAAAGGGCCAATCAGATTCGGCTGTCAAGAGGACACGCATCCCACGGGGTGGAACACGCCTCCTCGATCTCAACCAAGACCCACC
>NZ_BIMR01000059.1 GCF_004306155.1 Cellulomonas biazotea
GGCGCCGCGCGGCGCCGACGAGCGCGAGGGCCGCCTCCGGGCCGGGGCACGTGACCTCGAGCGCCGACGACCGGCCGGGCTCCGTCAGCGAGCCGTGCGCGAGGAACGCCCCACGCCACGCCGCCTCGGCCTCGGCGATGCCCGCCGAGACGACCTGGGGCGGCAGCCCGCGCACGGGTCGGCCGCGGTTGTCGAGCAGGCCCGTCTGCCGCGCGAGCGACTCGCCGTCCTTCACGACGCGCACCACGTACCGGCTCCCCCGGCGCAGCCCGCCGCCGGAGACGACGATGATCTCGCTCTCGTGCCCGTAGACCTCGGAGATCGCCTGCCGCAGCCGTCGCGCCGCGATGCCCGTGTCGAGCTCCGCCTCGATGACGATCCGGCCCGAGATGATGTGCAGGCCGCCTGCGAAACGCAGGGTCGCCGAGACCTCCGCCTTCCGGACCGAGGTCCGGTCGATCTTCAGACGCGCGAGCTCGTCCTTCACCTGTGCCGTCAACGCCATGGCGTCATCCTGCCATCCGGGACACGCGTCCGGGTCCGGTCCGGGAGGTCAGCGTGCGTCGTCCGCGCGCGTCCCCACGTCGCCCAGGAACCCCTCGACGACGTCACGGAAGGCGGCCGCGAGGCGTAGCGGGTCGTGCAGCGGCGTCCCGTCGCCGCGGCTCACCTGGCGCAGCAGCAGCCGGGCGCCCAGGCGCTCGCTCGCCGCGCCGAGCTCACCGACGTCGTCCACGGCGCCCGGGTCGGCGACGACCGCGTCGACCCGCAGCTCCGGCGCGTGCGCGTGCAGCGCGTCGAGGTACTCGTCCGCGCGCATCCCCTCCGTCTCCCCCGACTCCGGGGAGAGGTTGAGCGTGAGGATCGTCCGCGCGGACGTCCGGTGCAGCGCGTCACGCAGGCCCGGGACCAGCAGGTGGGGCATGACGGACGTGTACCAGGAGCCCGGTCCGAGGACGACCCAGTCGGCGGCCTCGATCGCCGCGACCGCCTCCGGGCACGCCGGCGGGTCCTGCGGCTCCAGGCGCAGGTGCTCGATGCGTCCCGGCGTCGTCGCGACCGACACCTGGCCGCAGACCCGCTCCCGGGCGCCGTCGGCGTGCACGACGTCCGCCTCGATGCGCAGCGGCACGGAGACCATCGGCAGGACGCGGCCGCGCGCCCCCAGCAGCCGCCCGACCCAGTCGAGGCCCTCGACGGTGTCGTCCAGCAGCTCCCACAGGGCGACGATCAGCAGGTTGCCGACCGCGTGGCGGTCCAGGGCGCCGTCCGAGGAGAAGCGGTGCTGCAGGACGTCACGCCACGTGCGGCCCCACTCCGAGTCGTCGCACAGCGCCGCGAGGGCCATCCGCAGGTCGCCGGGCGGCAGGACGCCGAGCTCGTCGCGCAGCCGCCCGGAGGAGCCGCCGTCGTCGGCGACCGTCACGACGGCGGTGATCCGGTCGGTCATGAGCCGCAGCGCCGAGAGCGTCGCGGACAGCCCGTGACCGCCACCGAGGGCGACCACCGCCGGTCCGGAGCCACGGGCGTCACGCAGGGAGGGCAGTGCGCTCATTCCTTGCCGAGGTCCCGCGCCGTCACCGCCACCTGGTGCCCGCGCTCGCGCAGGCGGGCCGCGACGGCCTCGCTGATCGCGACCGAGCGGTGCTTGCCGCCGGTGCAGCCCACAGCGATCGTCACGTACCGCTTCTCCTCGTGCAGGTACCCCGCGAGGACGGGCTCCAGTGCGTCGACGTACCGGTCGACGAACGTGAGGGCACCGGGCAGGCCGAGCACGTAGTCGCGGACGGGCGCGTCCCGGCCGGACAGGTGCCGCAGCTCGGTGATCCAGTACGGGTTGGCGAGGAACCGCACGTCGGCGACGTGGTCGGCGTCGAGCGGGATGCCGTACTTGAACCCGAAGGACATGACGGACACACGCAGCACGTCGGGCGTCGCGCCGGCGACGACCTCGCGGACCTGCCGGGCGAGGTCGTGCACGTTGAGGTCGGACGTGTCGATCACCGTGTCCGACCGCTCGCGCATGTCGCCGAGGACGGCGCGCTCGGTCGTGATGCCGTCGAGGATCGTGCCGTCGCCCTGCAGCGGGTGCGGGCGCCGGACCTGCTCGTAACGGCGCACGAGGACCTCGTCCGACGCGTCGAGGAACAGGATCCGGTAGTCGACGCCGGCGGCGCGCAGGCTGTCGAGGACCTGGCGCACGTCGGCGAAGAACTCGCGGCCGCGCACGTCGACGACGGCGGCGAGACGCTGCGCGCGCTCCCCCGAGACGCCGCTGGTCAGCATGCCGACGAGGTGCGTGAGCATCTGCGCGGGCAGGTTGTCCACGACGTACCAGTCGAGGTCCTCGAGCACGGCGGCGGCTCGCGTGCGCCCCGCACCGGACATGCCGGTGATGATGAGGAGCTGCGGGGCGGTGCGGCGCGGGCCCTCGGTCGCGGCCTCGATCGCGGGGATGCCGGCAGGGACGGTGATCGGCGACGGCTCGTCGGTCATGACCTCAGCATGCCAGCCTCGTCGCCGTCGGCGACGTCCGCCACGTCGGGGGCGTCCGACCCGGTGGTGACCGGACGCGCCGCGGTGTCCCCGGCCAGGGCGGCGACGACGGCGGCGGCCGTGCGCTCCCCCATGCCCTGCACGGTCGCGATCTCCTCCGCGGAGGCCGCACGCAGCCGCTTGACGCTCCCGAAGTGGCGCAGCAGCGCCGCCTGCCGCGCCGGGCCGAGGCCCGGGACGTCGTCCAGGACGGACGCGGTCATGCCCTTGCTGCGGCGGCGGCGGTGCGCGGTGATCGCGAACCGGTGGGCCTCGTCGCGCAGGCGCTGCAGAAGGTACAGGCCCTCGGAGCTGCGCTGCAGGATGACCGGGTAGTCGTCGCCCGGCAGCCAGACCTCCTCGAGCCTCTTCGCGAGACCGCACAGCGCGACGTCGTCGATCCCGAGCTCCGCCATCGCGGCCGCGGCGGCCGCGACCTGCGGCTGGCCGCCGTCGACGACGATGAGGTTCGGCGGGTACGCGAACCTCTGCGGCCGTCCCGTGGTCTCGTCGACCGGTCCGGACCGGCGCGGCGCGTCGTCCTCGTCGTCCGCGCCGATGCCGAGCTCGACGTCGCCCGCGGCGGAGCGCTCCGCGAGATACCGCCGGAACCGGCGCGTGATGACCTCGTGCATCGCAGCCGTGTCGTCGCGCGCCCCCTCGCCGTCGGGACCGCGCAGGTTGAACAGGCGGTACTCGCTCTTGCGGGCGAGCCCGTCCTCGAACACGACCATGGACGCCGACTGGTACGTGCCCTGGTTGTGGGACACGTCGAAGCACTCGATGCGCAGCGGGGCAGAGGCGAGATCGAGCGCCTCCTGGATCTCCCGCAGCGCCTGGCTGCGGGTCGTGAGGTCGCCCGCTCGACGCGTGCGGTGCAGGACCAGCGCGTGCTCGGCATTGCGCTGCACGGTCGCCGCGAGCTCGCGCTTGTCACCCCGCTGCGCGACCCGGACCTGCACGCGCGACCCGCGCATGCCGCCGAGCCAGTCCTGCACCTGCTCGACGTCGGGCGGCAGGACGGGTACGAGGACCTCGCGGGGCACAGAGGCGGTGCCCGCGTCGTCGTCGGTGCCGTACACCTGCTGCAGCAGGTGCTCGACGAGCTCGCCGTCCGTGACGTCCTCGACCTTCTCGACGACCCACCCGCGCTGGCCGCGGATGCGCCCGTCGCGGACGTGGAACACCTGCACCGCCGCCTCGAGCTCGTCGCCCGCCAGAGCGAAGATGTCGGCGTCGGTGCCGTCCTTGAGGACGACCGCGTTGCGCTCGGTGGCCTTCTCGAGCGTCGCGATGTCGTCGCGCAGGCGCGCAGCCTGCTCGTAGTCGAGCTCGGCGGCGGCCTCCTTCATGCGGGCGGTCAGGCGGCGCGTGAAGCGGGCGGTGTCGCCCGCCATGAAGTCGCAGAAGTCCTGCGCGAGCGCGTGGTGGTCCTCGGGCGAGATCCGGCCGACGCACGGTGCGGAGCACTTGTCGATGTACCCGAGGAGGCACGGCCGGCCCTGCTGGTGCGCCCGCTTGAAGACGCCCGCGGAGCACGTGCGGACCGGGAAGACGCGCAGCAGCAGGTCGACGGTCTCGCGGATCGCCCACGCGTGCGCGTACGGCCCGAAGTAGCGGGTGCCCTTGCGCTTGGCGCCGCGCATCACCTGGACGCGGGGGAAGGCGTCGGCCATCGTGACCGCGAGGTACGGGTACGACTTGTCGTCGCGGTACTTGACGTTGAACCGCGGGTCGAACTCCTTGATCCACGTGTACTCGAGGGCGAGCGCGGCGACCTCGGTCGGCACGACGGTCCACTCGACCGACGCCGCCGTGGTCACCATCTGCTGGGTGCGCGGATGCAGCCCGTGGACGTCCTGGAAGTAGCTCGACAGGCGCGAGCGCAGGCTCTTGGCCTTGCCGACGTAGATGACCCGACCGTGCTCGTCGCGGAAGCGGTACACCCCGGGGCTGTCGGGGAGCTCCCCCGGGGCGGGCCGGTACGTGGCGGGATCAGCCATGGTGCCGAGCGTAGTTCGGGGCGCCGACGTGCCCGTGCGGGCAGGTCGCGCCGACCGTCCGGGACGAGCGGCGACGGTCGGTGCACGGGGCGGTGCCGCGGGCTACCGTGGGCCGATGGGCCCCCTGCACACGTACTCGATCGACGTGACCTGGACCGGAGCGGGGACGCGCGGGACGGCGAGCTACACGTCGTACAGCCGCGACCACGACGTGCAGATCGGCAGCAAGCCGCCGCTGCCCGGCTCGTCCGACCCGGCGTTCCGCGGAGACCCGTCCCGGTACTCGCCCGAGGAGCTCTTCGTCGCGTCGATCGCGCAGTGCCACATGCTGTGGTTCCTGCACCTGGCCGCCGCCGCGGGCGTCGTGGTCGTCGCGTACACCGACGAGGCGGTCGGGACGATGCGTGTGGAGTCGGCCGGTCACGGTCAGTTCACGGAGGTCGTCCTGCGCCCGCGCGTCACCGTGGCGCGCGGCAACCACCTGCCGGACGGGTCGGCGGTGACCGATGCCGTCCTGGCCGGCCTGCACCATGCGACGCACGAGCACTGCTTCATCGCCCGGTCGGTCAACTTCCCCGTGCGGCACGAGCCTGTCCCGCTGCGCGTCGCCGCCCCGGTCGGCGCCACCCCGACCGCGGGCTGACGTCGGGCCCCGGCTCGACGAGGCGGCGACGAGCGCGCCACGACCCGCGACGGCGCCGCCAGGACGGGTGTCGGGGCGAGCGTCGGGCAGGGCGTCACCGAGAGGTCGCTCGACGAGGCGGACGTCCCCGGTCAGGCCGTCGCCCTCTCGCGCTCGCGGACCGGCTCGTCCTGGACGTCGCCGTCGAGGACCTCGGCGAGGAACCGGCCGGTGTGGCTGGCCTTCACCCGGGCGACGTGCTCGGGCGTGCCCTGCGCGACGACGGTTCCGCCGCCGCTGCCGCCCTCGGGGCCCATGTCGACCACCCAGTCGGCGTTCTTGATGACGTCGAGGTTGTGCTCGATGACGAGGACGCTGTTGCCCTTGTCGACGAGCGACTGCAGGACGCCGAGGAGCTTGCGGATGTCCTCGAAGTGCAGACCGGTCGTGGGCTCGTCGAGCACGTAGATCGTGCGGCCCGTGGACCGTCGCTGGAGCTCAGCGGCGAGCTTGACGCGCTGTGCCTCGCCACCCGACAGGGTGGGGGCGGGCTGGCCGAGCCGGACGTAGCCGAGGCCGACGTCGACGAGCGTGCGCAGGTGCCGCGAGATCGCGGGGACGGCGGCGAAGAACTCCGCGGCCTCCTCGATGGGCATCGCGAGCACGTCGGCGACGGTCTTGCCCTTGAAGTGCACCTCGAGCGTCTCGCGGTTGTACCGGGCGCCGTGGCACACCTCGCACGGCACGTAGACGTCGGGCAGGAAGTTCATCTCGATCTTCAGGGTGCCGTCGCCCGAGCACGCCTCGCAGCGGCCGCCCTTGACGTTGAAGGAGAACCGCCCGGGCGTGTAGCCGCGGACCTTCGCCTCGGTGGTCTCCGCGAAGAGGCGACGGACGTGGTCCCAGACGCCGGTGTACGTCGCGGGGTTCGAGCGCGGGGTCCGCCCGATCGGGCCCTGGTCGACGTGCACGACCTTGTCCAGGTGCTCGAGGCCGGTGACGCGCTTGTGCCGTCCGGCGACCTGGCGGGCGCCGTTGAGCTCGTTGGCGAGGACCGTGTAGAGGATGGAGTTGACGAGCGTCGACTTGCCCGAGCCCGACACGCCGGTGATCGCGGTGAGGGTGCCGAGCGGGAAGGACACGTCGATGCCGCGCAGGTTGTGCTCGCGGGCGCCGACGACGGTGAGCTGCTTCTTCGGGTCGGTGGGGCGCCGCTCGGCGGGCATCGGGATGGACCGGCGGCGCGACAGGTAGGCGCCGGTGACCGACTCGGGGGCCTTCAGCAGGCCCTCGAAGTCGCCGGAGTGCACGACGCGGCCGCCGTGCTCCCCCGCGCCGGGGCCGATGTCGACGATCCAGTCGGCAGTCCGGATGGTGTCCTCGTCGTGCTCGACGACGATGAGCGTGTTGCCGAGGTCGCGCAGGCGCGTGAGCGTGTCGATGAGGCGGCGGTTGTCCCGCTGGTGCAGGCCGATGCTCGGCTCGTCGAGGACGTAGAGCACGCCGACGAGGCCGGACCCGATCTGCGTCGCAAGCCGGATCCGCTGAGCCTCGCCGCCGGAGAGCGTCGCGGCGGGGCGGGTCAGCGAGAGGTAGTCGAGGCCGACGTCGAGCAGGAAGCCGAGGCGGGCCTGGATCTCCTTGAGGACCTGGGCGGCGATGGCGCGCTCGCGCTCGCCGAGCTCGAGCTGGTCGAGGAACGCGCGGGCCTCGCGGATCGGCAGGTCGCAGACCTGGGCGATGGACTTGCCGCCGACGCGGACGGCGAGGACCTCGGGCTTGAGTCGCGCGCCGGAGCAGACCGGGCACGGGACCTCACGCATGTAGGCCTCGTACTTCTCCTTGCTCCAGTCCGACTCGGTCTCGGAGTGGCGGCGCTCGAGGAACGTGATGACGCCCTCGAAGCCGGTCGAGTAGGACCGCTCGCGGCCCCACCGGTTCTTGTAGCGGACCTTGACCTCGTGGTTCTGGCCGAAAAGGACGGCGTCCCTGGCCCGCTGCGGCAGGGCGCGCCACGGCACGGTGGTCGAGAAGCCCATGTCCTGGGCGAGGGCGCCGAGGACCCGCGTGAAGTACTCGCTCGACACCTGCGCCCACGGGGCGACCGCGCCCTCGTCGAGCGAGAGGTCCTCGTCCGGCACGACGAGATCGGGGTCGACCTCGAGGCGCGAGCCGATGCCGGTGCACTCGGGGCACGCGCCGTACGGGGCGTTGAAGGAGAACGTGCGGGGCTCGATCTCGTCGAGGGTCAGCACGTGGTCGTTCGGGCAGGCGCGGTTCTCCGAGAACCGGCGCTCGCGCGTCGGGTCGTCCGTGTCGGCGTCGACAAGCTCGATGACGAGCAGGCCGCCGGCGAGGCCGAGCGCGGTCTCGACGGAGTCGGTCAGGCGACGCTGGACGCCGTCGCGCGCGACGAGGCGGTCGACGACGACCTCGATGTCGTGCTTGAGCTTCTTCTCCAGCGTCGGCGGCTCGGTGAGCTGCACGACCTCGCCGTCGACGCGGGCGCGGGAGAAGCCCTTGCCCTGGAGCTCCTTGAAGAGGTCCGCGTACTCGCCCTTGCGGCCGCGCACGACGGGCGCGAGCACCTGGTAGCGGGTGCCCTCGGGGAGCTCGAGGAGCCGGTCGACGATCTGCTGCGGGGTCTGCGCGGTGACGCGCTCGCCGCACTCCGGGCAGTACTGCGTGCCCGCGCGGGCGAAGAGCAGGCGCAGGTAGTCGTAGACCTCGGTGATCGTCCCGACCGTCGACCGCGGGTTGCGGTTGGTCGACTTCTGGTCGATCGACACCGCGGGCGACAAGCCCTCGATGAAGTCGACGTCGGGCTTGTCCATCTGCCCGAGGAACTGCCGCGCGTACGCGGACAGCGACTCGACGTACCGCCGCTGCCCCTCCGCGAAGATGGTGTCGAAGGCGAGCGACGACTTGCCGGAGCCGGACAGTCCCGTGAACACGATGAGCTTGTCGCGCGGGAGGTCGAGGTCGACGTTGCGGAGGTTGTGCTCGCGGGCGCCCTGCACCACCAGTCGATCATTCACGGCGGGAAGTCTACGTGCCGCCACCGACAATCGCACACCTGTTCGACGTGAGCGGAACCCGGTGCTCCGCGTGCCGCCCGGTCGTGCGCACCGCATCCTGGGACCCCATGGACGCCACACCCGACGCCCCCGCCCCCCGTCCCGCCCCTGCACGCGCCCCCGGTCGCACCCCCGGCGACGAGGCCGCACCGATCTCCGAGTACGCCGCACTGGGCGACGGCCGGTCCGTCGCGCTCGTGTCCCGCTTCGGGTCCGTCGACTGGCTGTGCCTCCCGGCGTTCGACAGCGCCGCGTGCTTCTCGCGCCTGCTCGGGACGTCCGACCACGGCCGCTGGCTGCTCACCGTGGCGCACGCCACCGACGTGCGGCGCCGCTACCTGGACGACTCGTTCGTGCTGGAGACGACGTACACGACGCCGACCGGGACCGCGGTCGTCGTCGACGCGATGCCCATGGCCGACGGGCGCGCCGACCTGGTGCGGCGCGTCGAGTGCACGGACGGGACCGTCGAGGTGCGGCACGAGTGGGTGGTGCGGTTCGGGTACGGCGCCATCGAGCCATGGGTGCACCGCCTGACGGACGACGAGGGCGAGCCGGCGATCCGCGCGGTCGCCGGGCCCGACGCGCTGCTGCTGCGCGGCGACAGGCTGCCCCGCCCGTCGGACCACCGGCACCGCGACGAGTTCACGCTCGCGGCCGGCGAGGCCGTCGACCTCGCCCTCACGTGGACCCCGTCGTGGGAGCCGCTCCCGCCGCGGCTGAGCGTGCCCGACCGGCTCGACCGCACGCGCGTCCTGTGGGGGCTGTGGGCCCGCTCCGCCGAGTACGAGGGGTCCTACCGGGAGGCGGTCGTCCGGTCCCTGCTCGTCCTGCGCCTGCTCACCGACGTCGAGACCGGCGGCATCGTCGCCGCCGCGACGACGTCGCTGCCCGAGGACTTCGGGGGCGAGCGCAACTGGGACTACCGGTACTGCTGGCTGCGGGACGCCGCGATGACGCTCGAGGCGCTGCTCGAGCACGGCTACCGCGAGGAGGCGACCGCGTGGCGCGACTGGCTGCTGCGCGCGGTCGCGGGCGACCCCGCGGACCTGCAGATCATGTACCGCGTCGACGGCGGCCGTGACCTGCCCGAGCGCACGCTCGACCACCTCCCCGGCTACGCCGGGTCACGGCCGGTCCGGGTCGGGAACGCGGCCGTCGGCCAGGTCCAGAACGACGTCCTCGGCGAGGTCATGTGCGCCCTCGAGCTCGCGCGGCAGTCCGGGCTGCCCGACAGCGCCGACTCGTGGTCGCTGCAGCGCCACCTCGTCGAGGAGCTCCTCACCCACTGGCGCGACCCCGACCGTGGCATCTGGGAGGTCCGCGGCGACCCGCAGCACTTCACGCACTCCAAGGTGATGTCCTGGGCCGCGGTCGACCGTGCCGTCCAGGCGGTGGAGGTGCACGGGCTCGACGGACCTGTCGAGCGGTGGCGCGCCGCCCGCGACGAGATCCACGCCGACGTCCTCGCGCACGGCTGGGACGAGGAGCGCGGCACGTTCGTGCAGGCCTACGGAGCGAAGCACACCGACGCCGCCCTCCTGCAGATCCTGCAGGTCGGCTTCCTGCCACCCGACGACCCGCGCCTGCGCTCGACCGTCGCCGCCGTCCGGGCCGACCTCGAGATCGCCCCCGGGCTGCTGCGGCGCTACCCCACCAGCCGCACCGACGACGGCCTGCAGGGCGGCGAGCACGCCTTCCTCGCCTGCTCGTTCTGGCTCGCCGACGCGCTCGCGCGCCTCGACGACGTCGACGAGTCCACCGCGCTGCTCGACGACCTCACCGCGCTCGCGAACGACGTCGGGCTCCTCGCCGAGCAGTACGACCCCACCGGGCGACGCATGGCCGGCAACGTGCCGCAGGCGCTGTCGCACCTCGCCCTGGTCCGCGCCGTGCACAGCCACGACCTCGCGCTCGAACGCGCGGGACTGCGCCACCGGGTCGGGAGAGGATGAGGTCGTGACGTACACGGGCGACGTGCAGCGCGACGGCCCCACGGCCGTGCGCGTCCTCGACGAGATCGAGATCCGCAAGGTCAGCGTCGGCCCCATGGACAACGACGCCTACCTGCTCACGTGCCGCCGGCAGCACGCCCAGGTGCTCGTCGACGCCGCCGACGACGCCGACCGGCTCCTCGCCCTCGTCCGCGAGGGCTCCCCCGCCGCCCGGCTCGACCTCGTCGTCACGACCCATCAGCACGCCGACCACCACCGGGCGCTCGCCTCCGTCGTGGCCGTCACCCGCACGACCGTCGCCGCCGGCGCCGAGGACGCCCCCGCCGTCGAGGCCGCGACCGGCGTGACCGTGCACCGCCCCCTGCGCCACGGCGACGTGCTCACCGTCGGCCACCTCACGCTCGAGGTCGTCGGCCTGCGCGGGCACACCGACGGGTCCGTCGCGCTCGTCTACCGCGAGCCCGAGCACGTCGCCGCACCCGGCGCCGTCGCCGGCCGCGCGCACGTCTTCACCGGCGACTCACTCTTCCCCGGCGGGGTCGGCAACACCGGCGGCGACCCCGCCCGGTTCACCCGGCTCCTCGACGACGTCACCGCGCGCCTCTTCGACCGGTTCGGCGACGACACCTGGGTCTACCCCGGGCACGGACGCGACACGACCCTCGGCGCGGAACGTCCCCACCTCGACGAGTGGCGCGCCCGCGGCTGGTGACCGCCCCGCGACGGCACGCCGCCTCGCCCGCTACTCCTCGACCGGCCCCAGCACCGACGTCGCGACCGTCGCGTGCGCCGACTCGTCGTCCGACGGGTGGAACATCCCCGCCAGGACATCCCGGTACAACCGCCCCAGCTCGCTGCCCGTGAAGTACGAGCCGCCGCCCGACACCCGGATCGCCAGGTCCACGACCGTCCGTGCCGACTCCGTCGCCCGCACCTTGAGACCGACCAGCTGCGCGAACCACCGCGCCCCGTGTTCCACCCGCTCGTCGACGTCCCGCGCCAGCGCGAACACCTGCAGCTCCGCACCGTCCTGCACCAGCGCCGCCTCCGCGACCTTCCACCGGATGTCCGGGTCCTGCGCGTACGGCCGGCCGTCGTACTTCATCGACGTCCGACGACGCGTCGCCGCCGCACCGACCTCCAGCGCACGACGCCCGATGCCCGTGTACACCGCCGCGAGCAGCACCTCGAACACCGCGAACAGCGCGAAGACGAACGGGTCACCGCTCGGCCCCGGCGGCAGGCGGCGGTACACCCGGTCCGCCGGGGCGAGCGCACCGTCGAGCACCGTCGTCGCCGACTGCGTCGCCCGCATCCCCAGCGTGTCCCAGTCGTCCCGCGCCGTCGCACCCCCGTCCGCACGCGACACGACACCGTGCACCAGACGCGGGTCGTCCGGGTCGGAGTCGTCCAGCCCGAACGTCGCGAGCCGCGTCCACACCGGCGACAACGACGTGAAGATCTTCGTGCCGAAGTACCGGTAGCCCCCGTCGGGCTGCCGCTCCGCCCGCGTGCGCGACCCGAACATCACCAGGTCGTTGCCCGCCTCCGAGTTCCCGAACGCGAACACCTCCCCCTGCGCCGCGTCGGACAGCACGAACTCGAACGCCTCGTCGCCCCGGTCCACCAGCAGCGCCGCCAGACCCGTCACCACCAGGTGCATGTTGACCGCCAGCGCCGTCGCCGGCGCCGCACCCGCCAGCCGCACCTGCTCCCGCGCGACCTCCTCCAGCGTCAGACCCGCACCACCGAGACGCTCCGGCACGAACGCCGTCAGGTACCCCACCGCGACCAGATCCGCCAGGTCGTCGTGCGGGAACGTGTTGTCCCGGTCGTGACCCGGCGCGCGCTCGCGGATCCTCTCCAGCAGGTCGTCGGTCAGGAGCGTGCGCAGCGGGCGGGCCATCCCGCCACTCTGCCACCCGCCCCACCAGGCCTGCGGCAGGATGGGCGCATGCCGACCTATGCCGTGCGCTACACCTACGACGAGCGCACCGACGTGCGCGACGCCGTCCGCCCCGAGCACCGCGACTACCTCCGCGGGCTCGCCGACCAGGGGCTGCTCCTCGGCTCCGGCCCGTTCACCGACGGCGACCCCGGCGCCCTGCTCGTCTTCCGCACCGACGACCGCGACGCGCTCGCGGCCCTCCTCGCGGCCGACCCGTTCGCACGCGAGGGGATCGTCGCCGCGACGGACGTCCGCGGCTGGGACGTGGTCATCGGCCCGTGGAGCCAGGTCTGACGGCTCGTCCGCCACGCACGACGACGCCCGGGTCCCCCACTGCTGGGGCCCGGGCGTCGTCGTGTGCTGAGCGGTGTCAGGCGTCGGTGCGGCTCGCCTCGAGGCGGGCGTCGTTGCGCGTCTTGACCAGGCTCGCGACGGTGGCGACCGCGAGCGTGCCGAGGATGACGGTGAGCGACAGCCAGATCGGGATCTCGGGCGCCCACTCGACGGGCTCGCCGCCGTTGATGAAGGGCAGCTCGTTGACGTGCAGCGCGTGCAGGACGAGCTTGATGCCGATGAAGCCGAGGATGACCGACAGGCCCTGCGACAGGTAGACGAGCCGGTCGAGCAGGCCGCCGATGAGGAAGTAGAGCTGGCGCAGGCCGAGCAGCGCGAACGCGTTGGCCGTGAAGACGATGTACGGCTCCTCGGTGAGGCCGTAGATCGCGGGGATCGAGTCGAGCGCGAACAGGATGTCGGTCGAGCCGATCGCGACCATGACGACGAGCATCGGCGTGAAGAACCGCTTGCCGTCGATGCGGACGGTCAGCTTGTCGCCGTGGTACTGCTCGGTCGTCGGCACGAGGCGCTTGAAGAGGCGGACGGCGATGCCGTCGCCGGCCTTGTCGTCCTCCACGTGGTCGGGGTCGTGGTGCTCGCGCGCCAGCTTGACGGCCGTGTACACGAGGAACGCGCCGAAGATGTAGAAGACCCAGGAGAACTGCTCGATCGCGGCGGCGCCGGCGAGGATGAAGACGGTGCGCAGCACGAGGGCGATGACGACGCCGACCAGCAGGACCTTCTGCTGGTACTCCCGGGGTACCGCGAACTTCGTCATGATGATGAGGAAGACGAAGAGGTTGTCGACCGAGAGGCTCTTCTCGGTGACGTACCCGGCGAAGTACTCGGTGCCGAAGTCCCAGCCGGACACGATCCCCAGGCCGATGCCGAAGACCACCGCGAGGCCGATGTAGAACAGCGACCAGCGCACGGACTCCTGGAAGGAGGGCGCGTGCGGGGTGCGCACGTGGGCGTAGAAGTCGAAGATGACGAGCCCGAGGACTCCGGCGGCGGTGACCGCCCACACCCAGCCAGTGACGTCCATGAAGATACCTACCTCCGGTACGGGAACAAGGTCGAGTACCGAAGGTCTCCCCCACCCGACTGGTCGGGCCGAGCGTCCCGGGGACCGCTGGGTCCCGTGCTGACGACACGCTCGCTCGTGGGGTACTCCCCTTCAGAGTGGCCAGCGTAAGTGACCAAGGGCCCAGGAGCACCACGCCACGGCCGACTGTGTGCGGCGTCACATGCGAACGCATGGACCGGCCCGCCGACGGCGTGCCGTGGAGCCGAGCCGAGCGGTCAGGCGGTCGCGGCCTGCATCTGCCGGAGCTCCTTCTTGAGGCCGGAGATCTCGTCACGCAGACGCGCCGCGAGCTCGAACTGCAGCTCTCCCGCCGCGCCGTGCATCTGGTCGGTGAGGTCCTGGATGAGCCCGGCGAGCTCGCCTGCCGCGGCACCGGCGAGCCGGGTGCGCTCGTCACGCGGCGCGCCCTTCGACCCGAAGCCCGGCACGGGAGCCTTGCCGCGGCTCGACTGCCGACCCGCACCGCCCAGCAGCTCGGCCGTGTCGGCGTCCTCGCGGGCCAGCAGGTCGGTGATGTCGCCGATCTTCTTGCGCAGCGGCGTCGGGTCGATGCCGTGCTCGGTGTTGTAGGCGATCTGCTTCTCGCGGCGACGGTTCGTCTCCTCGATGGCGATCTGCATCGCGGCCGTGATCTTGTCCGCGTACATGTGGACCTGGCCCGACACGTTGCGGGCCGCACGACCGATCGTCTGGATGAGCGACTTGCCCGACCGCAGGAAGCCCTCCTTGTCGGCGTCGAGGATCGCGACGAGCGACACCTCGGGCAGGTCGAGACCCTCGCGGAGCAGGTTGATGCCGACCAGGACGTCGTACTCCCCGAGTCGCAGCTCGCGCAGCAGCTCGACGCGGCGCAGCGTGTCGACCTCCGAGTGCAGGTACCGGACCCGGACGCCCTTCTCCAGGAAGTAGTCCGTGAGGTCCTCGGCCATCTTCTTCGTCAGGGTCGTGACCAGGACGCGCTCGTCCTTCTCGACGCGCTCGTGGATCTCGCCGAGCAGGTCGTCGATCTGGCCCTTCGTCGGCTTCACGACGACCTCGGGGTCGATCAGCCCGGTCGGTCGGATGATCTGCTCCACCACGCCGTCCGCCATGGACAGCTCGTAGTCGCCCGGCGTCGCCGACAGGTACACCGTCTGACCGATGCGCTCGACGAACTCCTCCCAGCGCAGTGGCCGGTTGTCGGTCGCGCTCGGCAGCCGGAAGCCGTGCTCGACGAGCGCGCGCTTGCGCGACATGTCGCCCTCGAACATCGCGCCGATCTGCGGGACGGTCACGTGCGACTCGTCGATGACCAGCAGGAAGTCCTCGGGGAAGAAGTCGAGGAGCGTGTTGGGCGCCGAGCCGGCGGTGCGGCCGTCGATGTGCCGCGAGTAGTTCTCGATGCCTGAGCACGAGCCGATCTGGCGCATCATCTCGATGTCGTAGGTGGTGCGCATGCGCAGCCGCTGGGCCTCGAGGAGCTTGTTCTGCTTCTCCAGCTCGTCGAGGCGCGCCTCGAGCTCGAGCTCGATGCCCGTGATCGCCCGCTCCATCCGCTCGGGGCCGGCGACGTAGTGGGTCGCCGGGAAGATCATCATCTGCTCCTCGCTGCGGACGACGTCGCCCGTGAGCGGGTGCAGGGTGGCGATGGCCTCGATCTCGTCGCCGAAGAACTCGATCCGGATCGCGAGCTCCTCGTACATCGGGATGATCTCGACCGTGTCGCCGCGGACCCGGAACGTCCCGCGCGTGAACGCCAGGTCGTTGCGCGTGTACTGCATCTGCACGAACCGCCGCAGCAGCTGGTCGCGGTCGATCTGCTGCCCGACGTTCAGCGTGACCATCCGGTCGACGTACTCCTGCGGGGTGCCGAGGCCGTAGATGCAGCTCACCGACGCCACCACGACGACGTCCCGCCGGGTCAGCAGCGAGCTCGTGGCGGAGTGCCGCAGGCGCTCGACCTCGTCGTTGATCGACGAGTCCTTCTCGATGTAGGTGTCCGTCTGCGCGATGTACGCCTCGGGCTGGTAGTAGTCGTAGTACGACACGAAGTACTCGACGGCGTTGTTCGGCAGGAGCTCCCGGAACTCGGTCGCGAGCTGCGCGGCGAGCGTCTTGTTGGGCGCCATGACGAGCGTGGGTCGCTGGACCTGCTCGATGAGCCACGCCGTCGTCGCGGACTTGCCGGTCCCCGTCGCACCGAGCAGCACGACGTCCTTCTCCCCCGCGTTGACCCGTCGGGTGAGGTCGGCGATCGCCTGGGGCTGGTCGCCCGAGGGCGAGTACTCGGAGATCACCTCGAACGGTGCGACGGTCCGCTGCAGCTCGGTCACAGGACGCATGCCCCCACGGTACGTGGCACCACCGACACCCGCCCCGGTCGTGGTCCAGGGCGGTCGTGCCCGCGCGGAGCGCGCAGACCGACCGGGCGTTCCCGCCCGTTGTGCCGCCTCAGGATGGTACACATGGAGGATGCGGATAACGGCACCCTCGCAGGTCGCGACGGCGAAGCCCCCGACCCGGCTCCCCGCGCCCGCGCAGCAGCCCGCCCTCGACGGGCTCGGCCCCCTCCCCGAGGCCGCCTGGGCGACCGTCCGCGGCCCCGAGCGGTACGCCCCCCAGCTGCGCCGCCTCGCCGACGCTGCCGTCGCCGCCGGCCTCACGCCCACGGACCTCTCCTCCCCCGCGGGCCCGTGGGGGAAGCAGACGGGGATGGACCACCTCGGCGACGTCCGCGGCTGGAAGCCCGCCACGCGCGCGCTCTACGGCAAGGTCGCCCGCTACGCCGGCATCGCACTGCCCCAGCCGCACACGCCCGAGCCCGCCGTGCGCCGCCTCGACCTCGCCTGGCTGCTGCGCGCCGCCCCCACCGACGTCGACGACCTCGACGCGATCCGCGCCCGCGCCTGGCTCGCCGTCGCCGTGCACTGGCCCGCACCGCTCCCCCAGTGGGCGGCGCTGCGCCGTGAGCACGTCTCCACGACGCCCGACGGCCACGTCGCGATCGTCGCCCCCACCGCCCACGACGCCGCCCGCCACCACCCGGCCGGGGTCGGCGACGAGGCCGCCCGCGCGTGGCTCACCGGCACCGTGTCCGTCCCGGCCGCCGTCGCGTGGGAGACGTGGGACCGGACCCGTGACCGCGACCCGCGCCTCGCCGCGAGCCCGTGGGCGCTCGCCGCGCTGGTCCCCGGTCGGCTGCCCGGCTCGGCCGTGGGCGACCCCCTGTCCGTCCGCGGGCTCCAGGCCGCGTTCGGGCGGCACACGGCGCGCGCGGCCGTCGTCGTCCAGCTCGCCGGCCGGGACGACCTCGCCCGCGCCTACGGCGCGCTCTCGTACGACACCGTGCGCCGGCTGGCGCAGACGGGCGGCTGGACCGCGGACGGGCTGCACGTGCCGCGCGGGCTCGTGCGCGCGTCACGGCGGCCCGCCACGGCGACCGACCCCGACCGGCCCGCACGACGCGGCACCGTGCGCGAGGCACGCCCCTCGCCTGGCACCGCCGTCGGAGGCGGGTCCGGCCGGGCGTCAGGACAGGGCGCCCGCTGACACCCGCACGTCCGTCTCCGTGCGCACCGCCGCCCCCACCAGCGCGACCAGGGCACGCGCGACGTCCACCGTCGCGAGCGTCGGGCCGTCCCCGACCTGCTCCGGCGCCCGAGGGACGTGCACGAAGCCGCTGCGGACCTCGGGACGTGCGGCGAGCAGGTGCTGCAGCGCGTAGAACGTGGCGTTGCAGACGTACGTCCCGGCGGTTCCCGACACCTCGGCCGGCACACCGGCGTCGCGGGCCGCCAGCACGCACGCCTTGACGGGCAGCGTCGCGAAGAAGGCCGCGGGCGCCCCGGCGATCACGGGGACGTCGACGGGAGCGGACCCGTCCGCGTCCGGGATCCGCGCGTCGATGACGTTGACCGCGACGCGCTCCACGCCGACGGCCGCCCGTCCCCCGGCCTCGCCGACGCAGAGGACCACGTCCGGCTCGACCTCGGCCACGGCGGTCCGCAGCTCCTGGCGGGCGCGCCGGAACGACACCGGGAGGCGGCGCACGACCAGCTCGACGTCGGCGTCGTCCCAGGCGTCACGCACGACGGCGACGGCCTCCCACGACGCGTTGAGGGCCTGCCCGTCGAACGGCTCGAACCCGGTCAGCAGGACGCGGGTCACGGGGTCTCGGCCGCGATCTCGTCCGCGGCCTCCACCTCGAGCCGGTCCCACAGCTCGTCGACCTGGCCGCGCAGGTCGGCGTCGCTGCCGGTGCCGTCGAGGACGACGTCGGCGACCGCGAGGCGCGCGTCGTCGGCGGCCTGGGCGGCGACCCGGGCCTCGGCGTCCTCGCGCGACATGCCGCGCAGCCGCACGAGCCGCTCGACCCGCAGGACGGCGGGCGCGTGCACGACGACGAGGACGTGGAAAGCGTCGGCCTGACCGGTCTCGACGAGCAGCGGGATGTCGTGGACGACGACCGCACCGTGGTCGACGACGGCGGCGGCCGCCTCCCGCTCGGCGGCGAGGCGCCGCACGACGGGGTGCACGATGGCGTCCAGGCGTGCGCGTGCCGCGGGGTCGGCGAACACGATCGCCGCGAGGGCGGGACGGTCGAGCGTCCCGTCGGCCGCGAGCACGCCCGGGCCGAACTCCTCGACCACGGCGTCGAGGCCCGCGGTCCCCGGCGCGACGGCCTCGCGGGCCAGCTCGTCGGAGTCGATGACGACCGCCCCGAGCTCGCGCAGTCGCTGGGCCGCGACGGACTTGCCGGCCGCGATCCCCCCGGTCAACCCGATGCGTTGCATGCGCCCATCCTGCCGGACACGGCGCGGGTGGGCGCGGCGCGAGATCGACGCGGGCCGAGACGGCGCGAGGTCCACGCACGCCGACGGGCCGGCCACCCGAGGGTGACCGGCCCGTCGATCGAGCTCACCGGGGACGAGCCCCGGACGAGATCAGTTGCCCGTGAGCTTCTCGCGCAGGGCGGCCAGCGCCTCGTCGGACGCGAGGGTGCCGGTGGCCTCCTCGGTGGACGACGAGTACGTCGACGGCGTGCTGCCGCCGCCGCTGCTGCTGCTGCCCGTCTCCGAGGTCGCGGCCTCGGCGTCGGCCTTCGCGGCGTCGGCGACCTGCTTGCGGTGCGCCTCCCAGCGCTCGTGCGCGGCCGCGTACTGGGCCTCCCACGTCTCGCGCTGCGACTCGAAGCCCTCGAGCCACTCGTTGGTGGTCGGGTCGAAGCCCTCGGGGTACTTGTAGTTGCCGGCCTCGTCGTACTCCGCCGCCATGCCGTACAGCGCGGGGTCGAAGTCCTCGGACGCCGGGTCGAAGCCCTCGTTCGCCTGCTTGAGCGACAGCGAGATGCGGCGACGCTCGAGGTCGATGTCGATGACCTTGACGAAGACGTCGTCGCCGACCTGGACGACCTGCTCGGGGATCTCGACGTGGCGCACGGCCAGCTCCGAGATGTGCACGAGGCCCTCGATGCCGTCCTCGACGCGCACGAACGCACCGAACGGGACGAGCTTGGTGACCTTGCCGGGGACGACCTGGCCGATGGCGTGCGTCCGGGCGAAGGCCTGCCACGGGTCCTCCTGCGTCGCCTTCAGCGACAGGGAGACACGCTCGCGGTCGAAGTCGACGTCGAGGACCTCGACGGTGACCTCCTGGCCGACCTCGACGACCTCGGACGGGTGGTCGATGTGCTTCCAGGACAGCTCGGAGACGTGCACGAGGCCGTCCACGCCACCCAGGTCGACGAACGCACCGAAGTTGACGATCGAGGACACGACACCGGGCCGGACCTGGCCCTTCTGCAGCGTCTGCAGGAAGGTCGAGCGGACCTCCGACTGCGTCTGCTCGAGCCACGCACGGCGCGACAGGACCACGTTGTTGCGGTTCTTGTCGAGCTCGATGATCTTGGCCTCGATCTCCTTGCCGACGTACGGCTGGAGGTCGCGGACGCGACGCATCTCCACGAGCGAGGCGGGCAGGAAGCCGCGCAGACCGATGTCGAGGATGAGGCCGCCCTTGACGACCTCGATGACGGTGCCGGTGACGACGCCGTCCTCCTCCTTGATCTTCTCGATCGTGCCCCACGCGCGCTCGTACTGGGCGCGCTTCTTGGACAGGATCAGCCGGCCTTCCTTGTCCTCCTTCTGGAGGACCAGGGCCTCGACCTCGTCGCCGACCTTGACGACCTCACCGGGGTCCACGTCGTGCTTGATGGACAGCTCACGGGAGGGGATGACGCCCTCGGTCTTGTAGCCGATGTCGAGAAGGACCTCGTCGCGGTCGACCTTGACGATGGTGCCCTCGACGATGTCGCCATCGTTGAAGTACTTGATGGTGGCGTCGATGGCAGCGAGGAAGTCCTCGGCCGAACCGATGTCGTTGACCGCGACCTGCGGGGTGGCGGGCTTCGCGGGGGTGGAGATGCTCATGTAGGGATGGGCTCCGTTGCGGACAGGATGTTGTGCGGACAGGGTGTCGGTGCGGGTGCACCGCTGTGCGTCGTGCGTTCGGTCGTGCTGCGGTGCCCTCACGATCAACGCAGGGAGACCTCCGGCCCACGGACGAGGTCCGGGAGCAGGTTCGTGCGAGGTCGTTCCTGGAGGAAGGCGCGCGGCACCGCCGTCCACCCTATCGGGGCGGCGACGGGCGGGTCAAAGCGCCGGGGCGGGCTCAGGCCAGCGCGCGCGCCACCGCGAGGAGCTCGTCGGGCACGTGCTTGACCTTGCCGGCGACCTCGCTCAGCGGGACCAGCTCCACCTTCTCGCCCCGCAGGGCCGTCATGACGTTCGAGCGGCCCTCGGTGATGGCGTCGATCGCCGCGACCCCGAACCGCGACCCGAGGATCCGGTCGGTGGGCGACGGCGTCCCGCCGCGCTGCACGTGGCCGAGCACGGTGACGCGCGTGTCGAACCCGGTGCGCTGCTCGATCTCCGCCTTGAGCCGCTCGCCGATCGCGCCCGCGACGATCTCGCCGAACTTGCCGACCTGCGTCTCGTAGTGCATCGACGTGCCCTCGGCCGGCACGGCGCCCTCGGCGACGACCACGATCGAGAAGCTCGCGTGCGCGCGGTGGCGGTGCTTGAGGAACCGCTCGATGCGGTCGATGTCGAACGGCGCCTCGGGCGCGAGCACGAGCTCGGCGCCTCCCGCGATGCCCGACGTCGCGGCGATCCAGCCCGCGTGCCGTCCCATGACCTCGACGATCATGACGCGGTTGTGGCTCTCCGCGGTCGTGTGGATGCGGTCGATCGCGTCGGTCGCGATCGCGACGGCCGTGTCGAAGCCGATCGACTGGTCCGTGCCCCAGACGTCGTTGTCGATGGTCTTGGGGATCGCGACGATCTTCACGCCCGCCTCGGCGACCTTGCTCGCGGCGTGCAGCGTGCCGTCGCCGCCGATGCAGATGAGGGCCTCGATGCGCTCGGCCTCGAGCGTCGCGAGGACCGCGTCGATGCCGCCCTCGCCGGCGTGCGGGTGGAACCGCGCCGTGCCGAGCAGCGTGCCGCCGACGGGCAGGACGTTGCGGATGTGCTGGCGCGTCAGCGGCTCCGAGGCACCGTCGACGACGCCCCGCCAGCCGTTGCGGAAGCCGATGATCGAGTGGCCGTACTGCCCCTCGCCGTGCTTGACGACGGCGCGGATCGCGGCGTTGAGGCCGGGGACGTCCCCGCCTCCGGTGAGCAGACCGACACGCACGGGGAACTCCTTCGGCACGACTGGTACGGGGGACGACGTCAGCGCACCGTCGGGCTGCCGTGGTCGCCAGCCTAGTCGTGGCCAGGAAGGACGTCCGTGCCTTCGGTCCCGGTCGGGGCGTCGCCGCCCGGGGTACGTCCCCGCAGGGCCGGCCGCCGACCCGTGCGGAGCGTCAGCCCGCGCGGCCCAGCTCGAGCGTCCGGCCCGGGATCGCCTCCAGCAGGGTCCGCGTGTACGCGGTCTGCGGCGCGTCGAACACCTCGTCCGCGGTGCCCTGCTCGACGATCCGGCCCTGCTCCATCACGCAGACGACGTCCGCGATCTGCCGGACCACGGCGAGGTCGTGGCTGATGAACAGGTACGACAGCCCGAGCCGCTGCTGCAGGTCCGCGAGCAGGTGCAGGATCTGCGCCTGCACGACGACGTCGAGCGCGGAGACCGCCTCGTCGCACACCACGAGCTCCGGGTCGAGGGCGAGCGCGCGGGCGATCGCGACGCGCTGCCGCTGCCCGCCCGACAGCTCGCCCGGGTAGCGGCGCAGCAGCTGGGTCGGCAGGGCGACGTCCTCCATGAGCCGGTGCACGCGCTCGCGCCGCTCGGCGGCGGTGCCGGCGCGGTGCGCGCGCAGCGGCTCCTCGATCGTGCGGTAGATGGTGAACAGCGGGTCGAGCGACGCGTACGGGTCCTGGAAGATCGGCTGCACGCGTCGGCGGAACGCGACCTCGGCGGCCCGGTCGCGGCCGGTGCCGACGTCGGTTCCGTCGAACCGGATGGTCCCGCTCGTGGGCTCGAGCAGGCCGAGCATCATGCGGGCCACGGTCGACTTGCCCGAGCCGGACTCGCCGACCAGCGCCACCGTCCGACCGCGCGGGACCGTGAAGCTCACGTCGTCGACCGCCGTGAAGTCGGTGCCCCGCGAGAACAGGCCGCGGCCGCGCAGGCGGAACACCTTGCTCACGTGCTCGACCTCGACGATGGTGTCGGGCTCGGCGGGCGCACCCGGTGCTCCCGGGGTCGACACGGCGACCGCGCCCTCCCCCAGCGACGGCGCGAGCAGGTCGTCGGCCGCCGCGTCGGCGTCGCCCGACTCCTTGGCGAGAGCGATGCGTCGCGAGGCGAGGGACGGCGCCGCGGCGATGAGCCGGCGCGTGTACTCGTGCTGGGGGTCCTGCAGGATGCGCCGAGCCGGCCCCTGCTCGACGATCTCGCCGCGGTACATGACGACCACGGTGTCGGCGCGCTCGGCCGCGAGGCCGAGGTCGTGCGTGATGAGCAGGACCGCGACACCGAGCCGGGACGTCAGCGACGTCAGCCCGTCGAGGATGGTGCGCTGCACCGTGACGTCGAGCGCGGACGTGGGCTCGTCGGCGACGAGCAGCCGCGGCCGTGCGGCCAGTCCCATCGCGATGAGCGCGCGCTGGCGCATGCCGCCGGAGAACTCGTGCGGGTACTGCTGCGCGCGGCGGGCGGCGTCGGGCAGACCGGCCTCCTCGAGCAGCTCGACGGTGCGCGCCTGCGCCGCGGCGCCCTTGGCGACGCCGTTGTCCTCGAGCGCCTCGACGATCTGCGCCCCCACGCGGCGCACCGGGTTGAGGTTCGACATGGGGTCCTGCGGCACGAGGCCCATCTGGGCGCCGCGCAGCCGCGCCATGTCGGAGGCGCTCATCGTGACGACGTCCTCGCCCGCGAACAGGATGCGGCCGCCGGTGACCTTGCCGTTGGTCGCGAGCAGCCCGAGCACCGCCGCGGCGGTGGTCGACTTGCCGGACCCCGACTCCCCCACGACCGCCACGGTCTCGCCGGGGTGGACGTCGAGGCTGACGCCGCGCAGCGCGCGGGACGAGCCCGCGTCGGTCCGGAACGTCACCTCGAGGTCCTGCACCGACAGCAGCGGCTCGCCGCCGAACAGCCCGCCCGTCGTGCCCGTCACGCCGCTCACCGCTTCCTCGACCGGGGGTCCAGCGCCTCGCGCAGCGCCTCGCCGAACAACGTGAACCCGAGCGCCGTGACGGCGATGCAGGCGCCCGGCCACAGGGCGAGGCGGGGCGCGATCTCGAGCTCGCTCTGCGCGGACGTCAGCATGCGGCCCCACTCGGCCGTGGTCGGGGAGCCGCCGCCGAGGCCGAGGAACGACAGCGCGGCGGCCTCGATGACCGCGGTGGCGAGCAGGAGCGTCGCCTGCACGATGACCGGCGACGCGCTGTTCGGCATGACGTGGCTCATCGTCACCGTCCGGCGGCTCAGGCCGAGCGAGCGGGCGGCCAGCACGTAGTCCTGCCCGCGTTGCGCGAACATCGACCCGCGCAGCAGCCGCGCGAAGATCGGCACCTGCACGGCACCGATCGCGATGACGATGGCAGCGGGCGTCGGTCCGGCGATCGCCGCGATCGACACCGCCAGCAGCAGGCTCGGCACCGCGAGGAGCAGGTCGACGAAGCGCATGACACCCGTGTCGGTCCAGCCGCCCAGGCCGCCCGCGAGGCCGCCGAGCAGGATGCCGCCCAGCAGGCCCAGCAGCGTCGACAGCACGCCGATGAGCAGCGACGCGCGCGCGCCCCAGACGAGCTGGGAGAACAGGTCGGCGCCGTACCGGTCGAGGCCCAGCAGGTACTCGTCCGACGGGCCGGGGATGTAGGTCGGGCGGATCTCGGCCCGGCCCGGGAGCTCGCCCGCGTCGTACGGCGCGATGAGCGGGGCGAAGACGGCGACCAGCACGAACACCGCGACGATCGCCGCCCCGACGACCGCCCCGGGGTTGCGGCGCAGGCGACGCGCGGCGACGCGCCAGTGCGACGCGCCCGCCAGCCGGGCCTCGTCGTCCGCCCGGCCCAGGTCGAGCGGTGCGCTGGGGACCTCGTAGACCTCGGGCGCGCTCATCGCGTCGCCCTCGTCCGCGGGTCGATCACGCCGTAGGAGACGTCCACGAAGAGGTTCACGAGCGCATACACCACCGCGATGATGAGGATGAAGCCCTGCAGGACGGCGTAGTCGAGGTCGAAGACCGCGTTCGCCAGGAAGCTGCCGATGCCGGGGAAGGCGAAGACGGTCTCGGTGAGGACGGCGCCCGAAAGCAGCAGACCCACCTGCAGGCCGATGGTCGTCGCGACCGGGAGCATCGCGTTGCGCAGGATGACCCGTCGGCGCAACCGGTCCGCACCGAGCCCCTTGGCGCGGGCCGTCCGCACGTAGTCGGCGTCCTGGACCTCGATGACGGACGACCGGGTGATGCGCGCGATGATCGCGAGCGGGATCGTCCCGAGCGCGATCGCGGGGAGCACGAGGTGCATGAGCGCGTCCCAGCTCGCGTCGAACTCCCGCGTGAGGATCCCGTCGAGGACGTAGAACCCCGTCGGGTGCGTGGCCACCATCGTCGGGTCCTGCCGACCGGTGGAGGGGAACCACCCCAGGTTGACCGCGAACGCCCACTTGAGCAGGAACGCGAGGAAGAACACGGGGATCGTCACGCCGATGAGCGACGCGACGACCGTGAGGTGGTCGAGCGGCCGGCCCTGGCGCCGAGCGGCGACGTAGCCCAGCGGGATCGCGATGCCGATCGCGATGATCAGCGCGACGACCGTGAGCTCGATGGTGGCCGGGAACCGGTTGGTGAACTCCTCGAGCACGGGGCGGCCCGTGCGGGTGGAGACGCCGAAGTTGCCCTGGAGCAGCTGGCCCAGCCAGGTGACGTACTGCTGCACGAGGGGCTTGTCGAAGCCGTAGAGCTCGTTGAGGCGAGCGACCGCCTCCGGGGTGGCGCGCTCCCCCAGGAGGGCCGTGGCAGGACCTCCCGGGAGAGCGCGCACCCACAGGAACAGCAGGACCGACAACCCGAGCAGGGTGGGGACGAGCAGCGCGAGGCGCCGCAGGATCAGTCGGGGCATCGGGTGGTGCGGTCTCTCTCAGTCGCCGAGCGTGATGACGTTGTAGACCTCGTCCTGGACCGGCGAGGCCGGGTAGCCCTTGACGTCGTCCTTGAACGCAAGGGACGGGACGGGGTGCGCGAGCGGGATGCCGGGCAGGAACTCCAGGAGCTCGGCGTTGGCGGCCTCGTACGCGGCCTTCTGCTCGTCGATGTCCGCGACGTACCGGGCGTCGTTGATCGCCTGGAAGATCGCGGGGTTGTCGAAGCCCCACTCGTTCGACGGACCGCCGAAGAAGACGCCGATGAAGTTGTAGGTGTCGTTGTAGTCGCCGGTCCACCCGAGCAGGTGGATGCCGTGGTCGGACGTGCCCTGCATCTTGTCCAGGTACTCCGGGTTCCACGGGTCCGGCACCGGGTTCACCGTGATGCCGACCGCCTCGAGGTCCGCCTTGATCGCCGTGAACACCTGCTCCGGCGTCGGCATGTACGGCCGCGAGACGTTCGTCGGGTAGTTGAAGTCGATCGTGAGGTTCGACTTCCCCGCCTCGGCGAGCAGGCTCTTGGCGAGGTCCGGGTCGTAGTCGTACGTCGTGACGTCGGCGTTCCAGCCGGAGACCGACGGCGGCACGAAGTTCGTCGCGACCTCGGTGCCCTCGGGCAGCGTCTGCGCGACGAGCGCCTCCTTGTTGATCGCGTGGGCGATGGCCTGCCGGACCTTGAGGTCGGCCAGGTCGGGGTTCGCCTGGTTCATCGCGAGGTACAGGATGTTGAACGGCTCGCGGTTGACGATCTGGAAGCCCTCGTCGGCCAGCGCCTGCACGTCGGCCGGGCCGACCAGGTCGTAGCCGTCGATGTCGCCCGCCTGCAGCGCCTGCCGGCGCGCCGTCGGGTCGGAGATCACCGGGAAGACGATCCGCTTGATCTGGCCCTGGTCGCCCCAGTAGTCCTCGTTCGCGACGAGCACGACCTCCTCGCCCGGGCTCCACGAGTCGAACGTGTACGGGCCGGTGCCGGTCGGGTGCGCGTTCGCGTACTCGGGCAGGATCGGTGCGTCGCCCTCGCCGGTCACGTTGTCGGCGTCGTACTCCTCGAGCGCGGTCGGCGACTGCATCGAGAACGACGGCAGCGACAGCGCCGAGACGAGCTCGGGCAGCGGGCTCTTGAGGTGGACGACCGCGGTCGCGGCGTCGGGCGCCTCGCAGCTGTCGTACTTGCCGGTCCCGTTGAGCGTCTCGACGTCGCTCGTCGCGAACCCGCCGTTGACCTTCTGCCAGTAGTACGACAGCGACTCGGACTGCAGGATCCCGGTGAAGTTGTTCCAGCGGTCGAAGTTGAAGCAGACCGCCTCGCCGTCGAAGTCCGTGCCGTCGTGGAACTTCACGTCCTCCTTGAGGTGGAACGTGTACTCCAGGCCGTCGTCGCTGACGTCCCACGACTCCGCGAGCAGCGGCGCCGGGTCGGCCGTGCCGGGTTCCGTGCCCACGAGACCCTCGAAGATCTGCCGGGCCACGCGGAACGACTCGCCGTCGTTCGCGAAGGCGGGGTCGAGCCCCGCCGGGTCGCTCGAGGCGGCGAAGATGAACGTGTCGCGGCCACCGCTCGCGGCGTCGCTCGCGCCGCCGTCGGCGTCGCGATCGCTCGCTGCGCACGCCGTCAGGGCGAGCGCTCCGGCCGCCGAGACGGCCACCAGCTTCCAGGACTTCACCACGACCACCCTCCGTCAAGTACGTCGATCGACCGGCGCTCCTGGCACCAGCCGGGGCTGACGCTAGGTCTCCCACGTCACGACGCTGTTACGAGTGAGTACCTATTCGGGTCCGGGCGACACTATCGACATGTCCGACTTCGCGCAGCCCGTCCCGTCCGATCCGTCCGGCCCTCCGACGACCGACCCGCTCGCCGACGCCGGGTTCCGCGAGGTGCCCGACGAGGAAGGCGGAACCGCGGGCCGCCGGTGGTGGGACGAGAACGCCGCCGAGTACCTCGACGAGCACGGTGCCTTCCTCGGTCCGGCCGACTTCGTGTGGTGCCCGGAGGGCGTGCGCGAGCAGGACGCCCGGCTCCTCGGGGACGTCGCGGGCCGGCGGGTGCTCGAGATCGGGGCCGGGGCGGCGCAGTGCTCACGGTGGCTCGCCGCGCAGGGTGCCGAGGCCGTCGCGACCGACGTGTCGGGCGGCATGCTCGCCGCCGGCGCGCGCTACGACCGCGCGGCAGGCACGCGCACGCCGCTCGTCCAGGCGGACGCGCGCGCGCTGCCGTTCGCCGACGACGCCTTCGACGTCGTGTTCACGGCGTTCGGCGCCATCCCGTTCGTCCCGGACCCCGGTCGCGTGCACGCGGAGGCGCGGCGCGTCCTGCGGCCCGGCGGCCGCTGGGTCTTCGCGGTGACGCACCCGCTGCGCTGGGCGTTCCCCGACGACCCGTCCGCGCACGGGCTGACCGCGACGCGGTCCTACTTCGACCGACGTCCCTACGTCGAGACGGGCGAGTCGGGCCGCGTCCTGTACGCGGAGTACCACCGCACGCTCGGCGACCACGTCGCCGACGTCGTCGGTGCGGGCTTCGTGCTCGACCGGCTCGTCGAGCCCGCCTGGCCCGACGGGCACGACCGCGTCTGGGGCGGGTGGGGACCGGTCCGTGGCGCGCTGCTGCCGGGGACCGCGATCTTCGTGTGCCACGCGGCGTGAGGGCCCGGGACGCACCGGCACCCGGGTCCGCCGCTGCGCGGCGGCGTGCCCGGGTGCCGGGGTCCGGTCAGCGCGCCGTCAGTGCACGACCGCCTTCTCCGAGCCGGCGCCCGTGAGGGAGCGGACCTCCATCTCGGCGGACTTCTCGACGTTCGGCTTCTCCTTCGTGAGGACCGTGCCGAGGATCCCCAGGAGGAAGGCCAGCGGGATCGAGATGATGCCCGGGTTCTCCAGCGGGATGAGGTGGAAGTCGACGGACGTGTCCTTGATCATCGACAGGCTCGCCCCCGTCTTCGGGTCGACCTTGCCGGACACGACCGGCGAGATCGCGATGAGCACGATGCACGAGATCAGGCCGCCGTACATGCTCCACAGCGCGCCCGACGTGTTGAACCTCCGCCAGAACAGCGAGTAGAGGATCGTCGGCAGGTTGGCGCTGGCCGCGACCGCGAACGCGAGCGCCACGAGGAACGCGACGTTCTGCCCGTTGGCGAAGATGCCGCCGATGATCGCGAGGATGCCGATCGCGATGACCGTCATCCGCGCGACGCGGACCTCGCCGTCCGGGTTGACCTTCCCCTTCTTCAGGACGTTCGCGTAGATGTCGTGCGCGAACGACGCCGCGGCCGTGATCGTGAGACCGGCGACGACCGCGAGGATCGTCGCGAAGGCGACCGCGGAGATGAGGCCCAGCAGGATCGTGCCGCCGAGCTCGTAGGCGAGCATCGGCGCCGCGGAGTTCACGCCGCCCGGTGCCGCCATGATCGTCTCGGGGCCGACCAGCGCCCCCGCGCCGTAGCCGAGCACGAGGGTGAACAGGTAGAAGATGCCGATCAGCCAGATCGCCCAGACGACCGAGCGACGCGCCTCCTTGGCGGAGGGGACCGTGTAGAACCGCATGAGGACGTGCGGCAGCCCGGCGGTGCCGAGAACCAGCGCGAGCGCCAGGGACACGAAGTTGAGCTGGCTCATCGCGCTCGCGCCGTACTGCTTGCCGGGCTCGACGAGCGCCTCGCCGCCCTCGCCCGCCTGGTCGATCGCGCCCTGCAGGAGGTCGGACAGGTTGAACCCGTACTTCGACAGGACCCAGACCGTCATGACGCCCGCGCCCGCGATGAGCAGGACGGCCTTGATGATCTGCACCCAGGTGGTGCCCTTCATCCCGCCGACGAGGACGTACAGGATCATGAGCGCGCCGACGACGGCGATGACGAGGCCCTGCGCGGCGGTCCCCTCGATGCCCAGCAGGAGCGCGACGAGACCACCGGCGCCGGCCATCTGCGCGAGCAGGTAGAAGAACACGACCGCGAGGGTCGACAGCGCGGCGGCCATGCGGACGGGACGCTCGCGCAGCCGGAACGACAGGACGTCGGCCATCGTGAACCGGCCGGTGTTGCGCAGCAGCTCGGCGACGAGCAGCAGGGCCACGAGCCACGCGACGAGGAACCCGATCGAGTAGAGGAACCCGTCGTAGCCGTTGATCGCGATCGCGCCGCAGATGCCGAGGAACGACGCGGCGGACAGGTAGTCGCCCGCGATCGCGGTGCCGTTCTGCGGCCCGGTGAAGGACCGGCCTGCGGCGTAGTAGTCGGCCGCCGTGCGGTTGTTGCGGGACGCACGGAAGACGATGACGAGAGTGACGAGGACGAACGCGCCGAAGATCGCGATGTTGACGATCGGCTCGCCGATCTGGTCGGACTGCTCCGCCGCGGTCCGCACGGCGGCGCTCACGCGACCTCACCGTCGTCGAGACGCCCCTCCTCGATGTGCCGGCGGAGCCGGTCGGCGACCGGGTCCTGCCGGTTGTTCGCCCAGCGGGCGTAGATCATCGTGATGGCGAACGTCGAGACGAACTGGCCGAGGCCGAACAGCAGGCCGACGGTGATCGTGCCCCAGACGCGCGTGCCCATGAAGTCGTGCGCGTACGTCGAGAGCAGGACGTAGACGAAGTACCAGACGAGGAAGAGCGCCGTCATCGGGAAGACGAAGCGCCGGAAGCGTCGCTTGAGCGCCTGGAACTCGGCGCTGCGCTGCACGCGTTGGTAGTCGGTCTCTGGGGTGCCGCTGAACGTGTCGGTCATGCACGCCTCCAGGGGACGTCGGGCGTGGCCTCGTTGCCACAGACGCCTACTGTGGCCCAGATCACGTCCGTCCACTACCGATGTTTTCGGGGGGATTCCCGAAACTTCCCCCGATACCTCCGGTTCGGACGGCTCCGCGTCCGCGCGACCTGCTGCGCGCCGTCAGCGGCGCCGCGTCAGTGCCCGGCGTCGTGCCAGCTGGCGCCCACCCCGACGCTCACGTCGAGCGGCACGTCCAGCGGACCGTCGCTCGCCGCGTCGCCCGCGGCCGCCATCTGCTCGCGCACCAGCGCCTCGACCTCGTCCCGCTCCCCCGCGGCGACCTCCAGGACGAGCTCGTCGTGGACCTGCAGCAGCACGCGCGAGGTCAGCCCGCGTCGCGTGAGCTCGCGGTCCACCCCGAGCATCGACACCTTGATGAGGTCCGCCGCGCTGCCCTGGATCGGCGCGTTGAGCGCCATCCGCTCGGCCGCCTCACGGCGCTGGCGGTTGTCGCTCGTGAGGTCCGGCAGGTACCGGCGGCGCCCGAGGATCGTCTGCGTGTAGCCCGTCTGGCGCGCCACGTCGACGACACCCGTGAGGTAGTCCCGCACGCCGCCGAACCGCGCGAAGTAGTCCTGCATGAGCCCCGCGGCCTCGGAGACCTCGATCGAGAGCTGCTGCGACAGTCCGTACGACGACAGCCCGTACGCCAGGCCGTAGCTCATCGCCTTGATCTTCGACCGCATCGCGGCCGTGACCTCGTCGGTCGGCACGCCGAACACGCGCGAGCCGACGTACGAGTGCAGGTCCTCGCCCGAGCGGAAGGCCTCGATGAGGCCCTCGTCGCCCGACAGGTGCGCCATGATCCGCATCTCGATCTGCGAGTAGTCGGCGGTCAGCAGCGTCTCGAACCCGTCGCCCACGACGAACGCCCGCCGGATCTGGCGGCCTGCCTCGGTCCGGATCGGGATGTTCTGCAGGTTCGGGTCCGCCGACGACAGCCGGCCCGTCGCCGCGATCGTCTGCTGGAACGTCGTGTGGATCCGCCCGTCCGGCGCGACCGAGCGGAGCAGCCCCTCGACCGTCTGCCGCAGGCGGATCGCGTCGCGGTGCGCGAGCAGGTGCTCGAGGAACGGGTGCTGCGTGCGCGCGAACAGGTCCGTGAGCGCCGCGGCGTCGGTCGTGTACCCCGTCTTGATCTTCTTGGTCTTGGGCATGCCGAGCTGGTCGAACAGGACCTCCTGGAGCTGCTTGGGCGACCCCAGGTTCACCTCCCGGCCGATGACCGCGTACGCGTCCGCGGCCGCACCCTGCACCTGGCCGTCGAACGACTTCTCGAGCGAGGACAGGTACGGCGCGTCGATCGCGATGCCGGTGCGCTCCATCCGGGCGAGCACGTCGACCAGCGGCAGCTCGAGGTCGCGCAGCAGGCCGTCGGCGCCGCGGTCCGCGAGCTCGCCCGCCAGCACGTCGGCGAGGTCACGCACCGCCGACGCCCGCACGGCCGCCCGACGTCCCTCGTCCGTGCCGTCGAGCTCGAGGTCCAGCGCACCCTGGCCACCGGTCGCGGCGTCGTCCGCGCCGAGCTCGCGGCGCAGGTACCCGATCGCGAGGTCGGCCAGGTCGTACGCCCGGCGGTCCGGCTGGCACAGGTACGCGGCGAGCTCGGTGTCGAAGGTGACACCCGCGATGGGCAGGCCGCGCCCGGCCAGGGCGTGCCACGCCTCCTTCGACGCGTGCACGACCTTCGGCTGCGCGGCGTCGGCCAGCCACGCGGCCAGCGCGGCCTCGTCGACGGGGTCGATCTCCGCGAGGTCGAACGCCGCCGCCTGGCCCGACGCGTCCGCCAGCGCGACGCCCCAGGCGTCCCCGCCCGACGGCGACCCGGAGCCACGCACGTCGACACCGAGCGGCTGGCCCGACCGGCCCGCGAGCCACGACCCGAGCTCGCCCGTGCCCAGGGCCGCGACGTCGAGGGCCGCCGCGGCGACCGCGGCCGGCTTCTCGTTCTCGTCCGGCAGCATCGCGAACAGCCGGTCGCGCAGCGCGCGGAACTCGAGCTCGTCGAGGATCGCGTGCAGCTCGTGACGGTCCCACGGCCGCGCCGCCAGGTCCTCCGGACCGAGCGGCAGCTCGAGGTCCGTGAGGAGGTGGTTGAGCTGCCGGTTGAGCTGCACCTGCTCGAGGTTCTCGCGCAGCGACTCCCCCGCCTTGCCGGTGACCTTGTCGGCGTTCGCGACGATGCCCTCGAGGCCGTCGAACTGGCCGATCCACTTCGCGGCGGTCTTCGGGCCGACGCCCGGGATCCCCGGCAGGTTGTCCGACGTCTCGCCGACGAGCGCCGCGAGGTCCGGGTACCGCTCCGGCGGCACGCCGTACTTGGTCTCGACCGCCGCGGGCGTCATGCGCGCGAGCTCGGAGACGCCCTTGACCGGGTACAGCACGGTGACGTCGTCGTTGACGAGCTGGAGGGCGTCGCGGTCGCCCGTGCAGATGAGCACCTGCATCCCCTGCGCGCGGGCCTGGTGCGAGAGCGTCGCGAGGATGTCGTCCGCCTCGTAGTGCGGCTTCTCCAGGACCGGGATGTGCATCGTCGCGAGCACCCGCTGGATGATCGGCACCTGGCCGCGGAACGGCTCGGGCGTCGCGTCGCGGTTGCCCTTGTACGCCTCGTACTGCTCGGTGCGGAACGTCGTGCGGCCCACGTCGAACGCGACCGCGACGTGCGTCGGCTCCTCGTCCCGCAGCAGGTTGGCGAGCATCGACGTGAACCCGAAGACCGCGTTGGTCGGGGTGCCCGTCGACGTCGCGAACTTGTCGACCGGAAGCGCGAAGAACGCGCGGTACGCCATCGAGTGGCCGTCGATCAGCAGGAGCCGCGCGGGACCCGCGGGGACGGCCGGGGCCGTCGACGACGGGGCGTCGGGCAGGACGTCGGGCAGGGCGGCTGGCTGTGCGTCGCTCACGGGTGCCAACCTATCTGCCATGTCCGACACCTCTGACGCCCTGGCCGCGACCCCGTCGATCGCCGGCACCCTCCTCGAGCGCATGGGCATCGAGGTCGTCGAGCTCTCCGCCGGGCGGGCCGTCGGCACCATGCCCGTCGAGGGCAACACCCAGCCGTACGGGCTGCTGCACGGCGGTGCGTCGGCCGTGCTCGCCGAGACGCTCGGGTCCTACGCGGCCCAGGTGCACGCCGGAGCCGGACGTGCCGCGGTCGGCATCGAGCTGAGCGCGACGCACCACCGGTCCGCACGGTCCGGACTCGTCACCGGGACGGCGACGGCCCTGCACCTGGGCTCGACGCTCGCGACCTACGAGGTCGTCGTCGAGGACGCCGACGGCCGTCGGCTCTGCACCGCAAGGCTCACCTGCATGCTGATCGACGCCCGCCGCTGACCCGCGGCGTCGACCCCGGGAGCGGACGCCTGCTCGGGCACCTCGGTCGCGCGGATGCGACCCTGCCGCCGCCGCGCGATGAGGTCCTCCAGCCCGCGTGAGCCCGCGCGCCGCGGCGCGCCCTGCATCACCGCGGGCGCGAGGTCGTGCGCGAGGCGGCGCTGCAGCGCCGACGTCGTGACGACCCGGTGCGACGCCGCCGGGGCGAAGCCCAGCCGGGCCAGGAAGCGCTGCATCCCGCGGGCGCCGGGCAGGGGCGAGGCGTACAGCTCGGTGGCCCCGACCTCCTCGGCGCGGGCGACCGCGGCCACGAGGAGCGCGTGCCCGAGACCGCGTCGACGCGCCTCGGGGACGACGTACACCGCCTCGATGTTCATGCTGACGACGTCCGTGAACGGCCCCGGCCCGACGACGCGGGCGAGCAGCAGCCCGCTCGCGTGGCCGTCGAGCGAGGCCACCAGGACGAGACCGCCGGGGAACGCTCGGAGCGCTCCCAGCTGGTCGCGGAGACGGTCGGCGTCGTCCGTGCACAGCTGCGCCCCGACGGCCGCCTCGCGGCGCGCCAGCAGGCACACCTCGACGAGGTCTTCGAGATCGTCAGGGCACGCGATGCGGACGTGGACACCTGGGCGCACGGCGGTCGAGCCTCCAGACGGGACGAGGGGGATCCCTTCGGGCTGGTGCCGTCCTGCCCGCGGCGGCACCGAGACCGATCATGGCGCAGCGGCCGTCCACCTGCCTAGTCCCCCAAGGTCCCGGGCCTCCCGGACCTGGACGGACGCCCAGCATCGAGGCTCGTCGGAGGCGACACCGGCTCACTCGTTCGGCGCGGCTCTCGCGTTCACGTAATGAACAAGACACAATCCCTCCCTATCGTCCTGCCACCCCGGCTGGGCGTCGCACCCGCTCGACAGCGCCGCCGAGCCCACTCGTCTCGCGCTCCTACACACGACGGACGGAGGTCCCAGGTGCGACCAGTCGCCGCGGACCCGCTCGCCGGCTCGCCACCTCGAGCCGCACGCCCCCTCACGCTGCTGCTCCTCGTGGCCGCCTTCCTCACGTGGTCGGTCCTCGGTCTCGCGACCGCGCCGTCCGCCCGCGCCGCCACGCAGGCCTGCGTCGCCGACGCGGCGACCGGCTGCATCAACGGGACCATCCGGACCTCGGCGGGCGCGCCCGCCGCCGGGACCACGCTCACGGTCGACGGACCCGGCGGGGAGTCCACGGCCACGACCGACGCCGAGGGCCGCTGGTCCGTCGCCGTCACCGAGGCCGGGGAGTACGAGGTGACGCTCGACACCGCGACGCTGCCGGCCGGGGAGACGTTGCGGCTGCCCGACCAGAACCCCCGCGTCGTCCAGGTGAACCTCGGCTCGTCGTCCGTCGCGCTGTTCCCGCTCGGTGCGCCCGTCGAGGCGCCCGCGGGCGGCGACGACGGCTCGACCGACGAGCCCAGCGCGGCCCCCGCACCGGGCTCCGGCACCGGGCAGGCCGCCACGGCCGCGTCCAGCGGGTCCGGGATCACCGCGGCCCGGGTCGCCCAGCTCACGGTCAACGGGCTCGTGTTCGGCACGCTCCTGGCGCTCGCCAGCGTCGGCCTGTCGCTGATCTACGGGACGACCGGCCTGAGCAACTTCGCGCACGGCGAGCAGGTGTCCCTCGGCGGGATCCTCGCGTACGTCGGCACGCAGCTCGTCGGGCTGCCGCTCGTGCCGTCGGCGATCATCGCCGTCGCCATCGGTGCCGCGACCGGCTGGCTGCAGGACACGTTCCTGTGGCGGCCGCTGCGGCGCCGCGGCGTCGGGATGATCCAGCAGATGATCGTGACGATCGGTCTGTCGATGGCGATCTCGTACGTCTTCCAGTTCTTCTTCGGCGCCGGGCCCCTGCGCATCGTCACCGACACGCCCCAGTCCGTGATGATCGGCCCCGTCCGGCTCACGGTCACGACGCTCATCTCGATGGGCGTCGCGGCGGTCGCGCTCGGCGGCGTCGCGTACTTCCTGCTCGGCACCCGGGCCGGCCGCGCCACCCGTGCCGTCGCCGACAACCCCGCGCTCAGCGCGGCGTCCGGCATCTCCGTCAACCGGATGATCCGGCTGGTCTGGGTGCTCGGCGCGGGCCTCGCGGCCCTCGGCGGCGTCCTCGTCGGGCTCTACTTCGGCGCGACGTCGTGGTACTCCGGCGGTGCGCTGCTGCTGCTCATGTTCGCCGCGGTCACCCTCGGCGGGCTCGGGGCGGCGTTCGGCGCCCTCGCCGGATCCATCGTCATCGGCCTCGTGGTCGAGCTGTCGAGCCTCTGGATCCCTATCGACATGCGCTACGCCTCGGCGCTCGTCATCCTCATCCTCGTCCTGCTGGTACGACCGCAGGGCATCCTCGGCCGAGCGACGCGCGTCGGATAAGGAACCACCACCATGGACTGGACACGCATCCTCACGCTCGTCGTCGCCGAGTTCTTCGCGCCGACGACCGCCGCCTACGCCCTCGCGGCGATCGGCCTCAACATCCACTTCGGGCTCACGGGCCTGCTCAACATGGGCCAGGCGGGCTTCATGCTCCTCGGCGCCTACGGCTTCGCCATCTCGACCATCGCGGGCTGGCCCCTGTGGGCCGCCGTGCTCGTCGCCATCGCGGCGGCCACGGTGTTCGCGCTGATCCTCGGCATCCCGACCCTCAAGCTGCGCGGCGACTACCTCGCGATCGTCACGATCGCGGCGGCGGAGATCGTCCGGCTCGTCGGGCGCTCCACGACGTTCACCGACCTCACGGGCGCCTCGAGCGGCCTGCGCGGCAACCAGTACAAGGGCAGCTTCCAGGACGCGTCACCGTTCCCCGACGGGACGTGGGCGCTCGGGCCGTTCGAGTACGCCGTCAACGCGTCGAACAGCTGGTGGGTCCGCCTCGTCGGCTGGGCCGTCGTCGCCCTCGCCTGCCTGCTCGTCTGGCTGCTCATCCGCTCGCCGTGGGGCCGCGTCCTCAAGGGCATCCGGGAGGACGAGGACGCCGTGCGCTCGCTCGGCAAGAACGTCTACTCCTACAAGATGCAGTCGCTCGTCCTGGGCGGTGCGATCGGCGCCGTCGCGGGCATCCTCTACGTCCTGCCACGGGCCGTGCAGCCCGACTCGATGGGGCGCTCCATGACGTTCTTCGTCTGGACGATCCTGCTGCTCGGCGGCGCCGCGACGGTCTTCGGACCGGTGCTCGGCTCGATCATCTTCTGGGCCGTCCTGGCGCTCGTGAAGCTCACGATGCGCGAGACGATCCCGACGACGGTCCTGCGCAGCGAGCAGATCGAGCAGTTCGGCTGGATCATCGTCGGCGTCGCCCTGATGCTGCTGATCATCTTCCGGCCACAAGGCATCCTCGGAGACAAGAAGGAGCTCGCGATCCATGCCCACTGAGCCCACTTCTGCGACCGTCGACCACCGGGCCGCCGTCGAGGCCGCGCTGCGGGACGTCGAGCACGTCCCCGGCGCCGCCAAGCCGGACCCGATCCTCGTCGCCGACGACGTGCGCCGTCACTTCGGCGGCGTCAACGCGGTCGACGTCGACCACCTCGAGGTGCAGCGCGGCGCCATCACCGCGCTCATCGGCCCGAACGGCGCCGGCAAGACGACGCTGTTCAACCTGCTCACCGGCTTCGACAAGCCCAGCAGCGGGCGCTGGACGTTCGAGGGGCGCACGCTCGGCGGGGTCCCCGCCGCCCGCGTCGCCCGCGCCGGCATGGTGCGCACGTTCCAGCTCACCAAGGCGCTCAACCGCATGACCGTCATCGAGAACATGCGTCTCGGTGCGGTCAGCCAGCCCGGCGAGAACCTGCTCACCGCGCTCGTGCCGCCGCTGTGGCGCCGGCGCGAGGAGGAGATCACCGCCCAGGCCGAGGAGCTGCTCGCGCGGTTCAAGCTCGACACCAAGCGGGACGACTTCGCGGGCAGCCTGTCGGGCGGTCAGCGCAAGCTGCTCGAGATGGCGCGGGCCCTCATGGCGACGCCGACGATGATCATGCTCGACGAGCCCATGGCCGGCGTGAACCCCGCGCTCACCCAGTCGCTGCTGGGGCACATCCAGGCGCTGCGCGACGACGGCACCACGGTGCTGTTCGTGGAGCACGACATGCACATGGTCCGGCACATCTCCGACTGGGTCGTCGTCATGACCGAGGGCCGCATCGTCGCCGAGGGGCCGCCCGAGTCCGTCATGGGCAACCCCGCCGTGATCGACGCGTACCTCGGTGCGCACCACGACACGGACCTGGGCGACGACGCGCTGCTCGACGAGGCGGCGCTCGAGGACGTCGCGCCGGACCAGGACGCGGCCGGCCGGCCCGGCACCGAGGAGGGGACCCGATGAGCGACGCGATGGACGCCGTCACGCGCGACGACCACGAGGCCGCACCGACTGCGACGGCCGTCACCACCGGGGACCGCGCCGCCCTGCACCGGGGCGCACCCCAGGGTGAGCCGCTGCTCGAGGCCACCGACCTCGTCGCCGGGTACCTGCCGGGCGTCGACATCCTCAACGGCTGCAACCTCGTCCTGCACCCGGGCGAGCTCGTCGGCATCATCGGCCCGAACGGCGCCGGGAAGTCGACGCTGCTCAAGTCGCTGTTCGGGCTCGTGCCCGTCCGGTCCGGCACGGTCACGCTCGGCGGGGAGGCGATCACCAACCTGCGGGCCGACCACCTGGTCCAGCGCGGGGTCGGCTTCGTCCCGCAGACGAACAACGTGTTCCCCTCGCTCACCATCGAGGAGAACCTGCAGATGGGCGCCTTCCAGGCTCCCAAGCGGTACGCCGAGCGGTTCGCGTTCGTCGCGGACCTCTTCCCGACGCTCGCCGAGCGGCGCCGCCAGCGGGCGGGGTCCCTGTCGGGCGGCGAGCGGCAGATGGTCGCCATGGCGCGCGCGCTCATGATGGAGCCGTCCGTGCTGCTGCTCGACGAGCCGTCCGCCGGCCTGTCGCCGGTGAAGCAGGACGAGACGTTCCTGCGGACCCGGCGGATCAACAAGGCCGGGGTGTCGGTCGTCATCGTCGAGCAGAACGCCCGGCGTGCCCTGCAGATCTGCGACCGCGGCTACGTCCTCGACCAGGGCCGCAACGCCTACTCGGGGCCGGGCCGCGAGCTCATGCACGACCCGAAGGTCATCGAGCTGTACCTCGGGACCCTGGCGGCGGACGTCGAGAGCGCCGCGAAGAAGGACGAGCCCGAGGCGTCCTGAGCGGCTCGCCGGGGGCGGTGGACGGACGACCGGTCCGCCCACCGCCCCCGCCCTTCATGCAGCGTCACGCGCCCCCGTCGCGCGTCACAGGCCGTAGCGCGACTTGAGGTGCCGCCACCAGTCGCGGAACATCCACGCGTCGAAGTCCGTGATCGCGGCCGACGACCCGGCGAGCATGACGAACCGCGACACGCCGGTCGGCGTCCAGTCGTAGAAGTCGTCGAGGCCGAACGTGTGCCCGATCTCGTGCTGCAGGATCGTCACGTCGGCGTTGTCGAGCGCCCCGAGGAAGTACTCGGTGCCCATCCGCTGCCCCCAGTCGCCGCCCGCTCCCCCGCCGAAACCGTCGGTCAGCCAGAACGACTGGTCGTAGTGCCGAGCCGCACCGCCCGGGTAGCTCCCGTCCTGGTGGAAGAACCGCCCGAGCGACTCGGGGCACTGCGGCGCGTTCTCGCGGATGTCACCGACGTAGACGTCGACCGAGCTGTCCGACCACTGCAGCAGCGACCGGTCGCGGACCGCCCACCCGACGACCCGGATGTCGACCTCCTGGTACGGCCAGCCGTTCCAGCGTGTGCCGTCGGGCTGGAGCATGCGCGCGAACCACTTGCGGTACTGGGCCTCGTACTGCGCGTGGATCTTGTCCCGCTGGGCCGCCGTGACGGTCCTGGTGGAGTCCCAGCGGACGCACACGTTGAGGTAGCCGCCGTTGGCCATCACCTGGTCCCAGCCGTAGTTGCGGAAGCCGTAGAGGTTGCCGTTGTTGTACGTCTGCTCCTGGTGGCGCCAGACCTCGTCGAGCGCCGGAGCCAGGGCCGCGGGCGGGTTCCAGACGGGTGCGGTCGTGGGCGACGGCGTCGGCGTGGGAGTCGGCGTGGGTGTCGGGGTCGGCGTCCGGGTGGCGGTCGGCGTCGGGGTGGGGGTGCGCGTGACGGTCGGCGTCGGGGTGGGCGTCGTCGTGGACGTGGGCGTCGGCGTGGGCTGGCCGACGACGGTGCAGGCCACGCCGTTGAGACGCAGGTCGGTCGGCGCGGGCGTCCGGCCGACGTGGGTCGCGTTGAAGCCGACCGACCACGTCTCGCCGGTGGCCAGGCGCTGCTTCCAGCCGGGTGCCCTCGCCCGGACCTGGGTGCCGGTCGTCGCGAGGTCGGCGTTCCAGCCCTGGACGAGGTACTCGCCCGCGGTGAAGGTCCACGTGAGCTCCCAGCCGTCGACGGGGGCGTCGACGGTGAAGGCGACGTTGCCGGTGAAGCCCGTGTTCCAGGACGCGGTGACGGTGTAGGTCGCGGTGCAGCCGGCCGCGGCGGACGCCGGGGCGCTCGGCACGGCGACGAGGGTGGCCGCGAGCCCGGCCGTGAGGGCCGCGGCGGTGGCAGCGACGCGTCGAACGGGGCGGGTCGCGGCGGGTCCCGTGCCGGCCGGACGGGAGCGGGCGGAGCGGGGGCGGCGCACCCGGGACGTGCGGGTGCGGGCGGACGGGTCGGAGGTCATGGCGCTCCAGACGTCGGACGGCGGCGGGCTGTGCCGCGGGGACCGGGAAGCGGCACACGCTAGTGACGTCGAAGCGCTTCCGAGCCCCCCTGAAGCCTTTCAGGTCAGCGTTTCGGCGACCCGCGCCGGGCGTCAGGCGTCGCTCGTGGCCGCCGGTGCGTCGGTCCGTCCGGGCTCGACGTCGACCGGACCGTGCGGCGCCCCCGTGATACCTAGCTCGTCCACGAGGAACAGGAAGGCCTTGCCGTACGGGTGGTCGCGGACGTCCTCGCGGACGCGGTCCCAGTCGATCTGCTCGCGCAGCGCCCGGACGATCGCGAGGAGCCGCCCGAAGTCGCACGCGTGCTCGCCCAGCACCCGCATCTTGGCCGACACGATGTCGGTCGCCGCGAGGACGGGCATCCGCACCGCGAGCACCTCGAGCTCGTCGCTGCGGGCCAGCAGCTCGCGCGTCACCGGCTCCCCCACCATGCGGAACAGGACGTCGACGAGCTGACCGTGGTGGAAGGCCTTGAACAGCCAGTTCTCCGCCGGCTGCTCGACCTGCAGGCCCGCTGCGGCGATCGCGGCCTTCGCCCGCTCGACGTCTTCCTCCGGCACCGCGAAGTCCGCGTCGTGGCTCGGCTCGGGCGCGCCGCGCGCCCACGACGCGTAGCCGCCCACGAGCGCGAACGGGATCTGGGCATCGGTCAGCGCCACCGCGACGAGCCGCAGCCCGTCCTGCAGAGCCGTGCGGTCGTCGGGGGGATTCTCCAGGGCGCCCTGCACCGTCATCGGGCCAATCTCTCACCCCGCCGCGCACACCCGCAGGTCGGCGACGAGAATCGCCAGGGTGCGCGTCGCGACCTTCAACATCCTGCACGGCCGCTCGACCGTCGACGGCGAGGTGCGGCTCGACCGGTTCGCGGACGCCGTGCGCGACCTCGACGCCGACGTCCTGGCCCTCCAGGAGGTGGACCGGGACCAGCCGCGGTCGCACGGTGCCGACCTCACCGTGATCGCGGCCGACGTCATGGACGCCCCGCACCATCGGTTCGCCGCGATCCTGCACGGCGAGCCGGGCCTGTGGACCGCCGTCACGGGCGACCAGCAGCCCGCGGCCGCGAGCTACGGCATCGCGCTGCTCAGCCGGTACCCCGTGCGCGAGTGGCGCGTCCTGCAGCTCCCGACGCTGCGCCGCCGCGCGCCCGTGCGGTGGCCCGGCACGCGCTGGCCCACGCTCGTGCGCGACGAGCCCCGGGCCGCACTGGCCGCCGTCGTCGAGGCACCCGAGGGGCTCGTCACGGTCGTCGGGACGCACCTGACGTTCATCCCCGGGTGGAACGTGCGACAGCTGCGGCACCTCGTCGCGCAGACGCGCACGCTCCCCCGGCCGCTCGTGCTCATGGGCGACCTGAACCTCGAGGGCGACCGGCCCCAGCGGGCGACCGGACTGCGGCCCGTCGTCGTCGCCGACACCTACCCCGTCGCGCACCCCGAGCGGCAGCTCGACCACGTGCTCGTCGACGGCGCGCTGCACCCGGTCCGCCCCGGCCGCGCGGTCGACACCGGGCTGTCCGACCACCGCGCGCTCGTCGTCGACCTCACGACGCTCTGACGACCGGACGCGGTTACCGGCCGCCGGACACGCCGACGGGGCCGGTGCCTGAGCACCGACCCCGTCGACCCTGTCATCGATCCGTGGGGATCAGCCGACCTCGCCGAACTCCGACTTCGTGAAGGAGTACATGTTGGCGCCGTCGAACGTGTAGACGCCGATGTACGCCGACGACGGGTCGTTGTCCGCGTTGAACGGACCCGCACCCGACTGCCCCTCGTAGTCGATGTCCTTGTCGTCCTCGAGCAGCGCCACGCAGTCCGCGAACGTGTCGCACTTCTCGCCGCCGTCGGCACCGGAGACGGCCGCCATGTTGGCCTGGATGGTCTCACCGTCCGTGGCACCGCCCTTGACGGCCGCGAGGGCCGCCAGGATCGTCGCGTCGTACGCCTCGGCCGCGTAGGAGAAGTCCTGCAGCGAGTCGTTGACCTCGAGCAGGCGCGCCTGGAAGTCCTCCGTCGGGAAGGCACCCGGGAGCGTGCCCTGCGCACCCTCGAGCAGACCGGCCTGGAACTCCTCGCCGAACTGCGTGAGGTTGCCGTCGACGAAGTAGACCTTCGACATGTCGAAGCCCTGCGTCGCGAGCTCGTTGACGATGAGCGGCGTCTGCGTCGTGAAGGCGATGATCGCCAGCGCGTCCGGCTGGGCGGCGAGCGCGTCGCTCACGATCGTCGTGTAGTTCGTCTCGTTCGGGTCGAACTCCTGGCCCTCCGTGCCGTAGACGAGCGACAGGCCGTTCGTCTCGACGACGGACTGCACGACGTTGCGCAGCGAGATGCCGTAGTCGTCGTTGAAGACGATGACACCGGGCTTCTGCGAGCCGTCACCGAGGATGAGGTTGGCGAGCGCCGAACCCTGCACCGTGTCCGGCGGGGCCGTCCGGAAGTAGAAGTCCGAGTAGCCCGAGAGGTCCGTCGCGGTGTTCGCCGGCGAGATCTGGACGATGTTCGCGCCCGTGATGTCGTCGATGACGTTGCGGGTCACGGAGGACGACGCCGCACCGATGATGACGGAGACGTCCTGGCTGATGAGGTCCTGCACCGACTGGGTCGCGACCTCGGCGTGCTCCGCGTCCGAGGAGTCCGTGTGGATGGCCTCGACGTCCGAGCCGAGGACACCGCCCGCCTCGTTGATCTCGTCGACCGCGAGGTCGACGCCGGCGATCTCGGGGGGACCGAGCTGGGCGAGCGAGCCCGTCTGCGGCAGGAGCGTGCCGATCTTCAGCGCGCCGGCCTCCGACGTCGTGGTCTCCTCGTCGCCGGACTCTCCCCCGCTGCTGCACGCGGCGAGGACGAGCGCGGCGGCACCGGCCAGGGCTGCTGCCCGAAAGGCGTGTGTCGAACGAATCATGCGTGGTACCCCTCTGTGAGTACACCGATCCGCAGGCCCCGGGTCAGGGCCTCACGATGTGGCGCGAAGGTACTCATTCTTTGTGTCCGCCATGTGAATGCGAACATCTCACCGCGTGTTGTTGCCGAGTTGTGACAAAGCGGGAGGCCGGTCGAACTGGACGTCCGACCGGCCTCGTGACCAGCGCTCTCAAGCCCTCCCAGGGCTCAGGAACCGCCTCCGACCTGGTCGATCACCGCGTCGGCGACCTCGCGCATCGTCAGGCGGCGGTCCATGGAGGTCTTCTGGATCCAGCGGAACGACTCCGGCTCCGTCAGGCCCATCTTCGTCATCAGCAGACCCTTGGCACGGTCCACGCGCTTGCGCGTCTCGAACCGCTCCGCCAGGTCCGCGACCTCGGACTCGAGCGCGGAGATCTGCGCGTAGCGGGAGATCGCGATCTCCACCGCCGGCAGCAGGTCGGCGGGGCTGAACGGCTTCACGACGTACGCCATCGCGCCCGCGTCACGCGCGCGCTCCACCAGCTCGGTCTGCGAGAACGCCGTGAGCAGCACGACCGGCGCGAGGTGTGCCTTGCCGATCCGCTCCGCCGCGGAGATGCCGTCGAGCACGGGCATCTTCACGTCCATGACGACGACGTCCGGCTTGAGCTCCGTGGCCAGCGCGACCGCCTGCTCGCCGTCGCCGGCCTCGCCGACCACGTCGAACCCGGCGTCGCGCAGCGTCTCGACGACGTCCATGCGGATGAGCGCCTCGTCCTCGGCGACGACCGCGCGCCTGGCCGGACGCGCCGCGGGAGCGGCCTCCGTCGGCTCCTCCGCCGGGGCGGTGGTCGGCAGGTCGAGGTCCGGCGTCGCCTCGGTGGGCTCGGGGGTTGCGTCCTTGGTCACGGGCACAGCGTAGTCGCCGCAGGCCGTCGCAACGCTGCAGGGTTCCTGTGTGACGTGCGCCGCTCGCCGTGCACGGGGTCCCGTCCCGCCCGTGAGCAGGCGCGTCCGTGGCGTCGCCCGGCTGACTATCCTGGCCGCCTGGCCCCGATAGCCCAACCGGCAGAGGCGTTCGGCTCAAACCCGATCCAGTGTGGGTTCGAATCCCACTCGGGGCACCCAGCTCGTCCAGGTCAGCGAATCTCGGCCGGCCTGGAACGTGGCCGCATTCGCGACCGCTGCTCTCAGGAGCGCGTCTCGCAGACGACGCCCGTGCACTGGGGCTCGGTGCCGTTGCGGTAGGCGACGTTGCCGCCCAGGTCGGTCGCGAGCGGTGCGTAGATCCCGTAGCCCGTGTTCCCGATCGCGACCGTGTCCTTCAGGCTCGCCGGGTGGGTCAGGTAGACGGCGTCGCCGTTGCGCCGGAACGTGTTGCCCTCCATCGCGACGAACGGGACGCCCGGGGTGATCTGGTCGGGATCCGAGGCCACCGCGACCCGGTTGCCGACGAACGTGTTCCCCACCAGGTGCTTCGGCGTCGTCGCGCTCACCGCGAGGTCGTTGTCGACGAACCTGTTGTGCAGGATCTCGTCGGCGTCGAGCGAGAAGTCCGAGCCGATGACGATGCCGTTGCGGGCGAACGTGTTGCCCTCGAAGAAGGCACCCACGCCGTCGTAGTTGTCGTAGACGATCCTGCTGCCGGTCACCACGGAGTCGGTGAGACGGAGCCGGGTCTCGCTGCCGGTGAAGGTCTGCTCGTTGTCGACGAAGCGAGACCGGGCGATCGTGATGAGCCTGTTGCTCGATGCCGCGAACCTGTTGCGGAGGAACGTGGAGTCGGAGATCGTCGCGCTCGCGTAGAACGTCGAGATCGCGTGCTCGTTGTCGACGAACCGCGATCGGCGGACGTCGACGTCTGCACCAAAGCTGCTGAGCAGCGCGAAGACGTTTCCGCGGAACACGACGTCCTCGACGACGACTCGCCTGATCGTGCAGTCGCGGGTGCGGGGCGGGTGCACGGGCGGACACGCACGCACGCCGGCCTTCCTGCGGTCTGGCTCTACCCGGCTTCCGCACGGGCGGAGGGGTCGTCGCCGAGGCGTTCGCTGCACCGTGACGGAGGGATGCACGACCGGTGTGCTTATCCATCTTTAGTCACCGATCGAGTGATAACGTCGAGGCGTGTCGAAGGATGGCGGGCAAGAGCGGGCGCACGGCGGCCCCACCCCGGGTGCGGGGCGGTCGGCCGCCGCGACGCCGACGGCCGACCCCGCTCCCCTGTGGCCGGCCGTCGGGTGGGAGGAGCACCCGTGGCGGTCGAGCCTGCCGCCCGAGCTGCTGTCGCGGTCGGCACGCGCCGAGATGTCGTCCCCCTACCGTGCCGCGGTGCCGCCCCGGATCGCGGACCTCGACGTGCGGCTGCCGCGCGCGACGGCGGCGGCCGCGGAGGAGGCGTCGGTCGTCGTCCGGGACTTCGACGTCGAGCTGGGGCGGGACGTCGCACCGTTCGCGGCGATCCTCCTGCGGTCGGAGTCGGCGTCGTCGTCGCAGATCGAGAACCTCACGTCGGGGGCCAAGCAGGTCGCGCTCGCCGAGCTCGGGGAAGACGCGAAGCGCAACGCCGCGCTCATCGTCGGGAACGTGCACGCGATGCAGGCGGCCGTCGAGCTGTCGGAGCGGCTGGACGCGGCGTCGGTCCTGGCGATGCACCGGGCGCTCGTCGAGGCCGCGGAGCCGGAGATCGCCGGTCGGTGGCGCACGCAGCAGGTGTGGATCGGCGGGGGCGGGTACTCCCCGCACCGGGCGGCGTTCGTGCCGCCGCACGCCGACCGGGTGCCGGCCGCGATCGACGACCTCGTGGCGTTCATGGCGCGCGACGACGTGCCGGCCCTGCCGCACGCCGCCGTCGCGCACGCGCAGTTCGAGACGGTGCACCCGTTCCCCGACGGCAACGGGAGGACGGGTCGGGCGCTGGTGCACGCGCTGCTGCGGCGGCGCTCGCTCACGCGGTCCGTGACGGTCCCGGTGTCGGCGGGGCTGCTGGTCGACACGCGGGGGTACTTCGACGCCCTGACGGCGTACCGGGAGGGCGACCTGGCGCCGATCGTCGACGCGATGGCGCAGGCGTCGTTCGACGCGGTCGTCAACGGCCGGCACCTCGTGGCCGACCTGCGGGAGGTCCGCGAGCGCTGGGCGGCGTCGGTGCGGGCGCGGTCGGACTCGTCGGTGTGGCCGCTGATCGACCTGGTGCTGCGGCAGCCGGTCGTCAACACGGCGGTCGTGCAGCACGAGCTCGGCGTCTCGCACACCAACGCGATGAAGGCCGTGACGCGTCTGGTCGAGGTGGGCGCGCTGGCTCCGGTCGGCGGTCGGCGGCGCTCGATCCTGTGGGAGTCGTCGCCGGTGCTCGCGGCGCTGGACGCGTTCGCCGCCCGGGCGGGGCGGCGCCGGGTCGGCCTGCCCTGACGTCGCCCGTCTCGCCCGCTGCGGCGTGCAGGGAGGGATGCGTCGTCCCCGTTTCAGGCGTACAACGGATCGCATGTTCGAAGAGGGCCAGCTGTACGCCCCCGTCACCGCGGACGAGGACGGCAAGGCCAGGGTGCATCTCGCGGACGACCACCCGGGTGCGAAGGACGAGGAGTACCGGCGCCGTCGCGACGAGATCGCCGGTCCCGCGCTCGCGTGGAGGCCCGGGGACCCGGTGCCGCGGGTCGAGTACACGGAGTCGGAGAACGCGATCTGGGCGACGGTGTGCCGGGAGCTCGCGCCGAAGCACGAGCGCCTCGCGATCCGCGGGTACCTGGAGGGCAAGGAGGCCCTCGGGCTGCCGACGGACCACGTGCCGCAGCTCGACGAGGTCAGCGCGGCGCTGGAGCCGCTGAGCGGGTTCCGGCTGCACCCGGCCGCGGGGCTCGTCCCGCTCGACGTGTTCTACGGGTCGCTCGCGGACGGGGTGTTCCACTCGACCCAGTACCTGCGCCACCCGTCGCAGCCGCTGTACACGCCGGAGCCGGACATCCTGCACGAGGTCGTCGGGCACGGGAACCTGCTCGCGAACCCCGCGATCGCCGAGGTCAAGCGCCGGGCCGGGGAGGCCGCGCGACGCTGCGAGACGGCTGAGGGGCTGCAGTACGTCGCGGACGTCTTCTGGTTCACGATCGAGTTCGGCGTCATGCACGAGGGTGGCGAGCTGCGCGCGTACGGCGCGGGGCTCCTGTCGTCGTACGGGGAGATCGAGGAGTTCCGCGGGGCCGACATCCGTCCGGTCGACTTCCACCAGATGGCGACGCTGGCGTACGACATCAGCCACTACCAGCCGATCCTGTTCGCGTGCGACGGCATGGGTGAGCTCACCGACCGGGTGGCGGGGTTCTTCGCGGAGTTCGACGACGACACCCCGGCGCGGCTCGCCCGCGGCGCGGCGTAGGTCCCACCCGCCGCGTCAGGCCTCGGGCGGATCCACCTGCACGAGCAGGTGCCGGCGGAAGAAGGCCGCGAGCGCGGCCGTGTCGTGCAGCGGGAGGACGGCGGCGACGTACTGGTCGGGGCGGACGACGACGACGCAGCCGTCGCGGTCGATGCCGCGGGTGTCGAACAGGTCCTCGTCGGGGTGGGTGGCGAAGACCTTCTCGTAGTCGACGAGGTCGTAGGGGCCGGTGCGGGGCAGGAAGAGCGCGGGGACGGCGCCGAGGTCGAGGTCGGTGTGGTGCTGCTGGTAGACGACCTTGACGTCGAGGACGGCGTCGCGCTGGTCGCCGGGGCGGGTGTGGGCGCGGACGGGTGAGTCGGGTGCGGTGTGCATCCAGGTGGCCCAGTCGGTGAGGGCGGAGGGCTGGCCGGCGGCGGGGGTGTCGGCGAAGGCGTAGACGCGCCAGCGGCCGTCGGCGCGGTGCTGGTGGCCGAGGTGCAGGGGGTTGGCGTCGGCGACGCGGACGACGGGTGCGGACTTGAAGCGCTTGCCGAGGGGGAAGCCGGTGGCGAGGTGCTGGTGGGTGGGCTCGGCGACGAGCAGGGACGGCGGGTACTGGGTCATGAAGCCGAAGAGGAACTCGGTGGTGCGGACGTAGAAGTCGGCGAGCTGTCCCGGGTCGAGCTCCTCCGGCTTGCGGGCCATGAGGGAGGACCACTCGCGGTCGAAGTCGATGAGGTTCTGGGCGATGACCTGGCGCTCGGCGGAGTAGGTGGCGAGGAGGGACTCGGGGCTGCGGCCGGTGAGGACGTAGCCGAGCTTCCAGGCGAGGTTGAACCCGTCCTGCATGGAGACGTTCATGCCCTGGCCGGCCTTGGCGCTGTGGGTGTGGCAGGCGTCGCCCTCGATGAAGACGCGGGGGGTGCGGGTGCCGACCTGGTCGAGGGGGACGTCGTCGAAGCGGTCGGTGACGCGGTGCCCGACCTCGTAGACGGAGTGCCAGGCGACGTCCTTCACGTCGAGGGTGTAGGGATGCAGGATCGCGCGGGCGCGGTCGACGATCTGGTCGATCGTGGTGCTGCGGGTGGCGGCGTGGTTGTCGGGTCGGACCTCGCCGAGGTCGACGTACATGCGGAACAGGTGCCCGCCCTCGCGCGGGATGAGCAGGATGCTGCCGCCGGTGCCGGACTGGATGGCGCACTTGAGGCGGATGTCGGGGAAGTCGGTGACGGCGAGGACGTCCATGACGCCCCAGGCGTGGAAGGCGCTGTCGCCCTGGGGGGTGCAGCCGATGGCGTGGCGGACGGCGCTGTGGGCACCGTCGGCTCCGACGACGTACCGGGCGCGGACGGTCTTCTCCTGCCCGGTGTCGGGGCCGTCGGTGCGCACGAGGTGGACGGTGACGGGGTGGCCGTCGGGGTCGGTGTCGGGGTCGAGGCTGAGGTCGCGGAACTCGTAGCCGTAGTCGGGGGCCATGCGGGTGGGGGCGTGGGCCATGTACTCGGCGAAGTAGTCGAGGACGCGGGCCTGGTTGACGATGAGGTGCGGGAACTCGCTGATCCCGGCGGGGTCGTCGGGCGGGCGCTCGCCGCGGACGATGCGGGTGGGGTCGGCGGGGTCGGGGTGCCAGAAGCACATCTCGGTGATGCGGTAGGCCTCCTCGGCGATCCGCCCGGCGAAGCCGAACGCCGCGAACGTCTCGACGCTGCGGGCCTGGATCCCGTCGGCCTGGCCGATGGGCAGGCGTCCGGGCCGGCGGTCGACGATGCGGGTCGTCACGTCGGGGAACTGGGAGAGCTGGGCGGCGGTGATCATGCCGGCGGGTCCGGTGCCCACGACGAGGACGTCGACCTCGTCGGGCAGGTCGTGGGGCCGGTCGAGGCCGACGCCGGCGGCGGGCTGGACGCGGGGGTCGCCGGAGACGTAGCCGTGGTGGTGGAACTGCATCGGTCGACTCCTCGGACGTCGTTGTCGAGGTGCGGTCCTCTCTCGAGCGGATCGTATACGGCCCGGCTACGATGCCGCCGTACGGCCGGTCCCCCGGCCCCGTGCCCGGCAGCGTCGCCGGCGCGGGACGTCCGCGGGGCGCTCCGGCGCACACCCGACGACTACGGACAGGTGGCATCGATGCCCTCGGTCTCCGCGCACGCCGCCGTCACGCTCGCCGCGCACGTCGAGCACGTGTTCGGCGTGATGGGCAACGGCAACGCGTACTTCCTCGACGCGCTCGCGCGGCAGACCGCGGCGACGTTCACCGCGGTGCGGCACGAGTCGGGCGCGGTGGTCGCGGCGGACGCCTACCACCGGTCGTCGGGGCGGCTGGCCGCGGCGACGACGACGTACGGCGCGGGGTTCACGAACACCCTCACGGCGCTGGCGGAGGCGGTGCAGGCGCACGTGCCGCTGGTGCTCGTGGTGGGCGACGAGCCGACGTCGGGACCGCGGCCGTGGGACGTGGACCAGATCGCGATGGCGTCGGCGGTCGGGGCGCGCACGTACACGGTGGGACGCACGGACGCGGCGGCGACGACGCTCATCGCGGTCGAGCACGCCCTGACGTACCGGGTGCCGACGGTGCTGGCGATCCCCTACGACGTCGCGACGCTCGACGCGGGCCCGGTGCCCGATGTGCCCGCACCGCGCCTGCCCGACCCGCTCGCGCCGCGCGGCCCGTTCGCCGAGGCGAGCGTGCGGGACGTGGCCGCGGCCCTGGCGTCGGCGCGGCGGCCGCTGCTGCTC
>NZ_BIMR01000060.1 GCF_004306155.1 Cellulomonas biazotea
GTCGTGACTTCCGCCCGAGGTCGTGACCTCCAGGTCACGACCTCGGCGCGAAGTCACGACCTCGGTGCGTGTCGGGCGGGCGCGGCGCGTGTCAGGCGGGCTGGGGTGCGCGCGGCGGGAGCTCGACGCCGATGCGCAGCGCCTCGACCAGGTCGCGGTAGAGGTCGTCGCTCGCGAGCAGCTCCTCGTGCGTGCCGCGCGCCCGGACCCGGCCCTCCTCCATCACGAGGATCGTGTCGGCGTCGATGACCGTCGAGAGGCGGTGCGCGACCGTCACGACCGCGCCCGTCGCCGCCGCCGACCGGATGCAGTCGTGCACGGCCGCCTCGGTCAGGCCGTCGACCTGCGCGGTCGCCTCGTCGAGCAGCAGCACCTCCGGAGAGCGCAGCAGCGCCCGCGCCAGGGCGATCCGCTGACGCTGCCCGCCCGAGACGGACGTGGACGTGAGCGACGTGTCGAGGCCGTCGGGCAGCGCGTCGAACGCGCCGTCGAGCCGGACCGCGCGCAGCACGTCGTCGACCTGCTCGGGCGTGGCGTGGGGCGCGCTGAACAGCAGGTTGTCCCGAATCGTGCCGGGCACGATCGGCGTCTCCTGCTCGACGTACGCGAACCGCTGCCGCAGCGCGTCGTGGCCGACCTGAGCGAACGGCACGCCGTCGAGCAGCAGCTCGCCGTCCTGGGGCTCCAGGAACCGCAGCAGCAGCGAGAAGATCGTCGTCTTGCCCGCGCCCGACGGTCCCACCAGGGCGGTGTGGCCGCGCCGTGGGACGGCGAACGACACGTCGCGGACCGCCGGCGGGTTGTCCGGCCCGTAGGCGGCGGTCACGCCGCGGAGCTCGACGACCGGTGTCGCGGCGTCGGGCGTACGGGTCAGGGGCGCGGGCGTCACGGGGGTGACCGGCGGCTCCTCGGTCTCCATGCTCGTCACCTCGCGGATGCGGGCGGCGGCCGCGATGCCGGACTGGAGCGTCGTGAACGACTGCGTGAGCTCCGTGATGGGGCCGACGATGTTGAACGCGTAGAGCAGGAACGCGACCAGGCTCGACACCGCGAGCAGCCCCTCGGACACGCGCCACGCGCCGAGCCCCAGGATGACGACGATCGCGAGCTGGATGCCGCCCCACGACACCGTCCACGCGACCGCGGTGGTCCGCACGGCCCGGACGGCGTGGTCGCGCGCGTCGCGGGCGTCGGCGAGGATCCGCTCGCCCTGCCGGCCCTCGGCACGGCTCGACTTGACGGTCCGGACCGCCCGGAGCGTGCCTTCGAGCGTCCCGCCGAGGTGGCCCATCGACTCCTGCGACGCCTGCTGCGCGGCCCCGATGCCCGGCAGCAGCACCGCCATGACGGCGCCGACCAGGATGATCGACGCGATCGTCGTGCTGAGCAGGACGAGGTCGAGCACGGCCATGAGCACGAGCGTCCCGACGAGCGCGATCGTGCCGTTGACCAGGCTGATGAGGCTCGACGACGCCGCCTCGCGCAGCAGCACGGTGTCGGACGTCGTGCGGGTCACGAGCTCGCCGACGGGGCGACGCGTCACGGCGGGGACCGTCGCCCGCAGGAAGTGCTCGACGAGCGAGCGGCGGGCGTCGTAGACGATCCCCTCGGCGACGGTGCCCATGAGGATCCACTGCGCGAGCCCGACGGCGGACCCGACGAGCAGCAGCCCGACGAGGACCGCGACGGGCGTGGCGAGGTCCTGCGACCCGGTGAGGGAGTCGAGGACCCACTTGGTGACCATGGGTGTCGCGAGCCCCATGGCGGTCGTGAGGAGGCCGAGGACGAGGCCGAGGGCCAGCGTGCGGCGGTGGGGGCGGGCGAACGCGAGCAGGATGCGCATGCGCTCGCCACGCGGGAGCGCGGTCTCGGGGGCGTCGGGCGTCGACGGTCCGGCGGGTGGTGGGCCGGACGTCGACGGCGCGTCGCCGGGGTCGACGGTGAGCGGGGTGTCGGTGGGCATGATGTCAACCTACGTTGACAGGCCGCCGAGGGTCAACGGTCAGACGGCGACGCGTCCTGCCCTCGCCACCGAGCCCGGACGCCGGACAGCGGGGCAGGAGTGACGCCTCCCGCCCCGCTGCCGGTGTCGGGCGGAGCCCTGTGCGGCGTCGTGCCCGCCGCACCGCCCGGGGACGGTCCCGGCGCGCTCCCGCGAAGGAGGGGGAAGCGAGGCGCACCGGGACCGGGCTCATGGGTCGCCGCGAGGGGACACCCTCACGGCACCACGGTCACTGCGGGACGAGCGTGAAGCTCGAGCCGCTCGCGGCGGGCTCGACGTCCAGGCGCTGGTCCGACAACGACAGCGACGTGCGCGGGTCGACGTACACGCGGGCGCCGGACTCGGCCACCACGTCGTCACCCGGGACGGGCTCGGGCACGAGCGCGAGCTCGAACCCTCCCGCGTCCTGCTCGGCGATGCGCAGACCACCCGTCTCGTCGGGCAGGCCGGCACGCTCGGTGAGGGTCCGGACGGCGGTGCGGGCGTTCTCGGTCAGGGTGAGCACGGCGGCTCCTCTCTTGCCGGGGAACACCGCTCCGGACGACTCCCGGAGCAGCGCTGCGGACCTCTCCACCGTGGACAGGTCCGGCGCGAGGAGGCAACTCGGGTCCCGCCCAGCGAGACCCGTGACGACACGCCGAGGCCCCGGGTGGCGGGCGTCGCGTCGCGCGCCTACCTTCTGCGCCCGCCCCGTCCCGTGCCCCTCCGCCTGCCCCTCCGCCGCGGGCGCGGCTGCCGCCCGACGCGGACCTCGGTACCGTCGCACCATGCCGATCCCCCACTGGGTGACGCGGGTCAACCGCGCCGTCACCAACCCGCTCATGGGGCTCGTCTCCGACCGCGTCCCCCCGCTCGCGACCCTGCACCACGTCGGCCGCACCTCCGGCCGCCGCTACCGGACGCCCGTCATGGCGTTCCGCACCCCCCGCGGCATGGTCATCGCCCTCACCTACGGTCCCGACGTGCAGTGGCTGCACAACATCGACGCCACGGGCGGCGCGCGCCTGGTGCGCGGCGGCCGCGTCCTCGTCCTCGACGACCCCGTCCGGCTGCGCGGCGACGCGGGCTCCCGCCTCGTCCCCGCACCCGTCCGCGCCGCGCTGCGGGCCCTGCACGTCGACGAGTTCGTCGAGCTCGCCGTCGTCGGCACCGTGCCCCGCCGCCACGGCCACGACCAGCACCCCGACGACTGAGGTCACCCGCCCCGGCCGCCGCCCGCATCCGCGGCACGACGCCGACAGCAGTCACCCGACGCCGCCGTCAGCCGCCCGACGCCGTGGTCAGCGCCCCGACACCGAGAAGTGCTGGTAGTCGACCGGCGACGCCCAGTCCCCACCCCAGTGCCACCCCGCCGCCGCGAACGCCTGCACGACCGCGTCGCCCTCCAGGATCACGCCCGGCCGGGCCGTCCGCTCGGCGAACTCCCGCCCCGCTGGCGGCGCCACGTGCCGCCCCCTCACGTACGGGTTCTCGACGGGGTTCACGTCGATCGCCCGCCCGTACGCGTGCTCCGACCACTCCGTCCCGCCCGTGATCGCCCGGCAGTTGAACGCGGAGGTGTTGTCCGCCGCCATCGACGCGTCGTCGTCGGCCCCGAAGTCGTCCACGAGCCGCATCGACCGGATCGGGTAGCCCGCGTCGAACAGCGCCCGGAAGACACCGACGATCCCGTCCGCGACGTCCGCGTGCACGACGAGCTCGCCCTGCACGACCTGCCCCTCGAACCCGTGGTGCGTCACCGTCACGTACCGCAGGTCCTCCAGCGGCACCGGGCATCCGGGCCGCCACGACGCCGCCATCCGCTCGACGAGGTCGGGCGTCAGGACGGCGACCGTCCCGACGAACGCCGACGTCGGCGTGGGCGTCGAGGTTGGCGTCGGCGCGACGGGACTCGGCGGCGCGCTCTTCGGCGACGGCACGGGCGCGACCGTGACGGTCGACGGCGTAGCGACGGGCACCGCCTCCGCCGAGCACGCCCCCACGAGCACCGCCGCCACCACGACGACCACCGACCCGCCCCTGAGCGCCCGCATCGGGCCAGTATCCGGCCAGGGTCGAGGCGTCCGACTCCTGAGCCGTTTCCTGCGACACTCACGAGGTGACGGGGTCGGAGCGGTCGGCGAGGCGCGTCGCGAACCCACCGGAGTGGTCCCGCGACGCGGCGACGGCGGCTGCCGCCTACCAGGAGCTGTGCCACCGACTCGGCCGGCGACTCATCGACGAGGAACGGGTCTCCGAGCACGGGCACCTCCACTGGGATGCCTACCGGCTGGCGATGGAGGACCCCTCGCTGCACCGTCTCCTGCTCGACGCGCTCCGCGGAGAACCTGACCAGGTCATGGCGCTGAGCCCCCTGTTCGGGTTCATCGAGGGCGACGACCCTGACCTCGCCCGCGCTGCGCTCGGCGTCCTCTCTCCCGGCAGCCGGGAACAGCTCGTGGTCGAACAGCGAGCGCTCGACGTCGCCCTCGTCCGGGCGGCGGCCGCCGGCGACGCCGACGCGCACGAGCCTGCCGACACCTGGAGCGCCTGGGCGCAACGTCGGGCGTGCCATACCGCGACCGATCTGCGCGTGCTCGACACCCTCGCCGCCACCGGGTTCTCCCGGCACGTGCGGGCGCAGGCCCGGGAGCGCGCCAGGCGTCGTCGGCGCGCCGCGGACGGTTGATGCTCCGAGAGCCTCCGGGCGCCCCCGTCGCCAGACCTGCCGTCGAACGCCCTGGGTGACTCGCTCTCGGTCGCCCCGCGGTACGCGATCTCCCTACACCCGCCCCCGGCGCTCGACCGTGATCCCCACGGACACCGTGCTCCCCGCCCAGAGCGCCACGTCGTGGCACCCCTCGGCGCAGTGCATGCCGCACGTCGGGCAGACCCACAGGGTGTGGTGCCGGTCGATCGTGCACCCGCACGTGACGAACCGCTCCGACGGCCGTCCGGGCCCACTGGTGGTCCAGCGGTGGCCCGCGGGGCACGCCGGGGGCGGCACGCGCATCCAGCCGCGTGGCGTCCGCTGCCACTTCGACCAGTCGACCTCGCGCACCATCGAACAAGTGTACGAACGCATGGACGTCCGCGGCGACCGCCCGACCGGGTGAGGACCGCCCGCGCGCGTCGCCCGGGGCCGCGGGTGAGGATGGACGCATGACCACCCCCACGACCCCCACCCTGGCGCTGCCCGGCGGCGCCATCCCCGTCCTCGGCCTCGGCACCTGGCAGTCGGAGGGCGGTGACGCGGAGCGCGCGGTGAGCGCGGCGCTGCAGCTCGGCTACCGGCACGTCGACACCGCCACGGGCTACGGCAACGAGGCCGAGGTCGGCCGTGCGCTCGCGACGGTCGGGATCGACCGCGGCGACGTGTTCGTCACGACGAAGCTCCCTCCGGACCACGCGGGCCGTGAGCGGCAGACACTCATGGAGTCGCTCGCCGCGCTCGGGACGGACCACCTGGACCTGTGGCTGGTGCACTGGCCGCCGAACAAGCAGGCGACGCCGAGCACGTGGCGCGAGTTCGTCAAGGCACGCGACGAGGGCCTGGTGCGGTCCATCGGGGTGTCGAACTACTCGATCGCGCAGATCGACGAGCTCATCGAGGCGACCGGTGAGGCGCCGGCCGTCAACCAGATCCCGTACAGCCCCGTCGACCACGACCCGGCGCTGCTGGCGGCGCACCGCGAGCGTGGCGTGGTCGTCGAGGGGTACAGCCCGCTCAAGCGCACCGACCTGGACGCCCCTGCGATCGCGGGGGCGGCCCGGGCGCACGGCGTGACGCCCGCACAGGTCGTGCTGCGGTGGCACGTGCAGCACGACGTCGTCGTCATCCCGAAGTCGGTCAAGCAGCACCGTCTGGAGGAGAACCTGGGCGCGCTGGGCTTCGAGCTGTCGGCCGACGAGGTCGCCGCGATCGACGCGCTCGGCAAGGGCTGACCGACCCGTGACGGGCCGCACCAGTGCCGGGCTGCTCCTCTACCGCCGCACCGACGACGGGGTCGAGGTGCTCCTCGGGCACATGGGCGGCCCGTTCTGGGCGCGCAAGCACGAGCGCGCGTGGTCGGTGCCGAAGGGCGAGCCGGACCCCGGCGAGGAGGACCTGCACGCGGTCGCGGAGCGGGAGTTCACCGAGGAGCTGGGATCGCCGCCGCCACGGGCGGACGTCGCGGACCTCGACCTCGGGTCGGTCCGGCAGAGCGGCGGCAAGGTCGTGCGCGTGTGGGCTCGTGAGGGGGCGTTCGACGAGTCGTCGGTGCGGAGCAACCTCGTCGAGGTCGAGTGGCCGCCGCGGTCCGGGCGGACGCTGTCGGTACCCGAGGTCGACCGGGCCGCCTGGTTCGGTCCGGACGAGGCGCGGACGGTCGTCGTCGCGGCGCAGTCGGCGTTCGTCGACCGGCTCGTGCAGATGCTGGACGACGCCGACGGAGCCTGACTGCTGCCGGGTGGGTGACGGCCGCCGGGCACGAAGAAGGAGGGGCGCTCGTCCCCTCCTTCTTCAACTTATAGAGCACAGGGGGTCTTGCGGCAAGGCCCCCGTCGCGGAGAAGAATCCCGGCCCATGCCTTCCGTCACGACCGCGTTCGACCTCCCCCAGCACCTCGCCGCCAAGGCCGACCCGGCGCTCGTCGCGTCCGACGAGCGGCACTTCGCGGACATCGCGGCGACCCTCGAACGGACCGTCGCGGACCTCACCGAGCGCCTGGACGTCGCGCGCCGGTCACCCGGCCGCTCGGGCGAGCAGGCCCTGGAGCGCGACCAGGAGGTGCACCGCCTGACGGCGCGGCTGCGCACGCTGCGCCGCTTCGGCCTGGACCTGTGCCTGGGCCGGATCGTCCCCGCGGACGGGTCGCCGCCGGTGTACGTCGGGCGTCTGGGCCTGTCGGACGGTGCGGACCGCCGGCTGCTGGTCGACTGGCGCTCGCCGGTCGCCGAGCCGTTCTTCGCCGCGACGCACGCCGACCCCATGGGCCTGGCGAGCCGTCGCCGGTACCGGTGGACCGCGGGCCGGGTCGGCGACTACTGGGACGAGGTGTTCACGCCCGACGGCCTCGAGGGCAACGCGGCGCTGGACGACCAGTCGGCGTTCGTCGCGAGCCTCGGCGCGAGCCGGTCGCCGCGGATGCGGGACGTCCTGTCGACGATCGCGGCCGACCAGGACGCCGTGGTCCGCGCGGGGGCCGACGGCGCGCTCGTGGTCGACGGCGGCCCGGGCACGGGCAAGACGGTCGTCGCGCTGCACCGCACCGCGTACCTGCTGTACGCCGACCCGCGGCTCGGGCACCGCCGCGGCGGCGTGCTGTTCGTCGGCCCGCACCGCCCCTACCTGGACTACGTCGAGGACGTGCTGCCCAGCCTCGGCGAGGAGGGCGTGCGGACGTGCACGCTGCGCGACCTCGTGCCCGAGGGGGCGACGGCGGGCGTCGAGACCGATCCCGAGGTCGCGCGGCTCAAGGCGACGGCGGCGATGGTCGCCGCCGTCGAGCCCGCGGTCCGGTTCTCCGAGCGCCCGCCGACGCAGGGCCTGGAGGTCTCCACGCCGTGGGCGGACACGTGGGTCAGCCCCGGCGACTGGGCGGAGGCGTTCGACGCGCCCGAGCCGGGGACGCCGCACAACGAGGCGCGCGACCAGGTCCGCGACGCGCTCGTGGAGATCCTCGTCGACAAGGTCGAGGACGACGACGTCGACCGCGGCGCGCTGCGGCAGGCGCTGCTGCGGGACCGCGACCTGGTCACGGCACTGAACCGTGCGTGGCCGCTGCTCGAGCCCGCCGACCTCGTCGCCGACCTGTTGTCCGTGCCCGCCTACCTGCGCCTGTGCGCGCCGTGGCTGACGCCCGACCAGGTCGCGCTGCTGCAGCGCGACGACCCGCGGGCGTGGACGGTGTCCGACCTGCCCCTGCTCGACGCGGCCCGGCAGCGGCTCGGCGACCCGGAGGCGTCCCGACGCCGCAGCCGGCACGAGGCGACGCTCGCGGCGGAGCGGCAGTACATGGACCGGGTCGTCGACGACCTGGTCGCCAACGACGACACCGAGCTCGGGCTCATGCAGATGCTGCGCGGGCAGGACCTGCGCGACGCCCTGGTCGACAGCTCGGCACTCCCCAGGCCCGACCCGGACGCGCTCGCCGGCCCGTTCGCGCACGTCGTCGTCGACGAGGCGCAGGAGCTCACGGACGCCGAGTGGCGCATGGTCCTGCGGCGCTGCCCGTCGAGGAGCCTGACGGTCGTCGGCGACCGCGCCCAGGCACGGCACGGGTTCACGGAGTCGTGGCGGGAGCGGCTGGAGCGGGTCGGCGTCGACCGCCTGAGCCTGGCGTCACTGAGCATCAACTACCGGACGCCCCGGGAGGTCATGGCGGAGGCCGAGCCGGTCGTCCGCGCCGCCGTGCCCGACGCGAACGTGCCGACGTCGATCCGCAGCACGGGCGTCCCGGTCCTGCACGGCCCGGCGTCGGACCTCGGGCGGGTCCTCGACGACTGGCTCGCCTCCCACACCGAGGGGATCGCGTGCGTCATCGGCGACCCCGCGTTCGCGGGGACGTCGCGGGTCCGGTCGCTGACCCCGACGCTCGCGAAGGGGCTCGAGTTCGACCTGGTCGTGCTCGTCGACCCGCAGGCGTTCGGCGAGGGCGTCGAGGGGGCCGTCGACCGCTACGTCGCGATGACGCGCGCCACGCAGCGGCTCGTGGTGCTGACGACGGGCTGACGGCGGGCTGACGGCGGGCCGTCAACCGGTGTGGTCGAGCCCCGCCTCGGCCGTCACCGGCGGGAGTGTGTCGTGCAGGACCCGGCCGAGGTCCCGGGCGCACGTCCCGAGCACGTAGCCCGCGAGGGCGAGGGCCATGGCGACGCCGATGACGACGCCCTTGAGGACCAGCCCGGGAGCGACGACCGCCCCGTAGACCGACGGGACGACGAGCAGGAGCGAGACGTACGCGCCCGTCCACATGCCGTCGCGGCGCTGCTCGAGGTCCTCGCGCATCGCGGACATGGCCTCCACCTCCGGTGGCTCCCGGGACCGGCCTCCGTCGAACGGCCCCGCCGTCCGAACCCTAGGGCCCGGACGGCGGGGAGGGCGGGGACGATGGTCCCCGGACGCGCGTGTCGTGCCTGGTCAGGGCAGCTCGGCACGAGTCACCCGAGGACCGGTGCCGACCCGCGCCTCAGCGCCGCACGACGACCGTGAGCGGTGCGGTCGGGGTCGTCCCGGCCGCGTTCGAGAGCTCGGCGGTGAAGACGTACGTGCCGGGCGCCAGGCCGGTCACGTCCGTGGACGCCCGCTGGGCGAGCGGCGTGGCCGCCGTGAGCGCCTGCCGGTCGACCTCGACGCCGTCGCGGTACAGCACGTACGTGTCGGCGTTGGTGCCCCACCACAGGCTCGCGGTGACGGTGAACGTGCCGTCCCCGTCACGGTTGTCGTGCCGCAGCACGGCCTTCGCGGGGTTGGCGTCGCGGACCTGCACGGTGAGCGGCGCCGACGTCGACGTGCCCCACGGGTTGAGGACCTCGACGACGTACACGTGCTCCCCGTTGGTCCGGCCGGTCACGTCGAACGCGACCTGCTGACGACCCGGCGACGTGCCCTCGAGCCACGCGGCGTCGACGAGGACGCCGTCCTCGTAGAGCTTGGCGACGGTGCCGTTGCTCCCCCACCACAGCGTGGCGGTCACGGTGTAGGCGCCGTCGTGCAGGCCCGTGTCCCAGCCGTTGTCGTGCGACAGCCGGAACGTGCCGGGCTCCCGGTCGGACGCGGGCGACCCGGACGGCAGCACCCCGGCACCGGCCTGCGCCCGGACCGTGGCGGCGACCTCGGCGGCGGGCTGCGGACGGGACGAGTAGGCGGCGGCCGGGTCCCACCGGACGTCGGCGGACAGCGGTGCGGCGGCGGTCGCGTTGTAGGCGGCGAGCACGTCGAACGGCGCACCGTTCACGAGCGAGCCCGTGATCTTCGCCTGCGTCCCGCCCCAGCCGGCGAGGATCTTCGCCGGGTCGGTCGCGGGCAGCAGCTCGAAGACGTTCTCCTCCGCGACGACGCTGCTCTCGCGCCCGGCCCCGAGGTAGTACTGGAACCCGACGCCGTCCGGGTAGAGCGCGGCCTTCGTCTGCTCGTAGAGCTCGTTGTAGACGTGCACGTCGCCGTACCGCACGCGCGGGGCGCGCTGGCCGATGTCGATCCAGTGGTTGTGGTGGTACGTGACCCGGTGCTGGCCGCGGTCCTGCGTGCGGGAGTCGGACGACCCGACGAGCGACGTCTTGTCGTGCTCGTCGAGCACGTTGTGCGACACCGTGACGAGGTCCGAGCCGTGCGTGATGTCGATCAGCCCGTCGTGGACCTCGAACGGCCGCCCGTAGACGGTGTCGAGCGTGGCCGGCGGGTGGGCGCCGTCGTCGAACGTGTTGTGGTCGACCCACACGCTCGTCGAGGTCCACACGGACACGTTGTCGTAGGCCGAGTTCCAGTTGCCGCCCGAGTCGTTCGCGTCCCACTGCGGGAAGCAGTCGTAGGCGTCGGACAGCGTGAGGTTGCGCAGGATCACGTTGCTCGCGTCGCGGACGCGCAGCGAGCCGCCGACGATCGTGGCGTCGTCCCCGACGCCGACGATCGTCACGTTCGAGCCGACGTGCTGGAGCGTCTGCGCCGCCTGCAGCGCGGCCGCCGCCACGCGGGCGGTCTCGAGCGGGCCGGACGGGTCGATGCCGGGGCCGAACGCGGCGATGTAGTCGCTCATCGCGAAGGGCGCCCCGGTGCCCTCGACGGTGACCTGGCTCTGCAGGTCCTCGCAGGTGGTGCGGGTCCCGTCGGGCCGCTCCCAGGCGTCGATCGTGCCGCGGACGTAGACGACCCGGGGCACGGTGTTGCGGCGCGCGTCGGTCTGCGAGCCGCCGGGCTTGCCCGCGAGGGCGTCGCGCAGCTCCTGCCAGGTGTCGACGACGTAGACCTCGCGCGGCCCGGCGGCGGCACCGCCGGTGGTGGGGGCCGCGGTGCGGGCGACGCCCTCGGGCCGGGTGACGCCCGACCAGGACGCCCACCCGTCGCCGGGTGCGATCACCTCGCGGCCGAGGTCCCGGGCGGGGGCCGTGGTGGGTGACGGCGAGGGGCCAGGGCCGGCCGTCGCGGGCAGCGCGCCGACGACGCCCAGGGCGGCCGTGAGGGCGACGGCGGCGACCGCGGCGACGGCGGTCGGCGGGTGGACGAGGACCGTGGTGCGCATGAGACTCCTTCGTCTCGGGACGCCGGTGGAGTGGTGACCTCGGTCGTGAGAAACCGGTTTCTCACGATGCACGCACAACGTCCCACACCGGAATGGAAAGCGCAATCCCCGACGGAGGCGGCAGACCGGGACGATCCGCCGCCCTCCGGCCGCGTCCACGCAGGTGGACACGCGACCTGCTCGAGGGTGCGCGACAAGGTCACGGTCCGATAACGTCTGCGCCGTGACACCCACTTCTCCCGCCCCCCGTCGCCGTGACCTGCGACGTCGGGAGAAGGCCCGCCGCCCCCGCCGGCGCCGTCGCCTGGTCGTCGAGACCCTCGTCGTGACCGCCGGCCTCGCCGCCGCCGCGATCGCCGCACCGCAGTACCTCGGGTCGCCCGCCACGACCCGCGACAGCGACGCCGTCCGCGCCGCCGCCGAGCTCGACACCCGGCAGGCGCAGGCCGCGAGCCGCTCCGGCAGCCGGGGCGCGACGCCCGAGGCGTCGTCCTCCCCCACCGTCACCACGGCCGCCGAACCGACCCCCACCGCGACGCCGACGCCGGACGCCGGGACGGGCACCGGCGACGACACCGCGGCGGGGTCCGGCACGGGTGCCGGCTCGGGTGCCGGCTCGGCCGGCCAGCCCGCCCCGCAGCCCGCCACGACCGACCCGGTCCCGGCACCCGCACCGGCCGCCACCGCACCACAGCCCGCCGACGTCGAGATCGTCACGCTCGGCAACGCCGCCCGCCGCGCCGCCGGCCTGGGCGACCTCGCCGTGTCCGCGTGCGCGCAGGAGCAGGCGCTCGCCCGCGCGTCCCTGCTGGTCGCCGAGGGCCGCTTCGAGCACGACCCGCTCGAGCCCATCCTCGCGGCGTGCGGCGGGCGGACCGTCGGCGAGAACCTGGCCGTCGGCTACCCGACCGCACAGGCCACGGTCGACGCCTGGCTCGCCTCGCCCGGTCACCGGGCCAACCTGCTGTCGCCGAACTTCACCTCGATCGGCGTCGCGTGCGTCGACGGCCCGCGCGGGCCGCTGTGCGCGCAGGTGTTCCTGGGCTGACGCGCACCCCCTGTCGATCCGGGGGCTGCTCGCGCGTCATGAGGACGACGGGCAGGCTCGGCCCGTCCCACCCGACAGGAGGAACCCCCATGGCTCAGCGCTACGTCCTGCTGCTCCGCGGCGACGAGGCCATGTGGGAGGCCGCCGACGCCGCGGCGCAGGCCGCCGCGTACGTCGACCACGAGGCCTTCGCGGCCGCGTGCGCCGAACGCGGTCACACCGTCGTCGGCGGCGAGGAGCTCCAGCCCGCGGGGACCGCGCTGGTCGTGCGGCTCGGCGACGACGGCGTCGTCGTCGCGGACGGCCCGTACGCGGAGACCGTCGAGCAGCTCGGCGGCTACTACGTGATCGAGACCGACGACGTGCAGGACCTCGCCCGACTCGTGCGCACCATCATGTGGCCCGGCGACGTCGTGGAGATCCGACCGACCACGTGACGCCCGATCCGGGCGTCACGGATTTTCCCCCGGAGTGCCGATTTCCCTCCAGCAGGGGACGTGATGGACAATCGGCAGCATGTATGGGAGCGCTACCACGCGGACGGCGGTCCTCCTCGTCGACCTCCAGGTCGGAGTCCTCGGCGACTGCGTCGACGTCGAGGGCGTCGTGACCCGCACCGCCGCCCTCGCCGAGCGGGCCCGCACCGAGGACGCCCCGGTCGTCTGGATCCAGGACGACCAGGACTTCGCCCGCGACACCGCCGGGTGGGACCTGCACCCCGCGCTCGTCCCGCTCCCCGGCGAGGCACGCGTCCACAAGTCGTACCGCGACGCGCTCGCCGGCAGCGACCTCCCGTCCGTCCTGGCCCGCACCGGGGTGACCCACCTCGTCATCGCCGGGGCGCAGTCCGACTACTGCGTCCGCACGCTCGGGCAGTCCGCGGCCGCCGCCGGGTACGACGTCACGCTCGTGTCCGACTGCCACACCACGCGCAGCGCACGCCTCGCGGGCACATGGGTCGGCGGCGAGCAGATCGTCGCGCACGTCAACGCGTACTTCAGCGGTCTGCGCTACCCCGGGCAGCGGTTCGCGGCCGTCCCGCACGACGAGGTCGTGCTGACCTCCGTGACCGTCTGACCGGCCCGACGACCATGGCCTCGCACCGTTCACCCGCGCGCATCGTCCGCGCCGTCCCGCCGCCCGCTCCTTCCTCGCAGGGCGGCACGCCCACCGCGTGGCACCCCGGCGATGTCAGAGGTCGGGACGACGATGGTGGACGTGAGGCGAAGGAGCCGACCATGACGCAGCCGGACGAGCACGACCTCGACCGCGAGGTCCTGGAGGCCCTGCGCGCCGAGCTCGCGGGGGCCAGCTGGTTCCAGGTCGCGGCCACCACCGCCCGCGCGCACCGGGACCTCGAGCAGTCGCCCGCCGGTCCTGCCCGTCGGGCCGCCGAGCGGCGCTACCAGGCGCTGCGCCACCTGCTCGACAGCCGCACCGACGACCTGTGCGCCCACCCGGTGTACGGGGGCGTCGACCACCCCGCACGCTGAACGGGCCGCGAGGCCGCCAGCCGGTCTGACGCCGGGCGGACCGCGACGTCGTCAGAGGGCGGGCGGCGGGCCGGCCGGATCCGTCCCGAGGTCAGCGGCGGCGCTGCAGGGCGTCGCGGCCCTTGTCGACGCCCGCCTTCGCGGCCGCCTTGCTGCGGTCCAGCACACGCCGTGCCCACACGAACTCCGACGCGAGGATCGCCAGGCCGGCGAGGATCGCCAGGATGCCCGGGCCGGGCAGGACGAGCATCGCGACACCCGCGAGCACCACGGCACCGCCGACGCACGCGACCGCGACGACCCGCACGGGCCGGGGCAGGCTGCGCACGGCGGTCGTCACGCGGCCGAGCCGCTCGGACCAGCCCGCGCGCACGGGCGCCGCATCGTTCGTCATCCGTTCACGGTACGTGACGGGTCGTCGGGGGCGCACCCGGGTCCACCCGCGTGGCGCTCCTGGCGACTCCCGCGGGTCAGGACGTGGCGGGTGCCTGCGAGATCGCGCCGAGCACCGACCCGGCGTCCTGGCGGACCGCCAGGTCCCCCAGGGACACGATGCCGACGACCTCCCCGCCGCTCACCACGGGCAGGCGCCGGACCGCGTGCGTGGCCATGAGCTGCGCCGCGGTCTGCACGTCGTCGTCGGGGCCGACGACGACCGGGGCGCCCGTGCACACCTGGCCGACCGGGTCCTGCGGCACGCCGCCCACGGCCAGCACGCGGACGACCAGGTCGCGGTCCGTGACGATGCCGACGAGGCGGCCCTGCTCGACGACGACCAGGTCGCCGACGTCGTGCTCGCGCATGAGGTCGGCCGCCTCACGGACGGTCGTCGTGGTCTCGACGGACAAGGGGGCGGGGATCAGGACGTCGGAGACGTGCACGATGGGCTCCTCCGGTCACGCGGGCCGTCGACGTCGACGGACCGGCGTGCGGGCGGGCGCTGCTCCGCACCCGTGGCGCGGCACGTCGCCGCGCACCGCCATCGTGCCGCCGTCCCGGCGGTGGCGCACGCCCGGCGGTGGCGGGGTCACGCCTCGACGCGGACCTGCGTGGGGTCCTTGTCCGGGCGCAGGCCGCGCCACGACGGGTGCCGCAGCCGCCGGTCCGACGTCCACTCCGCGAACGCGACCTCGCCGACGAGGTCGGGGCGGACCCACTGGACGTCGCGGGTCTCCGGCGCGGGCAGGCGGTCGACGAACGGCGACGACGTCGTCCGCAGCGGCGTGAGGCGTCGCAGCAGGTCGTCGAGGGCGCGGCGCGTGAAGCCCGTGCCGACCGAGCCCGCGGGGCGCAGCACGCCGTCGTCGTCCGGCACCCCGAGCACCAGGGAGCCGAGGGTGTCGGCGCGCGCGCCCTTGCCGGGCTTCCACCCGACGAGCACGACCTCCTGCATCCGCACGTGCTTGACCTTGACCCAGTCCGGCGAGCGGCGGCCCGGGCGGTAGGTCGACGACCGGCGCTTCGCGAGGACGCCCTCGAGCCCGTTCTCACGGCTGGCCGCCAGCACAGCCGCACCGGGGCCGTCGAACGACGGTGGCGTCTGCCACGAGCGGCCCGCGAGGCCGAGGCCGTCGAGCAGGCGGCGTCGCTCGTCGTACGGCAGGTCGAGCGTGGGGCGCCCGTCGAGATGCAGGACGTCGAACACCAGGTAGACGACGGGCACGGACTGCGCGAGGCGGCGGGCGACGGCCGGGTCGGCGACGTGCATCCGCTGCTGCAGGCGACCGAAGTCGGGCGCGCCGCGCGCGTCGAACGTCACGAGCTCGCCGTCGAGCACCGCCTGCACCGCGCCCAGCTGCTCGCCGAGGCCCGCGACCTCCGGGTACGAGCGCGTCACGTCCAGGTCGTTGCGGGACATCAGCCGGACGCGGCCCCCGTCGACGTACGCGACGGCACGGACGCCGTCCCACTTCATCTCGAACGCCCACGCGTCGTCGTCGGTGGGCAGCTCACCCAGGACCGCGGCCATGGGGCGAACGAGGTCGGGCAGCGGCGCCCAGTCGGCGCGCGTCGGCGGGTCCATGCGGTGCACCATCCAGCTCCGGCCGTCGTCGGCCGCGCCACCACCCCGGCCGCGCGTGCGGAACAGCACGTAGCGGCCGTCGACGCGCTCCCCGTGCAGGACCACCTGCACCTCACGGTCGGACCACTTGAGCGTCTCGTACGTGCCGCGGTCCCAGATCGACATCTGCCCGCCGCCGTACTCGCCCGCGGCGATCTCCCCCTCGAACGTCGCGTACTCCATCGGGTGGTCCTCGGTGTGCACCGCGAGGTGGTTCGTACCGGGCTCCTGCGGCAGACCCTTGGGGACGGCCCACGAGACCAGCACGCCGTCGCGCTCCAGGCGCAGGTCCCAGTGCAGCGCGCGGGCGTGGTGCTCCTGCACGACGAACGTCCGGCCGTCGCCCGCGGGCAGCGGCGCGTCCGCGGACGGGACGGGCTCGCGCGTGCGCGACGGGTCCCGCTTGGCGCGGTACTCGTCGAGCGGCTGCTGCGGCCGGCGGGCGGGCATGGTGCGAGTGTCCCGCCGCGCGCCGGGCACAGCACGGCGTCGGCCCGCCGGGCGCCGAGGCACGGGCCCGACGGACCTCGGCCCGACAGGCCTGCGGGCAGGCTTCACCCGGTCGCGGGCGCCGATCGGCTCAGAACCGGGCCTCGGCACCCGATCCGACAGGTGTGGAGGCCAACGGAGGACACACACGGGCGGCGCACCCCGCCCCGGACGCGAGCGAGCTGCGACGCTGGCTCGAGTCGCACGTGTTCGCGGGCAGCGAGCGCGTGCACGACCTGGCCTGCCCCGGCTGCGGGGACCGGCCCACGAACGTCGTCGTCGTGACGTTCTCCCGCACCTCGCACGCCGAGCCGGCGTACTGGTGCGACGCGTGCCGCACGACGCTGGCACCCGTCGGGGCGGAGCGCACGACGGCCCGACCGGCGACGCCGCCCGCGCTGCCGAGCCCGCGGCCCGCCCCGGACGCGGCGCTCGGGACCACCCGCGGCACCACCGGCACCGGCTCGCCCGCACGCTCGCTCGCGCACCCGCGCAGCGCCTGACCCCACCGGACGTCGTCGGACCCGACGGACGGCGGCCCGACCCGCCGAGCCCAAGCCCGCAAGGGTGCCCCGGCCCGCAAGCGTGTCCCGGCCCGCAAGGGTGTCCCGGC
>NZ_BIMR01000061.1 GCF_004306155.1 Cellulomonas biazotea
GTCCCGTGGAGACTGTGGCGCCCGGTGCGACACAGTCTCCACGGCGGTGCCGACGGCGGTGCTGACGGCAGGGCCGGCGCGCAGCGCGCCGGTGTTCGACGCGGCGGTCGTTAGGCTGGCCCGGTGAGTCCCAAGAAGCCGCAGGAGATGAAGCCGTCGACGGCTGCCGCCAAGCTCGACGTGTACCTGCCGGCGACCCCGGCCGAGTTCCAGGAGGGGACGGTCACCCGCGACGAGCTCGCCGAGCTCCAGCGCAACCCCCCGCAGTGGCTCGTCGACCTGCGTCGTGACGGGCCGCACCCGCGCTCCGTCGTCGCCGGGCGGCTGCGCGTGTCGATCAGCGGCCTCGCCCGCGGCGGCATCACCGACCCCCTGACGACCGCGCAGATCGAGGAGCTCGTCGCCGACCCGCCCGAGTGGCTGGTCCGCGAGCGCGCCACGTTCGACGAGGTCCGCCGCGAGGAGCGCCGCCAGCGCTCGCGCGAGGCCGACCGCCGCGCCGCGGAGGCCGCCAAGTCCGCCGACGCCTGAGCCGCCCGGCACGGCGGTGCCCGCCGACGCCTGAGCCGCCCGTCCCCGGCCATGGCCGCCGACGCCCTGAGTCGACGGCCCCGGCGTCGAGTTCGTCAGTTGAGGCCGAGTTCGCCGGCTACAGGTGACGACGTCGGCGTGAAGTGACGACCTCGGCGCCCGTGCCGACCCCCCGCGCGGCGGGTGGGTGGGTGTCGTCCGCCGCCGTCAGCGGGGGCGGCGGGGGCGGCGCGGCGGGGTCGTGCCGCCCGGCTTCTTGCCGCCCGGCTTCCCGCCCGTCGACTTCCCGCCGGTCGTCTTCCCGCCGGTCGTCTTCCCGCCGGTCGTCTTCCCGCCGGTCGACCTGCCGCCCGCCTTGCCGGTGGTCTTCCCGCCGGACCCCTTGCCGCCGGACCCCTTGGCGCCTGATCCCTTGCCGCCAGCCGGCTTGCCGGACCGGCTGCCGGGCTTGCCGCCCGACTTCGCGGAGCGGCCGCCCGACGGCTCGGGCGGTGTGCCGCGGCCACGCGACGACGCGGCGGTGCGGCCCCGGACGATGCCGACGAACTCCTCCGTCAGGTCGTCGTGCCGCTCGGTGACCCAGACGAGCGCGACGGCCGAGCCGGGGGCGTCGGTGACCGGGCGGGCGACGACGCCGCGGCGGTGGTGCAGGCGCTCGACGGACTGCGGCAGCAGGACGACCCCGGCCCCGGCGGCGACCAGGTCGACGGCGTCGGCGGTCGTCGGCACCGGTCCGCCGACGAACGGTTCCCCGGGGGGCGGCGTCCAGCCGACGAGGTCGTCGTCGGGGACGATGACGGTCTCGTCGGCGAGGTCGTCGGGCGTGACCTCCTCGGCGACGGAGAAGACGTGCTCGCGCGGCGCGACGACGACGGTCGTCTCGATGTAGAGCGGGATCGTCGACAGGCCGTCACGGTCCACGGGCAGGCGGACGATCGCGACGTCCGCGTCCCCGCCGCGCAGGCGCCGCTCGGCGTCGGCGGGCTCGGACACGACGAGCTCGAGCGGGACGTCGGCGAGCCGGTCCTGCCACACGCGCAGCCACCGGTCGGGGTTGACGCCGGGCACGACGAGCACCCGGAACGTGCGCGGTCCGGCGGCTCCGGCAGCGGGTCGCGGGGCGTCGGCGGGGTGGACGCCTGCCGGGGGCTCGTCGGGCGGCAGGTCGTCGCGCCCGCCTGTCACCTGCTCGTCGGTCGGCAGGTCGTCCGTCGGGCGGTCGTCGGTCGGCATGGTGTCGGTCCCCTCGTCGTGCGTCATCGGACCCGCCGCGCGACGACGTCGCGGACCTCGTGGCCCAGGTGGAGCCCGCGCTGCTCGAACTTGGTCACCGGGCGGTGGGCGGGACGGGGCACGAAGCCGTCGGTCACCAGTGCGGGGTCGGCGGTCAGGACGTCGAGCATCTGCTCGGCGTAGTCCGCCCAGTCGGTCGCGCAGTGCAGGGTCCCGCCGACGCGCAGCCGCGAGCGCAGCAGCGCGACGTGCGCGGGCTGCACGAGGCGCCGCTTGTGGTGGCGGGCCTTGGGCCAGGGGTCGGGGAAGAAGACGTGCACGGCGTCGAGGGTGTCGGGCGGGACGGCGCGGCGGACCAGGTCGAGGGCGTCGCCGTGCGCGACGCGCACGTTCGTCAGGCCGTCGCGGTCGAGCAGGACGAGCAGGTTCGCGACGCCGGGCAGGTGCGCCTCGACGGCCAGGTAGTCGCGGTCGGGGTCGGCGGCGGCCATCGCGGCCGTGGTCTCGCCCATGCCCGAGCCGATCTCGAGCACGAGCGGGGCGTCGCGGCCGTACAGGGCGACGGTGTCGAGGGCTCCGGTGGCGGTGACGGGCGGCGGGCCGAGCTCGTCGTCGTGCACGGAGAACCCGAACCGCGGCCACAGGTGGGCGAGCGCGTGCTCCCGGTCCCGGCCGAGCGTGGCGCGGCGCGGGTGGAACGTGCGCAGCGGCTCGTGCGGTCGGGACGCGACGTGGCGGAACGCGTCGGAGGGCAGGCTCACCCCGCGAGCCTACGGAACGGCGGAGCGCTACCCGACCGCGCAGGGCCGTCGCGCGCGCGCCGACGCCCACGCCCGACCGCGAAGGAGCGCCGCGCGCGCCGACGCACGCCCGACGGTCGCGGTCACGCGACGACGGGGCCCCCGCTGATGAGCGCGAACACCTCGCCGAACGGGCCGGTGACGATCGACATGCGGCCGTACGGGGTGTCGGACGGCGCGCTCATGACGGTCCCGCCGAGCTCCACGACCCGCTCGGCGGACGCGTCGGTGTCGGAGGTGCCGAAGTAGATCGTCCACGCGGCGGGCGTCGCCGGGTCGACCTTGTCGCTGTACGCGCCGATGCCCGCGACGGTCTGCCCGTCGAGCCCGACGGACGTGTACGTGAAGCCGGGGCCGCTCATGTCGTCGACCGTGTACCCGAACACGTGCCGGTAGAACGCGAGCGACGCGGCGTGGTCGTGGCTCATGACCTCGGTCCAGACCATGGCGCCGGGCTCGTCGACGACGTCCCAGCCGGTGTGCTCCCCGGGCTGCCACCCGCCGAACACCGCGCCCGTGACGTCGACGAAGATCCCCATCGCGCCGAACCCGGCGATCTCCATGCCGGGCAGCAGGACCTCGCCGCCCGCGGCCGTCACCGCGTCGGTCGTGGCCGCCAGGTCGTCCGTCGCCAGGTACACGCACCACGCCGACGGTGGCGCGGGGTCCTCGCCGACCGGCTCGCCGAGCCCGGCGACGCGACGCCCCCCGACGAACGCCTGCGTGTACCCGCCGACCTCGGGTCCGCCGCGCTCGAACGTCCAGCCGAGCAGGGCCCCGTAGAAGTCGACGGCGCGGTCCAGGTCGGGCACGGTGATGTCCGCCCACGCGGGCGTGCCGGTCGGCCAGGGGGCGCTGTGCGTCGTCATCGGTCCTCCTCGTCGGGCCACGGAGCGCTCGGTCCGCCGTCCGACGTCGCTCCAGGTCGCTGCCCATCCCACACCCGACACCCGGGTCGCACCACGCGAGGCCGTGTGCTACCCACGACGCATGACGAAGCCCGGCGCGGGTGACGAGCCCGCGGTCGACGTCCTGGGGGTGCCGCGCGCGGCGGACGGCGGGCGCGGGGAGTCGACGCTGACCGTCGTGGTCGCGTTCGCCGCCAACGTGCTCATCGCGGTCGCGAAGACGTTCGCGGCGGTCGTCACGGGTGCGGCGTCGATGCTCGCGGAGGCCGCGCACTCGTGGGCGGACGCCGGCAACGAGGTGTTCCTGCTGGTCGCGCAGCGGCGGTCCGCGAAGCCGCCGGACCCCTCGCACCCCCTCGGGTACGGGCGCGAGGTGTACGTGTGGTCGCTGTTCGCGGCGATCGGCCTGTTCGCCGTCGGGGCGGGCGTGTCGATCACGCACGGCATCCAGGAGCTCGTGCACCCCGAGCCGGCGTCGGACTTCGGGGTCGCGTACGCGGTGCTCGGGGTCGCGTTCGTGCTGGAGGGCGTGTCGTTCGTGCAGGCGTCGCGGCAGGCCCGCCGGGCGGCTGCGCGCCGGGACCGGGACCTGCTCGAGCACCTGCTGGAGACGTCCGACCCGACGGTCCGCGCGGTCTTCTTCGAGGACGCCGCCGCGCTGGTCGGCATCGTCATCGCGACCGCCGGCATCGCCGCGCACCAGATCACGGGGTCGGCGGTGCCCGACGCGGTCGGCTCGATCCTCGTCGGCGTGCTCCTGGCCGTCGTCGCGTTCGTCCTCATCGACCGCAACCGGCGGTTCCTCGTCGGCGAGGCGGGCAGCCCCGAGCTGCACGCGGCCGCGGTGCGGGCGCTCCTGACGCTCCCCGAGGTCGCCCGCGTGACGCAGCTGCGGCTCGCCGTCGTCGGTGCGGGGCAGGTGTTCCTCACCGGCGCCGTCGACCTGGCCGGCGAGCCCGGCGAGACGGAGGCGTCGCACGTCCTCGCGTCGCTCGAGCGGCGGATCGCCGCGACGCCCGGGGTCGTCGGCGCGGTGCTGTCGCTGTCGGAGCCGGAGGAGCCGTCGCTCGAGCCGTGACGCCGGGTGCGCGGGTCGTCACCCCCCGTGGGTGAGGCGTCCCGCGAGGTCACCCCGCGACGCTGGGGCGGGGACGGAGGTGGCGATGACGCAGGAGTCGACCGAGTTCCGCGTGCCCGTGCGCCGGCTGCTGACGCTCGCCGTCCCGGCGGCCGTCGTCGGGGCCCTCACGGCGCTGCTGCTCATCGGGCTCAGCACCGTCGCCGAGCTGCTCGAGGACGTCCTCTGGGACGACCTGTCGGGCGTGTTCGGGCTGACCCGCGACTCGCCCGTGTGGATCGTCGTCATGCTGACGTTCGCGGGGTTCGTGGTCGGGCTGGTCGTCCGGTACGCCCCCGGCCACGCCGGGCCCGACCCCGCGACGGCGGGCCTCCTCGAGCCGCCGCTGGCGCCGCGCGTCGTCCCCGGGCTCGCGCTCGCCATGGTCTTCATGCTCGCGGGCGGGGTCAGCCTCGGGCCGGAGAACCCGATCATGGCGATCAACGCGGCGCTCGTCGTGTGGCTCGGGTCGCGCCTCCTGCCGCAGGTCGGGGTGCCGCAGTGGGTGGCGCTGTCGACCGCGGGCACGATCGGCGCGCTGTTCGGGACGCCGCTCGCGGCCGCGCTGATGTTCAGCGAGCTCGACCTCGGCGACCGGCGCGTCCCGCTGTGGGACCGGCTGTTCGCGCCGCTCGTGTCCGCCGGCGTCGGGGCGCTCACGATGATGTCGCTGTCCGACGCGGAGTTCGCGCTCGGGCTGCCCGCGTACACGTCGACCGGTCTGCGCGACGTCGGGCTCATCATGCTGCTCGCGCTCGGCGCCGCCGCGATCGGGCTGGTCGCGTCCTACCTCTTCACGCCTCTGCACCGCCTGGCGCACCGGGTCCGGCAGCCCGTGCTGCTGCTCACCCTCGGCGGCCTCCTCCTCGGCCTGCTGGGCGTCCTCGGCGGTCCGATCACCCTGTTCAAGGGCCTCTCGCAGATGAAGGAGCTGCCCGGCCTCGTCGGCACGACGACCGCGCTCGGGTTCCTCGGGTTCGCGCTCGTCAAGCTCGCCGCGCTCCTCATCGCGAGCAGCGTCGGGTTCCGGGGCGGGCGGATCTTCCCCGCGACGTTCGTCGGGGTGTCCCTCGGGTTCGCCGTGAGCACCGCGTGGCCGTCGGTCCCGCTGACCCTCGCGGTCGCCGGGACGACCGTCGGGATCATCGTCGCGGCGACCCGCAGCGGGTGGCTGAGCATCTTCCTCGTCATCGCCATCGCGCCCAGCACGGCGCTGCTCGTGCCGCTGCTGTTCGCGACCCTCGCCGCGTACCTGCTCGTGACGAACCGCCCCGAGCTGCGGGCCCTGCCGGACCGGCCCCCGACGCTCGCCGAGGCGGCCGGCGGTGCGGGGCTCGCACCCGCGAACCCCGCGAACCCCGCGGACCCCGCGGTCAGTCCCCCGCGGGACCCGTCCGACCCGCCGGGGCCCGGGCCCCGGACGGCGTGAGCCGCGCGTCGAGGAACCGGACGACCTCGTCCAGGTAGCGCTCGCGCGCGGGCGACGGCGACAGCGCGAGGTCGTGCGCACCGCCGGGGACCTCGACGTACGTGACGTCCCGCCCGAGCCGCGGCGCGAGCGCGCGGATGTGCGCGACATCGAGCACGGAGTCCGTCGTGACGAGCGCGTCGTGGTCGCGGTCGTCGGGCCCGGACGCGTCGGACGCGAGCACCAGGACCGGGCACGTGATGTCGAGCCCGCGCGCGACGCGCGCCTGCCCGGCCCGCACCGTCCGGACGAACCCCGCCCGCGCGGGGAAGCCCTCGTGCGGCTTCCACGCGAGGTCGAACTCCCACTCGCCGCCCGTGCCCGTGTGCAGCGCCCGCCCGTAGTGCGGCGCGATGTGCCCGACGACGACGTCCGGGGCGACCCGCCCGACGACCCGCAGCGCCTGCGTGAGCGGCCGCCGCTCGAACCACGAGCCGCGCAGGTCGAGCCACGGGCTGTTGAGGACGAGCGCGTCGACCGCACCGGGCCGGCCGTTCGCGTAGAGGGACGCGATCAGACCGCCCGTCGAGTGCCCGAGCAGCGCGACCTGCGTGTACCGCTCCCGCAGCAGCCGGACGGCCGTGTCGACCTCCTCGGCATACACCGCCAGGTCGCGCGTGTCGTTCGGCGGGCGGCCGTCGCGGATGGACCGGCCGAAGTCGCGCAGGTCCAGGCCGTGCAGGTCGTACCCGTGCTCCGCCAGGGCGGCGCCGACGTGCGGGTGGAAGAAGTAGTCGACGAACCCGTGCAGGTACAGGACCGCGCGGTCGTGGCGCGGACGCCCGGACCCGGCGCGACCCGGCTCGGCCGGGCCGAGCGTGCCGGCCGGGCCGAGCGTGCCGGCCGGGCTGACGAGCGTCGCGACGGGGTCGACGCCCCCGCGTGAGCGGTCGTCGGGCCGCAGGGGGAGCGTCCGGGCGGTCCACCCGTCGCCCAGCACGTCGGGTGCGTCGGTCGCCGGGTTGACGTCGTCGTCCATGGCGCGATCCTGCCACCGCCCCGCCGATCGGACGACGACCCCGTCATGACGACCGCTCGACAGGCGGAGGCGGTCGTCATGAC